>NZ_BAAGPL010000003.1:241157-242150 GCF_054784195.1 Kocuria himachalensis
CGTCGAGGCCGGGGCGCCGCCGTGCTCGGTCCGGTGGGGGCTCAGAGGTCGGCGCCGCCGTGGAACGAGTCGTTGCTCGAGTCGATCTCGTCCTCGAACGCGGGATCCTCGGGGACGTCGAGGTCCGCGATCGCCTCGCCCATGCGGGGCTCCTCGGGCGGGACCTGCTCGTCGCCCGCCTCGTAGCGGGCCTCCGCCGTCTCGTCCCGGAGCTCCTGCTCCGAGGGGACCACCGGGTGCTCGGGGTCCACGCGCTCGTCCGGCACGCCGGCCTCTTCGCCCTCGATCAGCGGGTCCTCGCGCCAGTGCTCGGGATCGACCTCGGCGGCGCCTTCGTAGGCGTCGGGAGTCTCCGGCAGCTCTTCCGGTGAGGTGCTCATCTGCTGTCCTTTCGGGTCGGGGCATCGGTGTTCCATCAGCCTACGCACTGCCGCCACCGCAGCCCCGGCCGCACGCTCCTGCCGCGATCGGGGGAGCGCAGAGCGGTGACCGGGGGACTCCGGCCCGGCCCGGCGCGGGTTTTGACGGTCCTCCGGGGCCTGTGTAATGTATTCCGAGTCGCCGCAAGGGACGCGAGAGATCGCCCTGGACGGCAACGCCGAATCCGGCGGACCGAACCTCCTTGAACCATCAAGCCGATCACCGCTGCGCGGTGGCAGTCAGCTTGTCGGCCGAGCTAGGGTCGGGTACGCTGGTGGAGCTGTTTCGGGCAGCAACGAGGAATCGTTGCGGCCCACGGCGCCGAATCCGGCAGATCCACGAATTCTCCACCCGAAGAACTGACCGTCGCCGAGCGACGGAAAAGCGATTTGGGGAAGCGGAGAAGATGGGGATAAGCTGAGGAGGTCGCCGCGGGGAAAGCGAGAGATCGCGAGAACCGAGCGAAAAAGAATTCCAACACGGTTTCCGGGTGTGGTGCCTGGTTGCTGGTCTGTTGTTTGAGAACTCAATAGTGTGCCATGTTTGTTGATACCGGATGTTTTATTCGGTTGA
>NZ_BAAGPL010000004.1:0-57397 GCF_054784195.1 Kocuria himachalensis
AGGAGGACCCCGAGGGCTCCGGCGATCATGGCGGGGCCGAACGCCACCCGGGAGCGGGCGTCGACTTTGGCGGCCCACCGACACCGTGTCGATGCTGGCCCGCGACCCGTCGAGAATCTCCTCCTCGGAAAGCTCCTCGAGCACGGCGCGGTGCAGCTTCTCCCACACCCCGGCCTCCTGCCACTCGCGCAACCGGCGCCAGGTGGTGCGCCCGGATCCGCACCCCAGAGCCGGGGGCAGATCCCGCCACCAGCACCGAAGTGTGGAGCACGAACAGGATCCCCTCCAGGGCCGCCCGGTCCTCGATCCGGGGTCGCCCACCGGGCCCTCGAGGTGGTGGCTGGGGAGGGATCAGCGGGGCGATCAGCTCCCACATTGCAGTCGACCATCCACGACTGCGCGCTCCTCGTCATGCAGGCACTGTGAACCGCTCCCAGGCGGGTGGCCAACGACCGATCAGGTTTTGAGACCAGGTCTAAATGCGCTGCCTCCCCATCAGGCAGCGGGTACCGATCGTCGTTGTGAGTCCCGTGGAGCGAGCGGCTAGCGCCCTAGGGGAAGCTACTCCAGGTAGCTCAAAGCGGTCAGATCAGAGACAGCAAAGGGTACTGTCAAGCACGTCGAGGTCTTCCCGGATGGGGAGCGTGAGAGCTACCTCTCAGGACAAACCTCACGCCTCATGGAGTCAGCAACGCCCAGAGCGAGGGGATGGAACGGATTGCCATGTCATCGTGGTGGAGCTCGACCTGGCCAACACTGGTGGGGGTCCTCGGGACCCTGCTGCTGCTGTGGCTGATGCTGCTCATCGTGCTGTGGAGGGCCACACCGAATCAGACCGGGTTGCGCGAAGCCCTGCGGCTGCTGCCGGATGTGCTCCGACTCATCAAGCGACTGGCCGGTGACCGTTCACTTCCCCGAGGCGTGCGCGTGCGACTGCTTCTCCTGCTCGCCTACCTCGCACTGCCCTTCGATCTGGTCCCGGACTTCATCCCCGTCCTGGGATACGCCGATGACGCAGTAGTCGTCCTGGTCGTGCTGCGTTCGGTGGCCCGTGCAGCCGTCCCACAGGCGCTGCAACGACACTGGCCAGGCACCCCGGACGGTCTGGCCGCAGTACGTCGTCTCATAGGGACATGACCGGAGGCGGTGCACCCAAGCGGAAGCGTTGCGACACCAGAAAGCGTTTTTGTCCCGCTCACAAACTCCCCCGCAACACGCAGGCCCCTCACCGGGCCATACGTAAACCCTGTCACCTCGAATCGCCGGATCAAGAGCCCGGTCGATCAGATGGCCAAACTTTCTCAGCGATGCTGTTGACGGATTTGCTTCAGACAGGTGTTGTGGCCATGGCGAGAAATCACCGACAGAGCTGACCTAGCGGGTCAGGGGCAGAAACGCGGAAGGCTGTGGGGCCGGCCGCTTTCTTGATCCATTCTCCATGTGGTCTTGACGTGTCCGCCACTGGGGCTCCCCATAGTGGGGTCCAGCACTGGTGAGAGGTGCGTGCGTGAGGACAGGACCGGCGCACGGGGATCGGACCTGCTAGGGGTCCCTCTTCATCGGTGCTGTATTCCACTCGGGTGCGAGCAGCCCGAAAAGGAGTCGTGATGAGCAGCAGTGTGGAGTTCAATGGTCGTCAGCCGCCCGGTCACGCCGTCGGTCACCCCAGGAAAGGGAACGGCTCGCTGCGCCTGGTCGGTGTGGACGCGGCCCGTGGCCTGGCGCTGATCGGGTTGATCGCCGTGCACATCCTGCCGGAGGAGAACGACGCCACTGGTGACCCGACGTGGAGCTACCTGCTCTTTGCCGGGGACTCGGCAGCGTTGTTCGCGCTGCTGGCCGGGGTGGGCCTGGCGCTGTCCACGGGCAAGACCCGGCCACACCAGGGCCGACAGCTGGTCGCCGATCGGATCGGACTGGCGGTGCGGGCAGCGCTGATCGCCTGTGTGGGCCTGCTGATCGGCTACGCAATGCCCGAGGACGCCTCGGCCAACGGGATCCTGCTGTTCTACGGAATGTTCTTCCTGCTGGCCATCCCGTTCCTGTCCCTGGGCCCGAGGCCCCTGTTCGCCGCCGCCGGCGTGTTCGCGGTGATCGCTCCACTGCTGATCCTGGGACTGCAGGACTCGCTGCCGGATCCCCCCTCGTCCGCTCCCACCTTCGAGCACCTGCTGACCGAGCCGACGGCGGTGCTGGCGCAGCTGCTGCTCACGGGCGCCTATCCGGCGCTGGCGTACATGACGTACATCCTGGCCGGCATGGGCATCGGGCGGCTGGACCTGCCGGCGATGAATGTGCAGGCACGGCTGGCCATGATCGGGGCGGGCCTCGCGATCGCGGCCCAGTTCACCTCCTGGATCCTGCTGTACGCGGCCGGCGGATTCCAGCACCTGGTCGGCTCCTCGCCCGGTCTGGGCGAGGAGGCTGTCACGAGGGCGTTGATCTTCGAACCCGACGTCGACAGGCTGGGCACGCCCTGGTGGTTGGCGGTGACCACCCCGCACATGAACACTCCGCTGTCCATCGCCTGGAGCCTCGGGGTCGGCATGACGGTGCGGGGGTGTTCCTGCTGGCCTCGCGCCGGATCCAGGTGTGGCTGCGGCCGCTGGCGGCGATGGGGGCGATGACGCTGACCCTGTACTCGGCGCACCTGGTGGCCCTGTCCTTCGAACTCCATGAGGACGAGCCCTACCAGTGGTTCCTCGTGCACGTGGCCGTGGCCGTACTGTTCGCCCTCACGTGGCAGACCCTGGCGGGGCAGGGGCCACTGGAGAAGGTCGTGGGCACGGCCGTGAAGGCCTCGCGTCGTGCGGTGCTGCAGACAGCCCCCACTCAGGAACGATCGCATTGACGGATCCCTGAGGCCCCATTCGCCCCGTCCGGGGCTGGAGAGTCGACATGAGCAAGGAACCGTCCTTCGATAAGGAGGCCATGTTCGATCTCGCATCACGGGTTTCAACTGGCACTGTTCGGGTGCTCAAGGGAGAGCCGCGCACGACAAGGAGCACGTGTTGGTTTTCGGATCATGAGCTGTTGAGAGCGGCACTGGAATGCGCCGCCGGCTCCCCGGCGTTATCCCTGGCCCAAGCTTCGACCGCGCCCCCCGTCCTGGTAGTCACCGAAGTGGCCGCCCATGGTCCTGACGAGCACACCCGACCAGGGCGGGAACTGCTCCGGACGGGCCACCCCGGAGAACAGCCCGTGACCACGCGGTCGAACGACATCGCGCAACGCCTCGGCGATCCGGCGTTTCCGGGCCGCACGGCCTGGCCTGCGCAACGGTCGGGGTAGGCCAGCGGACATCCCCTCGCTGAACAACCACACCGGCCGGGCCCGCAGGACGCCTTGGTGGCGGTGGAAGAATTCGGTGGCTACCGGTAACCACGCATGGTTGTGGATCGCGCCTCCCAGCACGAGTGCGACATAGACGCTGGGATCGACGATCTCCTGGATCGCCACGGCGTCGACCGCCCAGCCGTGCGGGCGCAGGACATCGGCGATCCGGTGAGTGATGACAGCGGTCGATCCGTGTGCGCTGGCGTATCCGGCCAGGATCCGCATGCATGGATCGGAAGGGTTGTCGGGCCCAGGGGTCGATTTTTCAGTAGCCCCGGTGCGGGAGTCTCATCGAGAGATCCCACACCCCGGAGCGCGCCACCGCACCGAGACGGTTGCGTTGCCGATCTCCTCCTCCGCTATCCAGGTGGCCGGTTCCATCAGCACGAAAGGCTGGAGCAACACATGTCGGGAGCCACAACCGCGCCGCTACCCGGAGAGCGGACTTCTCCACCGCCCCGATCACCGCGGCGGCGACCATCCAGCCCCGCTGGGCGTGACCACCAGCCACCACCGCACCGAGCAGCATGGCCGCCTCCTTGGGAATGGCTATGCCCAACAATGCCGCCGTCTTCGCCATGGCCACTCGGCCCACGTGCGCGTGGCCCCAAGGACCGGGCAGGCCCGGGACGGATTCCACGACCCCGCTCATCGGGCACCGTCCTTTCCCACCCCACACCCTGGCACGCCTCGGCCGGGGGGGGCTCACGACGGGGTGAGCTGTGGCGGCCGTCCACTGCCTGCCTTCTCGCCCGCACCGCGATAAGGGCTCTCCCGCGGCCTCCGGGCCGGGGCGAGGTGTCAGCGGCTGCACCAGTCCGACCAGGCGGCCTGGGCCCCGGAATGGCCAGTGACCACGGTCTGGCAAATCAGAAACACCCCGGCGACCACGGTGAGCACCTGCAGGCCGAGCACCAGCCACCGGGTGTGGCCCCCACCCGGGCCAGAAACGGAACTCTGACGGAGACCCACGGACCGGTCACCGCGGCGGCCACCACGACTATGCCAGCGAAGATCCCGGCGGCAACCTCCAGCAACTCACCCTGCTCAGCATGGGCCTCGATCAATGCATTCTCCGCCAGTGCGTGTTCCAGGCCCCCCACTGGCGGTGAGCACTGTCAGCCCCACGGCGGCTACCGCCAACGCCAGCACCGGCCACTCCAACACCCGCCGCCAGGTCGGACGCACGGCATAGAGGCTCCCGCCAACCCCGACCAGCGGAGCCAATACGACCACCGAGTGCAACAACAAAATGTGGGCAGGTAGCCCGAAGACCTCCAGCATGGCCTCACCTTCCGTATTTCGTGGCTCCCGGATCCCTCAGGCGACCGCCCAACGGGTACGTGTGCCCGGTGTGCGGCACTGTGGGCACCCAAGACTGAGCACACGCTGAGATCTCCCTGATAGCCGCTTCATTACCAGGACCCCGCAGCAGCCCCTGCGCCGAAGCCCGGGCGGGTCACCTTGCGAGCGGGTCTGAGCAGGTTGCACCCCGACTCCGCTCCCTGCCGCAGGACGCCCGGACGGGAGCGTCTTCCGCGGAGGTGGGTCCCGGGATCCCGGAGAGCTCCGGCGGCGCACCACCGCAGATCCTGTCATGACCGTCGGGACAGCCATGAGGTGGAGCGCCTTGGCGGGCCGGCCCTCAACAGAGGGGCCTGGCTTCGCCATGGTCGTGACGTGCTGGGCGGATCAGGAGTACCGTCTGAATCACCTGACTCGGAAGGGGACAGCCTTGGCAAACCACTACCACTCCGCCGAGGACCTGCAACGGCTGGCCGAGTTCAAGGAACTGGCCCCCCAGGAATGCCAGGCCTTCGCGAGGTTCGACGCCACGATCGGCCGTGAGGGCGGAGCCATCGACCAACTCCACCGGGAGCTGATCGCCGTCGGCGTCGCCATCTCCTCCCAGTGCCCCTACTGCATCCAGGTGCACGTAACCCACGCCAAGAAGGCCGGGGCCACCAAGGCCCAGATCGCCGAGGCCGCCATGATCGCCGCCGGCCTGGGCGCCGGGGCCGCCGTCACCCACGGGACCATGGCCTTGCGGATCTTCGACGAGGCCTGACCCACCCATCGTTCTGCACCTCCGAGGAGGCTCCATGAACCCCGACGATCAGCACTCCCAGCCCGACCACAGCCAGCACGGACACGACCATGCGGCCGGCGCTGAAGCGGCCTCGGCGATGGATCCCACGTTCTACCGGTCCCCGGCGGCGGCTGCGGCTGCCCCGCGCGAGATGCTGGCCTACGTGGTGGCCTTCGACCATGACGCCCAGCGGCCCGATGCGTTGACCGTCGTCGACCTCGACCCGGACTCTGACTCCTACGGCACCGTGGTCGGGTGGGAGAACATGCCCGGCACTGGGGACGAACTGCACCACTTCGGGTGGAACGCCTGCAGCAGCGCGTTCATGCACGAGGGCCACGACATGACCGGGCTGTCCCGCCGGTACCTGCTGATGCCAGGGCTGCGGTCCTCCAACGTGCACATCGCCGACACCCACCCGGATCCCCGGAACCCGAAGGTGGTCAAGACGATCACCGCCGAAGAGCTGGCCGAGAAAGCCGGCTACTCCCGCCCGCACACCTTGCACTGCGGCCCGGACGGGGTCTACCTCTCCTGCCTGGGCACCGCCGAGGGCGACGGCGGGCCGGGTGGGATCGCGGTGCTCGATCACAACACCTTCGACGTCATCGGCAAGTGGGAGACCGACCGTGGCCCCCAGTATTTGTCCTACGACGCGTGGTGGCACCTGATGCACAACACGCTGGTCACCAGCGAGTGGGGCACCCCGGCGATGGTGGAGAACGGCATCGTCGCCGAGCGGCTGCTCAACCAGGAGTACGGCCACGCCCTGCACTTCTGGGACCTGGCCGAGGGCCGGCACCTGCAGCGGGTGGAGCTGGGGGCAGAGCACCAGATGGCCCTGGAGCTGCGCCCGGCCCACGACCCGGAGGCGACCTGGGGCCTGGTGGACTCGGTGCTCTCCACCGATGACCTCTCGGCCTCGATCTTCCACTGGCACCGCACCGAGGCCGGGGACTGGGCCGCGCAGAAGGTGGTCTCCATCCCGGCCGAGCCCCTCGAGGCGGAGAGGTTGCCGGAGTTCTTGCGCCCCTTCGGTGCGGTACCACCGCTGGTCACCGACATCTCCCTGTCAGTGGATGACCGCTGGCTCTACGTCTCCTGCTGGGGCACCGGGGAGCTCAAGCAGTACGACGTCTCGGATCCGGCCCACCCGAAAGAGACCGGGTCGGTGCGCCTGGGCGGGATCGGCGACCGCGCCGCCCACCCTTCCGCCCCGGACACCTGGCTCGGCGGTGGCCCCCAGATGGTGGAGACCAGCCGCGACGGCAAAAGGGTCTACGTCACCAACTCCCTCTACGGGGCCTGGGACGACCAGCTCTACCCCCACGGCATCGGGGCGTGGATGGCCAAGATCGACGCCGACACCGAGCACGGGGGATTGTCGATCGCCGAGGACTTCTTTCTCTCCCAGGAAGACTTCCGGGGCTTGCGCGTCCATCAGATCCGTCTGCAGGGCGGGGACGCCTCCTCGGACTCCTACTGCTACCGCACCTGACTCACACGATCGACACCGCTCACCTGATCGTCCCGATCGGCGACGCCAGGCGTCACCGGCCGCCTCCAACTTCCCTGAGCCTTGGCCGTGTCCGTCGTCACCACGGTGCTCACGAGCCAAGTGATTCTTGAGCTCGAAGAACGTGCCAGGACGCCGTGCGACGTTCACCAGCGTGGTCATCGACGCGCCCTTCTCCACCTGCTCCTTGAGGACCCCCTGCTGAAACAACCTTCTCCTGGGAAGTGCCCGGTAGTCGGCCTTATGTAAGGTCGCGTTTGCTCGCTGGCCCCTATCGGCGTTCAGCTGGAGCACCATCTCTCCGCCTACGAGGGTCAGGAACGACGGCAGAGGTGAACTACTGCCCATGGAAACGCCCCATACGCCGTGACAGCGACAGTCCTGGGCTGACCACTGAGCGTCCGTGTAGGTCGTTTGTGGTGCCTGCCGATGACATCCCGGGGAATGTGCGAGGGGGGTGGTGCAACGGGGCCGGGGCGGGGTCATCATGATGGAAGAGCAAGGAAGCGGGGTGGGATCGACCTAGGACCTGGATTTGGGCGGCGCGACCTCCTCGGCGTTCCGGTGCACGATGGACGACCGGTTCCACGACACCTGATTCTTCACCGAAGGTGCCACCCGGTAATCGGGTGCTGCGTCGGCGCCGGCGCTCGAGGCGCCCCTCGACGAACTTGGGGACGTCGGAGTCTAAGTCCCGCTGGTGGTAGGCGTTATCGCCAGCACCATCTCGAGGAGTCACCATGAACATGGTGGGTGTTGAAGGTCTCCGGCCACGCGTTGACGAGACTCACCGCGAGCAACACTCATCCGGATCCCTCCACCGCCGGCGATGGTCGTGGATCTGGCTTGTCGTCGGCACCGTCCTGCTGTCCTTCGCCACCCTGCAGACGCTCATCCCGGTGACGGCCTGGCTGGCGCCGGTCTTCCTGCTGCGCTTCACCCGCAGCCAACGTGTGCTGGTGGGGTGCCCGGTCCTGGTGTTGGCGATCTCCGGTGCCCTGCTCATCGCGTTGCGCGGTGGCTTCTTCCCGGTCGTCGACGGACCCAGGTACTACCTATTCGTCGCCACCCTCGGGCTGGGTGGCGCGCTGCCGTTCGCCGTGGACCGCGTCCTTGCCCCTCCTCTGGCAGGTGTCCTGCGCACGCTGGTGTTCCCTGCGGCGGTGACAACGACTGAGTTCCTGGGCACGATCGGCAACCCCTTCGGGACCGCCGGCAGCACGGCCTACTCGCAGTACGCCGGGCTGCCGCTCCTGCAGCTGGTCTCCGTCACGGGCATCTGGGGACTGACCTTCCTGGTCAGCTGGTTCGCGCCGGTGGCCAACGAGGTCTGGGAGAAAGGTCCTTCGGACTCTGGGGTGGTCTCCTCGGTCGGACTGTTCGCGGCCCTCACCGTTGCCGCGCTGTTCTTCGGGGGCGCCCGGCTGGCCTTCAGCGCCCCGGGGGCGGAAACCGTCCGCGTCGCCGCCCTGGCACCTGACCGGTACCTGTCCGAACTGGCCTACGCCGCACCGGACCTCAGCGAGGCGAGTCCGGCCGAGCGAGCCTCGGTGCGCGATGAGCACTTCACACCGGTGCTCGATGAGCTGTTCGACCGGTCGGAGCAGGAGGCCATCGGCGGGGCGAAGATCATCGCGTGGTCGGAGGCTGCGGCACGCACACTGGCGGAGGATCAGAGGTCGGTCATCGCCAGGGCGGCGGGCCTGGCTCGCGAGCACGGGGTCTACCTGCAGGTCTCGATGATCGTGCAACTGACCACGAGTGGCTCCGCCACCGGCGGCCCGGTGAACGAGAACCACGCCGTCCTGCTCGACCCCAGTGGTGCAATCGTGTGGGACTACCAGAAGTCCAAGCCGACACCCGGCGATGGCCACGACCCCGGTCCGGGGATCATCCCGACCGTCGACACCCCCTACGGGCGTCTGGCCACGATCATCTGCCAGGACGACTTCTTCCCCGAGCTGGTCCGTCAGGCCGGAGCCGCACAGGTCGACATCCTCCTGCTGCCCTCCAGCGACTGGGACAGCGTCGCCGCCTGGCACGCGCAACAGACCCCGTTCCGTGCCATCGAGAACGGTACCGCCGTGGTCCGCCCCACCCGCCAAGGCATCTCCCTGGCCACGGACGCCCAGGGCCGCCTGCTGGGCCACAAACCCGACTATTTCCTCGCCGAGGAGCACACCCTGGTGGCATCGGTGCCGACCGAGGGCACCACCACCTGGTACTCGGTGGGCGGTGACGCCTTCGCCTGGGCCAGTACCGCAGGGCTCCTGATCCTCGCCGGCGCCGCCTTCCGGCCCAGACGCAACCGCCGGGACCAGTGATGAGGCGGCCGGGGCTGGGGCCGCGACCAGCCATCGGGTCGATCCGGTCGTGGTGGGGGTTCCTAGCCGGTTTCGCCCTGCTCTGCGCGGTGCTGCTGGGCACCAGTGCGCTCGATTCCACCGGCCGATGGGGCCTGGTGATCCTGGCCGCAGTCCTGGTGACGGCGCTGACCCTCGAGCGGGTGCAGCACCGGACATCGCTCCAGGACAGTGTGCGCCGGCTGGGGTTCGCCCGGCCCGGCGGCCGGGCGCTGGCCCTGGCCGCCGCGGTGTCGGCGCTGGTGCTACTGGTCTTCCCGCTCACCGCCGCGCTCAGCGGCGCCGCCCCGGTGTCGAGGACGAACTGGCCGTGGCTGCTGATCGGCATTTTCGCCTTCCACGGGGTGGCCGAGGAACTGGTCTGGCGCGGCTACGCCTACCGCCGCCTGCGGGCGGGCCGGTCGTTCCGGGCGGCCGTGGCCTGGACGATGCCGCTGATCGCGGCCGCCCACATCCCGATCGTGGTGTCCCTGGGCCCGGCCGTGGGGGTGGGCGCGATGCTCGTCGCGGCGGTCACCGCGATCCCGCTGAGCTACCTCTACGAGACGGGTCATCGCTCGATCTGGCCGCCCGCGCTGGTGCACACCGCGATCGACACCTTCAAACTCGTCGTGATTCCGGCGGCCGCCCTGTCGAGCTTCTCGCTGCTGATCATCCTCATCAGCCTCACCGTCCCGTTACTCGCCCTGGCCGTACCGCGCCGGGTCCTCACCCCCACCTTCCCGCCCTCGAACCGTGGAGGAACTGTCATGATCGCCGAGATCGGACTGGGGCTCAGTGTCGTAGCCGCGGGCCTGTGGTCGGGTCTGCTGCTGACCGTGACCACGATCCTGCACCCCCTCTACGGGCGCCAGGACGCCGTCGGCTTTGCCACGGAGATGCGCCGGTTCCTGCCGATCGCCCGCCGCTCCCCGACCAACTACATCCTGGTGATCGCCCTGTTGCTCGCCCCGGCCGTGGCGCTGGTCGGGCTGTGGATCGAGCAGTCTTTCGGTGCGGCGTTCGTGCTGACCGCCACCGGGCTGGCGGCCACCGTCACCGGCCCGTTGTTGGTCTCCCGCCGTCTCGCCGAACCGAACTACGCGGTCATCCTCGGCTGGGACCCGCAGCAGCCACCGGGCGACTGGCGGGTCGCGCGGGACCGCTGGTTGCGGCACAACTGGTTGCGCGCGGCACTGACGTGGACGGCGTTCTCCCTGTTCCTGGCGGCGGCCTACGTACACCTCGGGTAAGACACGTCGGGGCGCGGCGTAACCGGCAGTGCTGCGGAGCCCGACTGGGTGCGGGCCGCACCGTGGCCGGTCACCGGTGGCCGCAGGCCCACCAGTCGAATTGGCACAGCGTTTCTCACCGCACCGCGGGCGGGCGGGATGGCTGCGGCTCCAGGGCTGAAGGTGGGGCACTGCGCCAGGCGCGCCGGTCGAGGACGAGCACCGCCAGCACCACGACCACCAGGACCCCGGCGTAGATCCACCCGGCCCGTTCCAGATCCGCCGCGGTGGAGGACACGGAGCCGAAGGTGAAGGCCCCCTGACTGGCGTGGAAGATCACCGGGAACAGCAGGCTGCCCCCGGTGCGGTTGAACAGCCATACGTACAAGAACGTGATCACCACCGTGGAGGGCAGCCCAACAGGCCCCAGCCACCCGTAGACCACCAAGGGGATGTGCCAGCCGGCCGCGAGCACCCCGAGGACCAGGGCGGACACCACCGGGGAGTGCCTGGACTGCAGCACCGGCAACGCCCAACCGCGGAATCCCAGCTCCTCTCCCAGGGCCGAGTCCAACGGATTCACCAGGCGCAGACCCAGCACGAGCAGGAACTGGCTCCAGGCCAGCTCACCAAGACCCGGCACAGAGGCCTCCAGGGCGGCGTTGATCAGTGCGGTCACGACCACCATGGCCACCGGCAGCAGAAGTGCCACGGCATACCAGTACCAGCGGACACGCCAGCGGAGCAGGCGCCGGCCCAGAGCACGGAATCCTGCGCGGCCGTCGGTGACGGCGATGACGCCCAGAGCCGCCAGCAGCGGCCCGACGGGCAAGAACGCCGGAGCCGGGGTCCATCCCATCGCGTACCCCGGCCAGGGCGCCCAGGAGATGGCGTAGGCCAGGACGAAGAAGACGAGAAGCCGGTGACGGCGGACCCATGTCATGACAGTGTCCAGACTGCAGAAATCACTACGGCGATCAGGTCACCGCACGGATTGGACCATGACGGGCCACCTGCCGGGCGCCGGCACGTCGGGAGATCTCAGTCCAGGCACCGATGACCGCACAGACGCCCTACAGTGCCTCGATCATGGCTTCCGGTCAGCGCTAGCTATGTTCCTTCCAAAGGGCCTGTCCGATTCTTCTACGGTACTCCCTGGCTCGAACGGAAGAATCCGTCCACCAGAAAATCCCTACTGCAACACGGTCCGCGGGCAACATGGTCGATGTCGGCTCGACGGCCAAAACCATCTTCACGATTTCGCCTGGCGACTCGCCTGTAACCGGCCATATGTAAAGCGCAGGAGATCGAGCGCCTCGCACCTCCCGGTCCACCAGCCAAGACCTGGCCGGTCCCAACATCGCGACTGCAGCCCTTGTCCTTGGGCGCAGGACAAGCGCCAGGCATACCCAATTGCATGATCGAGTCGGTGGGCCATCGGCTGGCTCGGCGGATTCGCGTGACCTGATCCGGGATTTCGTGGAGGAACCAGTCGGTGTTGAGCAGCTGTGGGTCGCTCCGCCAGAGGAACCGACGCCCGTGCGGTTCAATCGCTCAGTAAGCGCACCACTCGTGCCGGCGAGCCCACCACCACGGACTTCTCCGGGACGTCCTTCGTCACCACCGATCCAGCGGCCACGACGGCATCGGCACCGATCGTGACTCCGGGCAGAACGGTGACGTTGGACCCGATCCACACGTTACGGCCGATCACGACGGGGGCCGGGTGCATGGCCGCGCGACGGCTCGGGGCGAGGTCGTGGTTGAGGGTGGCCAGCACCGTGTTGTGCCCGATCAGGCAGTCGTCGCCGATGACCACACCGCCCTGGTCCTGGAACTTGCACCCGGAATTGAGAAAGATCCGTTTCCCGACGGTGATGTTCTTCCCGAAGTCGGAGTAGAAGGGCGGGAAGACCGTCACCGACTCGTCCACCGGCTTGCCGGTGAGCTGGGCCAGCAGCTCCCGTACCCGGGTCGGTTCATGGTAGCCGCCGTTGAGCTCACCGGTGATGCGCAGTGCGTCCTGGCTGACCCGGTGCATCACCTCGTGCAGGGGCGAGTCCCCCGTGATGGTGCGCCCGGCGTTAAGCGCCTCCAGAAGATCGGTCAGTTCCATGGTGTCCTTTCAGTGGTGTCTGGGGTCTCTGGGTCCGTAAGTCCAGTGCCTGGGGTTGCGGCGGAATCCGCAGCCCAGGTCAGTGCTCGGGGACGGTGGCGTGCTGGTCGGCACCCCAGGAGGCGAGCAGCCGGAGCCGCTCGGCCGAGGCCGAGCCGGGTTCGGCGGTGTAGATCATGAGGACCTGCCCGGGTTCGGCTGTGACGGCCAGCTCCTCGTAGGCCAGGGTCAACTCCCCCACGACCGGGTGGTGGAAGCGCTTGGTGCCGGTGCCGTGGGTGCGCACGTCGTGGGCGCCCCACAGGGTGCGGAAGGTCTCGCTGCGGGTGGACAGCTCCCCCACCAGGTCCTGCAGGGCCCGGTCGTGCGGGTCACGCCCGGCCTCGGCGCGCATGATGGCCACGCACATGCCCGCGAAGACCTCCCAGTCGGGATAAAAGTCCCGGGAGGTCGGATCCAGGAACTGGAAGCGGGCCAGGTTGGGGGTGCGCCCGCCGTCACCGATCAGCGGGGAGTAGAAGGCCCGGCCCAGGGCGTTGGTGGCCAGCAGGTCCTGGCGTGCGTCGCGCACGAAGGCGACCCCGTCGGTGATCGCCTCCAGCGCCCACTGCAGGGGCGGCCGCGCCTGCCCCGGTCTGGTGCCGCGGCGTCGCGGACGCCCCGAGGCCGGGACACCGTCGGCGGCCCGGGCCAGGTCCAGCAGGTGGACCCGTTCGGTCTCGTCCAGGCGCAGGGCGGAGGCGATCGCTTCCAGCACCGAGGACGAGGCCCCGGCGATCGCCCCGCGCACGAGCTTGGCGTAGTAATCCACGCTCACCCCGGCCAGTGCCGCGACCTCGGTCCGGCGCAGCCCCGGCACCCGGCGGTTGCCCCCGACCGGCAGACCAGCCTGGGCCGGGGTGAGCTTCGCCCGGCGTGTCATGAGGAACTCGCGGACCTCGGTGCGGTTGTCCATGCCGAAAGCGTAGGTGGCCGTCGTCGTATGAAGGAGACCCTGCCGGTACACCCCTCGGCACGGTGTCCCCCACCAACGGCAGGGATGAAGCATGCACCCGCTGGTGCCCGGGGCGCCGCCCGTCGTGATCGCGGGACGTCCTGCCGCAGGTGTGCCGGCGCGGGGGTGTTGCTCAGTCGGCGAGGCTCAGGCGGGCGGTGAAGTCGTTGTCCTGGTCACGGATCCCCGCGAGGTCCTCGAATGCGCCCAGGCGGACGATGCCGTTGTAGAACCCGACGTGTTCGTAGTAGAGCACGAGGGCCTGGTCCGGGGCGTAGTAGCCGATGGTCAGGGGGTCGGCGTCGTCACCGGCCGGCATGCCCTCGAGCGAGAGCGGTGCCGGCAGTCCCGCGATCTTTTCCTGGCCACCGTAGTCGGTGAGGGACAGCTCCAGCGGCAGCTGATCGATCAAGGAGCGTGCGGCTGCGTTGTCGAACAGGGTCGCGGACACCGTGGTGCCCTCGATGTCCATGGTGATCGGGGTGCCTTCTGCGGCGGAAGAGGTGCTCATGTCGTCGTGATTCTCCGTCGTGGCGTGGATCGAGGAGGCTTGGGGCTTCGCGGAGGAGCCGGCAGTGCCGGCGGTGCTGCAGGCCGTCAGTGTCGCGACCAGGACAGCCAGCAGCATCACGACTGTGAGACGAACCCGCAGTGCCGGGGCGGTGGCCTCAGCCACCAGTGTGCCCTCGGCCCGCCGAGGGGTGAACCCGACCGGGCCCGACGCGCGGGCCCGCCGGCGGTCGATGTCGTGGTCCATCGGGCCAGGATAGATCCGGCCCGACAGATCAGGGATGCCCTGCCGGTACACCCCTCCACAGGGACTCCCTCACCGCCGAACACCGCGATTGACTGGGAGAGATCTTCCCACCTGCGCCGTGGCTCACCGCCCGGCGCAGCACCGAATCATCGCCCCAGAAGGAGAACACCACCATGCGTGGAGTCATCATGCACGCCCCCGGCGACGTCCGGGTCGAGGACCGCGAGGACCCGACCATCGTGGAGCCCACGGACGCGATCATCCGGCTGAGCGCGACCTGCATCTGCGGGTCCGACCTGTGGCCCTACCGCGGTGTGGAGCCCGTCGACCACACCCTGATGGGCCACGAGTACGTCGGGTTGGTCGAGGAGATCGGCTCCGCGGTGCGGACCCTTCAGGTCGGTGACTTCGTCGTCGGGTCCTTCGTCATCTCCGACAACACCTGCGAGATCTGCCGCGCCGGGTTCCAGTCCAAGTGCGTGCACGCGGAGTTCGTCGCCGGCACCATCGGCACCCAGGCCGAGAAGGCCCGCATCCCCCACGCCGATGGCACCCTCGTGGCCACCCCGGGTCAGCCGGACCCGGAGCTGACCCCCTCGCTGCTGGCCGCCTCCGATGTGCTGGGCACCGGCTGGTTCGCCGCCGTGGCCGCCGAGGCGGGCCCGGGGAAGACCGTCGCCGTCGTCGGCGACGGCGCCGTGGGGCTGATGGCGGTCCTCGCCGCCAAGGAGCTCGGGGCGGAGCGGATCATTGCGATGTCCCGCCACCCCGCCCGGCAGGAGCTCGCCCGGTTCTACGGTGCGACCGACACCGTCGAGGAGCGCGGCGAGGAGGGCGTGGCCAGGATCAAGGAGCTCACCGGCGGGCTCGGGGCGCACTCGGTGATCGAGGCCGTGGGCACCCAGGAGTCCTTCATGCAGGCCGTGGGCGCCACCCGCGGGGGCGGGCACCTGGGCTACGTGGGCGTCAACCACGACGTGCAGATCCCCGGCATCCAGCTGTTCTTCGCCGGCATCCACACCCTCGGCGGACCGGCCCCGGTGCGCCGGTTCCTGCCCGAGCTGATCCAGCTGATCTGGGACCGGAAGATCGACCCCGGCAAGGTCTTCGACCTCACCCTGCCCTGGAGCAGGCCGCCGAGGGGTACCGGGCCATGGACGAGCGCCGTGCCACCAAGGTCCTGCTCACCCTTTGACCTGTTCCCGCAGAACTGCGCCTCTTCCGATCCCTCATCGCGACACCGCTGAGATAGCTGCCGTGACTGGCCGGTTGATAACCGGCCATATGTAAAGCGGAAGAGGGCTGATGCGGTATCAGAGATCATCTGAGGGTCCGGCAAACCCTCCACTATAACCCTCACGGTATGAACCTCTTACCTGACATCTTTCAGCGCAGTGACCCCGACGCCCGTCATCACTACCCCGGCCGTCCCCTTGTCTGGGTGCCGCAGCGGGGCGTGTGAGAGTCTGGCCTCGTCCCCACCACTTTCCCCTTGGAGCCCCCTTGAACGCTGCCGCGCCCTGCCCTGCCATCGAGAACCTGCCGGTCGTCGACTCCTTCGCCGTCGCCGCCCAGATCCGGATGACCGCCGCCGGTACCCGCGCACGCCTGGTGGTCGCCGTGCCGCAGGAGGCACCGGTCAACCCGCACACGCTGATCTCCGCGCTGCTCACCCTGGGCCGGCAGGTGCTGGAGGAGTACCGGCTCACCGGCCAGCAGCTGCCCGAGGTGGAGGTCACCGCGGTGGAGCGCGTCGAGACCGTCCCGGCGACCGCGGCCGCCACCGGGTTCACCGTCGGAGTCACCAACGACCTGGAGGCCCAGCGCTCCACTCTCGTGCTGGACTCGGACTTCCTGCTGGGCAACGACGGCGGGGTGTTGCTGGCCGCCGCCACACTGCTGGCCGGGGCTGAGCATCTGCTCGACCCGGAACCGGCTGATCGCCCCCGCCGCGCCGGGCGCAAGCACCAGCCGTCCTCGTCCAGCCGCCGGCGCTCTGGCGGCCGAGGCCGCGGCCGCCGCTAAACCTCCCGCGGTCCTCACACTGCCCCGAGATGGGAACCCTCCCTGAATCAGCCCCACTGGGTCCGGCATGAGTTCGTTGCACGGAGACCGGACTATGGGCGAGGAAGTTCAGGCGGTGTCTGCCCCGGCGGGTTCGACCGTGGAGGCCGCCGCAGGGGTGAATGGGGCATGCGAGGGCAGTGCTGCGCTCAGGTGCGGGGCGATGTGTGCCAGCCGGGCGAGATAACCGTGGGCGTCCAGCTCACTCAACGCGACAGGAACCCGGGCCTTGGCCGTGCTGGCGCGGGCGGCGAGCTCGGCCAAAGCCAGGGTGTGCTCGGGACGGGTGCCGGCCACCGCACCCAGCACTCGACGGGCCTCCAAGCTCAGCCGGGAGTCGGCGCCAGCCTGGTGGATCAGGGCCTCCAGGGCCGGGCGCAGCGCCGCGAAGGCCGCCGCCCGGGACAACGGATCCGCCACGGGAGTCGCCCACTTGGCGTGCGCTGCGGCAGGGTGGACGTCGTTCATGCGGGCCTCCTCAACCGGAACAGCTACCTGTGAGTGGTCGTTGTGCTGCCACAGGGCCGGAGGGAGTGTCATGGGTGCCGTGAGGGGCCGCCGGCCCGGCGGCAGAAGCGTCGCCCCCCGACGACGGGGCCCCAAGCCCCAGCTCTTCTGCCGCCAGGACGGCGGCTATTCGACCGGTCTGGAATGGGTCAGCCCCCCGGCTGCGCCCTCTGACACGGTCCACGCTGGGTGGCTCAGCCCCCCGACTGAGTACCGTGCGCGATACCCCAACCGTACCGACCAGTATGAACAAGATCGACTTTCATCATGTCCCCACTTCCGCCGGTAGGACGCCCCGCCGTGCTCACGAGGCGTTTCCCGGGCCGGATTGTCCGCCCAGAGGCGGTTTCCGCCAGCTCGTGCGGCAGGCCGGTATTGCTGTGGCCCCGGTCCTGCGGACACCGACTCCGACCGCATCGGCCAAGCCTTCCCCCGGGGATGCCATTCGCGTGGTCCTGGCCCTGTGACAGTTATGGGTTCCAAGCCATGACGCCATCGGCTGCACGCCCGGGGACATCCACAAAGCCCTCGACCAGGTAGAGCTTCTTGGCGTAGTTGCCGGCCTCCACCGACAGACTGAGCCGGGGCACCCCTCGAGCTCGCGCATCGTCCTGCACCTGGCGCAGGAGCGCCCGGCCCACTCCCTGGCCACGCCAGTTCCCCCGCACCCAGAGACTCACTTCCGGGGTGTCCTCGGCGAGGAATCCGTAACCGGGATCACCCGGGGGCAGGTATTGGGCCCAGACAACGCCAGTGGCGTCCTTCCCGACTTCTGCCACCTATCCGAAGTCGCCACGCTGGGGGTCAACGACCGTGTAGTGGGAGAACTCCGGCCGCGTGCTCAGATCGGTCGCTGTGAACCGCTCCTCGCACCAGTTGAGGTTCCCGAGTGTGGCCGCTGCCAGCAAGGCGCTGTCCGCTGCCAGCAATGGTCGTAAGGAGAAGTCATGGAGCACGGGGTCATCGTAGAGCCGCAACCAGATGCCGAACCCCATCTGCACCATTGAGTCAGGCGCCATCCGGTATCTGAGCCGACTCGGGTGGTCCGGTCTGGAGCTCCACGAATGACCCAGATGACATCGAGGGCATCGGCTCAGGCAGCACCGCGGAAGAGTCCACAACCGTGGGATTCTCTTTCGCACTCGCTCGTGCTTGGCTCAGGGGAGTAATGACGGTACGGGGTGGGGGCAGGCATGCGCAGAGGCGAGGGAAAGTACTTCCTCATCGATACCCTCAGCGCCATTCTGGGCGCCGCCGCCGTGTTCCTGTTCGTCAAAGATCATGTGCTCTTGGGCCTCGTCGCCGGTGCTGCCTCCTTTCTACTGATCTCCGTGGCACACCGGGCACTAGACAACGGCCGCATCGACGAAGCCCTGGAAGCCAAGGCCGAGTACGACCGCCTCCATGGGGATGATCCTGCGCCGGAGCCCCCACGGCACAGCGCTGATGGCTGAGCCGCCCATCATCATCGCTGATCGCATCATCGAGTGGTGCTTCGCCAGGGTTGCCTCACGGCAGACCCCTAGTTCCAATGCACTCAAGCACAAACTTGGCTGTCCCCAGGGGCAGAAACATAGGGGGATCAAGGGTGGGGCAAGGCAACGAGTGGGTCTCCCGATCAGTCATTGCCATCGGCATCGGCATGATGTTGCTGACCTTCAGCCTCTTCGACTTCGGTCAGGCAGACTGGGCCGTAGGAGCCGGTGCACTGAGCGTTCTGCTGATCGTCATTGGCATGCGCTTGTTCCGCCGCAGCCAGCCGGCCTCAAATTTCTCGCGAAGGACAGGTCGGCAACCAATCCCACTACTTGATGGAGACGACGCCACCAAAGGTCTCATCATTGTTGGCCTACTCGTGCTCCTAGTCGGGATCTGGCTCGGACGAAGCGAACAGGTTGGCCCCAGCGGTCTCGTATCGATCGCAGGCATTATTCTCGTGCTCCTCGCCCAACGTCGGTTCAAGCGCGTTCTCGGAGACGGCGCCTTACCTACGGATACAGAGGAAACCGAAGGGTAACGAAAGACCGAGTACGCCAAACCACTTGGGCCGCAACCCCAGCAGGACGGCGAAAATGTCGAGCCGAAAGACCTGACGAAGCACAGCTGGGGAACCTCTACTGCATTGGTCAGTCGTGGCACAGCCGGGGTACGTACAGCGTGGTGTTGCTCGAGCTCAGGCTGGGGATGTTGCCTGGGCGCCTTCGTACATGGACAGGTACTTCCAGGCTCGAACCGACCGGTACAGCGGTATGGCTGCCAACACGAACCAACCGACGTACGTCATGACGGACAGCTCCGCTGAGGCCCACACCATGCCGAACACGGCCACGACCACCATGGTCACCACCGCCGGCGCCCCCTCAAGGTGACCACACGCCAACGCCGCCACCGCCACGCGCACTAACGGCGACTGAGGCAGTTCATTGGCACGGACAGAATCACGGTGCGCGACATTGACGTAGCTGCTGGACCACCACACTCCCCGCAACGTCGGTCTCGGAGCTCGTGTGACGAGGGCAAGCACCCACGCCAGGAGGGGAATCCCGGTCAGCAGCAACACGTGCCAGGGTCGTCCCTCGGCATCCGCCATCGCTTTGAACACCCACCAGATGGCGGGAAGCCCGATCAGCAAGCACGCCACAGCTATCGGTGTAGCCCTCTGCAGCACCTGACGCCGGCTGGGGATGGGAAGATCCGGCCGAACCAGGACAGCGCCAGGTTGCTCGGGAATGGGGACGCCGCTCATGGGCCCACGCTAAGCGCCGGGTCACGCGATGTCTGTCCGCTATTGCGGGATAGGAACCTCTACTGCAACGCCGCCCTCGTATGCAGTGTCCGGTAGCCGGCCATATGTAAAGTGCAAGACCTCCCGCTGTCCCGCCCCTTCAAGGGGGGATTTTGAAGTGAGCCTCGAAGCGTGAGACGCCCGCAGGGGAACCCAACTGCACCGTGGTCGGTCAACCCGTCATCCGGAGTGTCAGCGGCCTCTCCCACAGGCATGCGGGAGGCAGCTGTGCCGGTAGGGTCGGGGCGGTGAGCACAGGACGGCGACAGCGGCGCCCAGTGGTGAGGTTCAGAAAACGGGTCGTGGTTGCGGCAGTCACCGGTGTGGTGCTGATCGGGTGGCTGGCCGGTGCTCTGTTGGGCCGCCCCGAGGGGTGGTCAACGGGACGAGGCCTTGTCTGGTCGGACCCGGAGCGACCGGCAGTGGTGGTCATCGGGGATTCCCAGGCCCACGGCGCACTGGAGGCACAGCTGCGGGAGACCTGGGTGAGCCGGGGGCTGGTGGGTGCCGGCTACGAGCCGGTGGTGCTCGGAGAATCCGGGACCGGGTTCCTCAAGAGCTACGGCGGGGCGCCGTCGTATCTGGAAGGGCTCCGGCAGGGGGCGTACACGCTGCCTGCCGAGGACGTCTCGCTGGTGGTCGTGGAAGGTGGCGGCAATGACGAGGACTACCCCGATGAGCTCATCGTCGAGGCGGCACACGCGTCTTTGGATCTGGTGAAGGATCACTACCACCAAGCCGACGTCGTCGTGGTCGGGCCCCTGGACAGCGGCGATGATCCGCGACGGGTGCGCATCAACGAGCTGCTGGCCCAGGTCGCCGAGCAAGAGGACGTCTTCTTCCTCGACGCCAGCCGATGGGGCCGGCAGTACCAGCTGGAAGGGCTGTTCTACGAGGACGGAGTCCATCTCACCGAAGCCGGCCACGAACGCCTCACGGACCCGTTCACCACCGAGCTCGAGGGGCTGGGCCTGGCACGCACCGAGTGAATCCCCGCACCGGACCAGGAGTCCTCCCTTGAGGCGTGACCGGGGTGTCAGGTGCTGGGCTGCAGCGTCCGGGCGCCGGTTGCGCTCATCGCCGCCGGCCCGGTGAGGGCCTGGACGGCCGCCTCGTGCAGGGTCCAGGCGTGGTGGCCGGGCCAGTCCAGGCGCAGGGCTGCAGCCAGCATCTGCTCGGGGGTGTACTGGCATCCCGACGTGCGCAACTGGTGCAGCATCTTGGTCATCACCTCGAACTCAGCCGGGCCGGGTCGCGGCGGACAACGGCTCAGGTGCAGGGTCAGGCCAGTCATGGCCTGGTGCACTTGAGGATGACCGGCGAACGGGTCACGTGGGGATAGCCGTTGCCCACCGAGATGCTGGGGGTGATAGGCGTCCACCCAGGGGGACACCGTGTCGTTGTCCCCGGCCACCACAGCAAAAGCCATGACTCCGTCGATGTCCTCGGCTTCGGTGAGCATCCTCGCGTCCGGGGCGTAGACGATCACCGCGCCGTGAAATATGGTGGCCCGTGCGGCCTGGGCGACAGTGCCGATCTTGACTCCACGGGCTTTCAGACGCCGCAGATGGTGGAGCTTCTCCCCCATGCCCGCAGATGCCACCAGAACCCCGATCGAGTCCCCACCGAGGTCTTCGCTTTGGTGTAAGGCCCAGGTGATGGCCTGGAACAGGCCGTTGGCCGGGGCCACCGGCGCAGCGACATCAGCCCGCGGGCAGTGGCGCGAATAATGGGGCATTGGCGGCTGGTGACTCCTGCCATGGGAGGGGTGAGCACAGACGGTGGTGATCGTCGCTCAGAGTACCGCCACCGCCCGGGCTCACCCGGCCCCGCCCCCCTGTCGTCCTGGTCCCTGGACACGGCTGCGCCCGGCACCGAGGCGGAGTCAGTGCCGGGCGCAGCCGTGGTTCGGCAGGGACGGGGCTCAGTCGCCCAGACCGGCCTGGTGGTTGATCCCGACCTGGTCGACCTTGCGGTGGAAGCGCATCCCGGCGATGCCGCCCAGTACCGCCCCGACCAGCGGGACCAGGGCGGTGATGACCAAGGCGATGATGCCCCCGGTGGTCAAGGTGCCTTCTCCGACGGGGATGCGGGGGAAGCCGTTGAGCTGGCCCAACAGGTTGAACTGGGACCCGGCCACCGCGCCGAGCACCGCCAGGAGAACGGCGATGACAATGGCCCACAGCCACACCGCGATGCCCTGCTTGGCCCCGTCGAAACGCGCCATGCGCCCGGCGACGTAGCCTCCGCAGAAGTAGGCGATCAGCAGGATCAGGCCCAGCACGATCCCGCTGACGATCCCCACCGTGGTCGCGTCCTGGGTGGCCTGCTGGGCGACCTGCCCGGGATCGGTGTTGGTGGCCACCCCCACCCCGGCCCCGATGGCTGACAGCAGCGCGGTGAGCAGCACCGCCATGCCGGTGGCGGTGAGCCAGCCGAAGAACGCCGAACCGAACTTCATGCCCCCGAACTGCTCCTTCTCGGCGGCCACCACTTCGTTGCGCCGACCCTTGGGAGTGGACGATCCGGGAACGTCTCGATCTGTCATGGTGTTGTCCTCACGTTGGGCTGTTGCTCTGGTGCCGTCTCGGGTGGCGGGTTCCTCGTACTGAGGAGGGTCGTGACGGGTCAGTGGCCCTGGCAGGCATGAGGTGGCTTCCTCCCTGGACCATCCACCGGTGTCCACCGCTGCGGCCGTGCCGGACACCGTTGCGACGCTCTCATCCGGGCGCGCCCCGGCCAGTGCTTCGTGGCCACCCCTGTATTCGTCCTGGGCCTCTGCGCCCATCCCCTCCATAATTCCGCCCCGTGTCCCACCACAGCGGCGGGGGGACACGGGGAGGACAAGCCCGAGTCCGGGGTGGAGTTACTTGGCGTGGCGGGCCAGCAGGTCCTCGACCACACGGGGATCGGCGCTGGACAGATCCCAGGCGCCGGTGGTGTCGTGGTAGTCCTGGGCGGCCTCGGTGATCTTGAACCCGCTGGCATCACGCGGCGGGGTCGAGGTCTCGAGCACGTGGATCAGATGGGTCTCGGCATCGGCCAGAGCCTGCGGGTCATACATGGTGGGTCCTTTCACGGAGTCGGTTCTCCAGGATCAGTTCTGCGGGGTCAGTTCTGCGGGTGTGGGTCCGGTGGGCTCAGCGGTCGACTTTGAGCACGGAGCCGTTGTCGACGTTGACGTACACGTCCACCGAGGTGCCCTGGTCGTCGTCGATGTCGACCTCCCACACGGTGGTGCCGTCCTCGGTGTCCAGCTGGGCGCCGTCCAGGGTGCCGTCCACCTCCTCGAGGGCGGTGCGCACGGCATCCTCCAGCGGGATCTGGACCTGGGCGAGGTTCTCCCGGTCCTGCTGGTCCAGCTCGTCGTCGCTCTCCTGCGGGGTGACCTCCTGCCCGTCGGCGGAGACCTCCACTTCCTGCTCACGGTCCTCCACGGCCAGCTTCACCTCCCAGCCATCACCGGCGTCCTTGCGATCGATCTCGAAAACCTGCCCACCGGCCACGGCCCCCTCCGCGGCCACGATCGCCCCGGCCACCGCACCGGCCTCCACCCCGACCCCGGCCGTCCCCGAGGGGGACGCCGAGGCGCTCTCGTCCTCGGTCGCCGTGCCCGAGGGGGACGCCGAGGCGCTCTCGTCCACGGTCGCGCTCTCACCCGCGGTGGCGGTGGACTCGGTGGTGGCCTCGCTCGTGGTGGCCCCGCCTGCGGTCTCCTCACCACCACCCTGAGTGCCCCCGTCGGCGCAACCGGCCAGCAGGAGGGCGGAGAGGGCCAGGGCGCTCAGGGACAGGACGTTTTTATCAGTGTGCTTCATAAATGATCATTGTTGCGGGGACCGCCCACTCGCGCAAGGAGAGGATCGGGAGCAAAAGGCCAGGTCAGAGCGTCTCGGCGCAGGTGCCGGCCGCACGACCACGGCCCCTCCAGGGTCTGGAAGGCAACCCCCCAGGGGGCACATGGGACAGTCGCCAGGGTGGTGGTTGATCGCTCCAGGCACCTGCCCACGGCACTGGACCAGCTGGGCCGCGACCCTGCCCCATTTCACGAGCGACCACTAGTCAGCTTGCTGTCGATTACGTAGTGTGTGAGGTGCTGCGGTCCCAGTCCGTCGGGGAAGGCGCCGTGTCCTGGCAGGTGTGGTCGGGGTGAATCCGTTCAGTGGGGTGTCGCCCGCAGCGACAGCTATCCGAACTCGCCACCACCGTGGCGCCGTGAGAAGGAGAAGCACATGCCGGCAGGACAGGGCAAGAACATCCGACGGGTCACCAGCGTCGATGTGATCCGCAGCAATACCGGGGAGGGCCAGCCCGGGGCGTACACCTTCGAGCTGACCCTCGACGAGGGCGTGGAGGAATACCTGCTCGTGGTGCCCGACAGCGAGGCCTCCACCGTGGCACGACTGATCCAGCACAGCAGCGCCATGCAACTGGACAAGAACACCGATGACCTGATCTTCGAGAACTACGGTTCCTGACCAGCACCGCGACCAGCAGCCCTGCCCTTTAGCAGTTCACTGGGCAGGGCTGCTGTCCCGCGGCTCGGCGCGGCGGTCAAGAATCCACCAGAACAATCGTGGAGGCCACCCGCCTCCCCTGCCCAGCCCTGGTTCGGCCAGAGAAGAACCACGACTTACCCACCAGACACGCTCACGCTCTTTACCTCCAGGCTGGAGCACAGGAAGAGGATCACGATGAACACCTCAGGAACCACCCCGCAGGACCTCGACGAGTCCGGGAACCTCCCCGAGGGCGCCGCGACGGATCAGCAGGGAGGCCTGGTCGACGCCGACGGCGGGGCGCAGTTCAACGCGGCCGTGGAGCAGCGCCTGACCGACGGTCAGGACTCGGATTCCACCACCAGCGCCCAGACAAAGACCGAGGACGACAAGACGGACCTGCCGGTACTGGAGGAAGAAGAAGACAGCCCTGTGAAGCCGCAGAACTCCTGAAGCCCTGACCACGGCCAGCACTCCCCCTCCACCCCACCGGGCCGCTGGAGAAGCGACCCGGTGGGGGCGATCCCGCTCCCATCACCACCAGTGAGGTAACCCGTGAAGAAGATCCTTTTCGCCATCGCCCCCGTGATCATCAGCCGCGTCCTGCAGCGCCGGCAGGAGAAGAAGACCCGCGGCAACGCCCAGCGCACTGATCGGCGCCGCTGAACCGACACCCGTCACCGGGTGGGCCGGCCGCGCCCTCCGGGCATCAGTGCCCGCCCCAGTGGCACTGCGGGACGGTGAAGCCACCTCGGATCACCAACCGTGCTGTCAGGCGGGAAAGTCTCTGGCTCCCCTCCGATGATCCACCACCAACTTCAGGCCTGACCGGCGGGGTCAGTCGCCCACGGCATCGCGACCGCGGCGGATGAGCAGCTCGTCGGGAGGATAGACCACCGAGACGTCCTTGTCCTCGTAGTCGAACTGGGTCAAGAACACCCGCATCGCGTTGAGTCTCGCCCTTTTCTTGTCGTTGGATTTCACCGTGATCCACGGGGCGTGGTCGGTGTCGGTGGCCAGGAACATCTCCTCCTTGGCTTGCGTGTAGTCCTCCCACCGGTCCAGGGACGCCAAATCCATGGGGGAGAGCTTCCACCGGCGCACCGGGTCGAGCTGGCGGATCGCGAAGCGGGTGCGCTGCTCGTGCTGGGTGACGGAGAACCAGAACTTGGTCAGATGGATCCCGGAGTCCACGAGCATCTTCTCGAACACCGGGGCTTGGACCATGAACTGCTCGTACTCCGCGTCCGTGCAGAAGCCCATGACGCGCTCGACGTTGGCGCGGTTGTACCAGGAGCGGTCGAACATCACGATCTCCCCGTTCGTGGGCAGGTGGCGGATATAGCGCTGGAAGTACCACTGCCCGGCCTCCCGGTCCGAGGGCTTCGTCAAAGCCACCACCCGGGCCGCCCGGGGATTCAGGTGCTCGGTGAAGCGCTTGATCGTCCCGCCCTTGCCGGCCGCGTCACGGCCCTCGAACACGATGACGTGCTTCAGGTCGTGATCCTGGGCCCAGTACTGGAACTTCAGCAGCTCGATCTGCAGCTGGTACTTCTCCAGCTCGTACTCCTCCCGACTCATCAGCTCGTCATGGGGATAGTCCTCCCGCCAAGTCTGCACCGCCGAACCCCCCGGGTCGATCAGCTCCGGGTCCTCCTCGTTACCGTGCGGCACGGTGTAGCCCTCGCCCATCAGCTTGTCGATGAACTCCCGCAGGTTCTCCCGCGCCGGATCCATGGCGTTGGTCATTGGACGATCTCCTCCCGGGCCGGAGGGCCCCCTAAGCACTTCAGATCGGTGTGGTGGCTGGCGCCGGCTGCGACGGGGCACCCTCGGACGGCCGCCAGAGAAACGACTGTCGCTGCCCCTCGGCGGGTACGTCCGTGGGGTCGCCACCGGCAATCCGGCCCAGCCACGGCTGGCGCCAGCAACGCTGAAGGCAACCGGTGGGCGGCGTGCACCCGGGCACCGACTTGTCCTCGCTGCCGCGCATCTGAGCCGTATCAGACCACCATACTGGTAAGCACCCTGATGGATGATGTGAATATTGAGGAGCACGCCGGGGCTGAAACCGAGCTACGGACGCTCACAGCTCCTCAAACCGACCCGCAATCACCCAAGACGCCGCGGGGCCCGTCGCCCTTTCGCCGGTCTCCTGCGATCTAGATGCGTCCATCTCTTCCTTACTACTCTTCTTCCAGGACGCCGGTGCCGGCGCCAGATGAAAGGACCGTTCCGTGACTGATCCTTCCTCCACGACTGATCCCTCCTCGGTGGCTCACCGCCCGATCCCTTCCTTCCCTTCGGTCTCCACGACACTGCCTCTGCACGAGGTCCTGGCAGAGAGCGCGGACCTGCGGGAGTTCCTGGAGGAGTTCACCCAGGTCATGGCCGCCCACCTGACCTCCGAGCACACCGCGGTCTGGTGCGCGGTGACCCTGCTGCGCGACGGTCGCGTCGCCACGGTCGCCAGCAGCAACGCCCGGGCGGAGGTGCTCGATGAGATCCAGTACGGCTACGGCGACGGCCCGTGCCTGACCGCCGCCCGCCAGCAACTGATCACCCACGCCCCGGACCTGGCCCAGGGGCCGTGGCCGGAGTACGGGCAGGCCGCCACCGCCCAGGGGGTGCACTCGGCCGTGGCGGCCCCGTTCGATCTGCCCGGCCCGGACAAAGCGGCACTGAACGTTTACGCCGGTACCACGGACGCCTTCAACGAGGACGCGATCGCGGCGATCACCCAGGAGGTCGTGGCCGCCTCCACCGCGCTGCGCCTGGCCCTGCGTCTGGCGAAGCATCAGGACACCGAGACGGACCTGGCCACGGCGATGACCTCACGCACCGCCATCGACGTGGCGGTGGGCATCCTCATCGGCCAGCAGCACTGCACCCAGCAGGAAGCCTTCGACCTCCTCACCGCCGCCGCCGGGCGGCGCGGCATCAAAGTCCGCGAACTGGCCACCGAACTCGTGCAGTCCACCACCGGGCAGGCTCCCACAACGCACTTCAACGCCCCCGAAGCACCCTGGGCCTCTCGCGGCACCGGCTGAGACGACCCGCTTCCCGCCACCGTCCCCCGCCCCAGACCCGAGCGGACTAGGGGCTTCCCGGGTTGGGGGTCGGTGAGTATGCTCGACGTTGGTCTAGTAGCTGACCGATCCCTTGATCCTGCTCAGCGAAAGATCCTCCCCCATGCCTTCGTGCTCATCCACGCGGTCTGCATACTCCTCGGTCGCCGGCCCCACCCGGTCTCACCCGCGCTTTCTCCCCGGTGCTGACCGTCCGGCACCGGCGACCCGGGTTCCGGCGGTGACCGCGTGAGCGGCGCGGCAGAAACCCACCCCGCCCCCACCACGATCGCCTCGGGCACTCTGGAACGGGCCCTGCGGCTGGGCCCGGACGACCCGTTCCCCGACGAGCTGCTGGAACTACCCCTGGGCGACCTCCAGGTCCTGCACAGCCGCATCTGCCGGCAACTGGAACTCGAGGACCTCACCGACCCTGACGGCCGACACCCGATCACCCTCGACCGTCTGCACGAGCTGCAGATCGAGTTCGCCTCCCGCCTGCTGCACTGAGCCACCCCATTTCGTCGTCAGTGTCCGGTAGCGGGCCATGTGTAAAGCGAAGGGTGAGAACTCGCCTGCGTCCGCGCCGTCGCCGGTCCGATCAGGAGTTGTCCGGACGGCCCTGAGGCAGTGATCGCATTCCGGATACAGGGCGCAGCTCGCCTGAAGGAATCCCGGGCACGGGACCGCGAGCACAGTGACAAGCATGCTTACTATCGCTATGCTTCATGCTTATGCTGGCCGCAGTGGTCGGTGTACGGGGTGATCGCACGGTCGGGTACGACGGTGCCAGCACCCCGGGGGCCTGCCGTTGCTCCGCGGTGAGGTTGTCGCCTCCGTGCCGCCAGCCATGACGGTGCGGAGGCGTTCCCCGGTGGGTATCACCCCTGTGAGGCGACCTCCAAGACACCGTCCTGGATCGGTCGCGGCGGTGAGGGGCCGCACGGACCGCCCCTGGCCACACAGGGGTTTCACTCTCGGTGAAGCCATTGATCAGCAGGCTGATTATCAGTAAGCTGAAGAGTGGCAGCTGAATGCACCACTCCGCCCCCCCCTGGCGGGCACCGTCTGCGCCGGACTCCCGCCAAGGAGTTCGTGCCACGCGAATTACCCAAAGGAGATCTCATGGCCACCTACGACGTCAACGCCCTGCTTTCCGCTACCGCCTACGGGTCGGACGGCAACAAGATCGGCAAGATCGAGCAGGTCTTCCTCGACGACAACACCGAGGAAGTCACCTTCGTGACCGTCAACACCGGTCTGTTCGGCACCAAGGAGAGCTTCGTCCCCGCCGACGGCGCCCAGCAGGACGGCGGCCGCCTCGTCCTGCCCTACACCAAGGACGTCGTCAAGGACGCCCCGAACGTGGACGCGGACCAGCACCTCTCCCCGGCCGAGGAGGAGGAGATCTACCGCTACTACCAGATGAACTACTCCGGCACCGGTGGCCGTGACGACCGATACGCCACAGAGACCGATCACAACGCCGTTCCGGCGGCCGGAACCGCCGGCTACGCCCGCAATGACCGGTACGCCGATGACACCGCGGACCGTCACGACACCGCCGCTCGCGCTGATCTCGACGACAACGAGGTCATCCGTCACGAGGAGCGCCTGCGCGTCGGCAAGCAGCGCGAGGAGTCCGGTCGCGCCCGTCTGCGCAAGTACGTCGTGACCGAGCACGAGACCGTCGACGTCCCCGTCCAGCGCGAGGAGGTCCGGGTCGAGCGCATTCCCCTCGACGGCACCGAGGTCACCGGCGGCACCATCGGCGAGGACACTGTGGAGGTCACCCTCCACGAGGAGCGCGCCGTGGTGGCCAAGGAGACCGTGGGCGTCGAGAAGATCGAGCTCGAGAAGGAGACCGTCACGGAGAGCCAGCGCGTCGACGCCGAGGTCCGCAAGGAGCAGGTCGAGATCGACACCGACACCGACCGTCGCGACCGCATCTGATCGCACCCGATCGACTCTGGGGCCCCCGTCACCTCCATGGTGACGGGGGCCCCGTCGTCGTGCCGGACGCGGTTCACCCCGCGACCCGCCGGGCACGGCCGCGTAGTAGACCAGGCCCAGCGCGACCACCGCCGCGGCAGCCACGTACATCCCCCGGTAGCCGGCCGCGGGGACCAGCGCCCCCATGAGCATCGGGCCCAGCGCCACCCCCACGTCCATGCACAGGAAGTAGGTCGAGGGGACAACCGCACGATCGGTGACAACTGAGTTGACTTGATGGCCGCTATCCGGGCCTTATGTAAAGCAATTGTCTGCCCCAGGCGAGCATTCGGTGAAACCACCCATCCGCGCAGGCGTTCGCTCCGAACTGTCGATATGAGTGGAAGTACCGTCCACCCCACCGGGGCAGAGCTTGACGTTCTGGTGCCCTTCACCACGGCCGGCACCGGCCCCAGCGGCCGGAGAGGAAACTCGGCATCGTGCCATCGACTGGTGTTCGGGAGCTCTCACAACACGTCGGTGAGGCACTCCCGCGGCGGAACCGGCACCACCGCAGGCGGGACATCGCCGCCAGGGGGTCGGCAGCCCCTCCCCCGGCACGGCACCTCGATCGGAGGACATGTCGTCACGGGCGCACCATTGCTGCCTCCACTGCGCGGGGAGCTGGGAACCCGACCCATGACACCGGTGGTGGCGCCCCTGACGCGGCCCCGAACCGTTCGCACCCTCTGGAGGTCTTCATGAGCAGTCCCCTCTTCCCGATGAGCAGCTCCTCAGCCCAACTCACCGAGATCAACCGGGTATTGACCGGGTTGAACGAACGCCTGCACACACTCTCCGGTGGCGCTGCGGTGGCCGCGGTGGCCCAGGCCGCTGTGCACTATCTCCCCGGTGCCCGGTGGGCCAGTGTCACCGTCCTGCGGGAAGGGCAGTTCCGCACGCTGGTGGCCACCGCCCCGGTGGCTCAGCAAGCCGATGCCCTCCAGTACGAGCTCGGCTCGGGCCCGGGCGTGGAGACAGGACTGGCGGGCACCGTCCACCTGGTTCCCAACCTGCGCCAGGAGCCCCGGTGGCCGCGATTCGGCACCCGGGTGAGCCAGCGACTCGGGGTGGCCAGCCTGTTGGCCTACCGGCTGCCTGTACTGGAGGATCCGGCGACGACGGTCGGGCTGAGCCTGTACTCCGATGCCCGGGATGCCTTTGACGGGCAAGCCCTGTGGGCCGGCGGGCTCCTGGCCAGCCACGGCGCCATGGTGGTCTCCGCACAGTTGAATCGGCAACGGTCCGGGCGCCCCGCACAGCGGCCGACGACCCGCCCGTAAGATCGACACCGCCCTCAGCACGCCGGTGGCCCCGTACGGGGAGCAGCCAGGAGGAAGCCACCCCCGTGTTGCACCCGATCGGCCCTTATCCCTGCCGGCCCCTGTGCACCGCCCCTGCCGGTGACAACGACGCTTCGCGGACCGCCAAGACGCCGACCCCAGCCAGTGCCCCCTGCCCCGGTTGAGGCATGGATGGCCCTGGTTCACATGCCGGTGAGCGGCGGTCCGCGTGTTGAGCTCTCCACCGCCGACAGCCGACCTCTGAGGGTGGTGAGCGGGACACGTACAGTGACGTTCATGACGGAGCTGCTCTACGAGTGGATGACGATCACCCAGGCCGCCGCAGCCCTGGAGGAGTATCTGGCCGAGCGCGACCCGGCCCTGCAGCAGCTGCGCACGGGAATGGCCGCTCACGGGTTGAACCCCGAGGAGATGCTCGACGGGACGGTCGGCTCCGTCGTTCCGGTGTGGGAATGGATCACCGACCGGGTCACCGAGCTCGGGGTCGATCCGAGATCACTGACCCAGGACCCGACCCGACCCGGTTGGCCCAGCTGGGCCCGGCACGGGATGCTCGTGGACCCGCACCCACCGGCCGAATCCCTGGCACTGGTCGACGGGTTCGCCTCCTACCTGGGGCAGGTCCTCACCACCGCCGTCCCCGCGGCGCACTGGCAGAGCGGTCATCACCGCATCAACGACTTCCCGATGCTCCACCGCCCGGTGCTCGCCGGCGCCGCGCACCAGGTCTTCCTTCCCGGTCTGCCGATCTACAGCGCCTACCAGTCCGCCCACGGCCGTGACCCGATGAGCGGGGTCGAGATGATCGAGCACGTGCGGCGGACGATCTCGGCGTTGCGCGGGCAAGGCCCGGAGGCGGCCACCGCCGAGGAACCGTACGTGACCGTCGTGCCCGAGATGGATTGCTTCGACGTCGGTTTGCGCGCCGACATCGCCGAGGATCATTCGTCCCTGGTGGATCGGATGATCGCCGAGCTCACCGACCGCGACGGCGTCGAGTCCGTGCACCGGTACGGGCCCGCCGCGCTGGTCGTCAACGCCGCGTCCTGGGAGGAACTGCGGTTGCAGATGTGGCTGACCCTGTGGCTGCAACGCCACCTGCCCGCCGATCATTGAGCGCACCCGGGCAGGAACCCCACCTCAAGGCCTGGAGCGTGGAACAGGGGGGTGCTGTCCGTTGCCGTACCGATGCACTCCCCAAAGACACGGCCACGGTTCGGCGCCGGCACTGTGAGCACGAGGACCACGACGACCAGTGCCAAGAGTCGTCTCCGCGACGACTCGAATGCCCCGCACCGTGGCGGCACCCGAATCGCCTGACCAACGGGTCATCACGGAAGTTCTGCTGCAGCATTGCCACCATAAATGGTGAGGACGTACCCGTCCCGGACGCGTTGGCCTGGCTGTTTGCGCCGGGGACTTCGAGGTGGGAGCACGGCTGGGATCGTGTTGTTCACAGGCCGGTGAAGGCGGTGAAGAAGCGGAAGAACACCGAGGCTGCCGCCGCGACGTAGCTGAGGGCCACCAGCATCCAGGCCCACTCGGACGCGAAGCGCACCAGGGCCGCCGGGGCGGGGATGATGCCGTGGACGAGGTTGCGCACGGTGAGCAGCAGGAACAGCGGAATCATCGCGGCCCACACGATCAGGCAGTACAGGCACAGGACATAGATCGAGAACAGGGCCTGGGACCACAGCCAGACCACGAACACCGCACCCAGGGTGACCCCGACCTGCAACCCGACCCAGTACCAGCGCCCGAACCTCGCCCCGGACAGCAGCGCCATGGCGGTGGTGATGACCACGGCGAAAGCGACGACACCGAGCAGCGGGTTAGGGAAGCCGAACAGCTCCGACTGCCAGGTACCCATGACCTGCCCGCAGGACACCCACGGGTTGATATCGCAACTGGTCACATATCCCGGATCCCGATACAGGGCCAAGCGCTCGAGCACCAGCACGGCGGAGGCGATCCAGCCGATCACCCCGGTGGTCAGCAGCAGCACGGCGAAGGGCCGGTGGCGGGCGAGAACCGGCAGGTGCGACTCGGAGGCGGTGCCGTGGGGGCGGTCGACGGTGGTGGATTCGGTCATGGTGAGTTCCTTGATGACGGTTCGACCGGCGGTGGTGTCGCAGTCAGCGGAACGGGCGCCGAGGTGGTGGGTGATGTGAGGTCACGACCCGCACGGGTCAGAGACTACCGAAGGGACCATGACAGAGAGACCCTGACGAAGAAGGCGTTTACGCGGAGCTGGCGTTGACCGGCCGGATGACCCTCAAGGCTCCCGGAAGGCCCACCGGTTCCCCATGCCGCTCCGGCCACGGCGCGTCGGGCCATCGCTGTTCGAGGGAGTTCCGGCTACGGGGTGGAGGCCTGCTCCGTGGACACAGCCCGGCGCCCCGGCTGGTCGCGGGCGTGCGCCCGGGCCCGGCTCAGGAGCAGGTACCCAACACAGGCCAGGGCTGCCGCGAGGCCTTCGGCCACGGCGGAGAGCGTCTTGACGGGATACCAGACGGGTTCGTACATCGACGGGAGCGGGCCGATCGCCGGCAGAGGCACGTACCGGGTGAGCAGCACCGCGGCCAATGCCGACAGCGCCGTGACCGCCCCGACCAGGTGTGCGGGCCGGGTGCCCCGCACCAAAACATAGAGGGCCGCGGCAACAGAAGCCACGGCCTGCACCTGGAACAGGGTGCCTTGTCCGATCCCGTCATGGGGCACCTGCTGGTACCCGGGGGCCAGCTGCAGGTGGATGACGGCGGTGACCACCAGGGCGGCCGCGATCAGCACCCGCAACAGGGGCATCAGGGCCCGGTGATGCACATCGGCGCCGGCGCGGGTGGGCCCGGCTGTCCGGGTCATTGGACGACCAACGTAGCGGACATCTGCGGGTGGTAGGTGCAGATGATCGGATACTCCCCTGGCACCTCGGGGGCGGTGAAGGTGACCGTCTCACCGGCTGCGGCGATGGCATCGAAACCCCCTTCGTTCGCGGCGGTGACGGTGTGCGGGGCGGCGTCCTCGTTGATCACCGTGACCGTAACCCCGGGGGCGACCGAGTCGGGAAGCTCGTACTGGAAGTCCCTGATCGTGATCACGACCTCCTCCGCGGTTGCAGGTGCCGAAGAACTGGCCTCAGATGCCGAAGATCCCGGTGTTGCCGACGCGGAGGACACGGCGGTGGAGGCGGCACTCGAGGAGGGGGTGTTCGGCACGGACCCGGACGGCCCACTCTCGGCACCGCACCCGGTGAGACCGACCGCAGCACCTGCCAGTGCGACGATGACCACGGCCTGCTGGAGATTCATGACTGTTCCTTCCGAAGAACACGGGCGGGCGCCGATGGCCCCGGGTTTGGGCCCCGGAGGATCCGGGGGCCTGTGCACAGCAGTCCTGTGTATCCGACCGGTCCCACGTTGGTTGTGGGGCTCGGGGCGCTCCACGCGCTGCTGCTCCGATGACGGGGCAACGGCCTCGAAGCATCGCTGAGGTGTGGTGGGTCGTGGTGCTGACCCGTGCACCTGTTGTTCGTTGCCGTGGTGGGAACGGATGGGTGTGTCCGGCGATGTTCTCGGCTTCCCTTTCCGTTGGGCGCTCCGGGGCCCCGCCCCGGTGTCCCCGGCGATGGTCAGGCAACGCGATGATCCCGGCAGACACACCCGTCCACGGGCCGGTTCGCTCCGAACCATGGATGAAGGACCGGTACCCGTGGACCCCAGTGCTACGGGCACCACGGAAGCAGCCCCGGAGAGCCGGTGTTCCCGTCGACGACGGGACGGTTCCCGGGGGCGCCGGTGGAGGAAAGCCGTGATGATGTCGCAAGAACTCGTGCAGGAGCGTCCACGGCAGGCCGAGGAGGCGGTGCCGCGACGGGTCCGAGACGACCTCGTCGCACCCGGGGGGCCGACGGGCGCCCGGCGCGGGTGGGATCTACGCCCCGGGGATCACTTCCACGGGCGCACCATCGTCGCCGTTCACGGGGTGGTGGGCTTGGCCTCCACCCCAGTGGCCGTCATCTCCTTCACCGGACTCAACACCGGGCACCACGGCCAGGCACGGGTCGGGGCGACCCACGCCGACAACGATCGTGGCCACGACCGGCTCCGGCCCCTGGCCCGGAACTGGGTCCGGTCCCGCGGCTTGGCCGAGGGCGAGGCCGTGGACCTCGCCCGGCTCAGGAACGATGTCCTCACCGCCATCACCCCGGACGGCACCTCGTCCACGGCCGGGTAGTGCCCGCGCTTTGCGGGCGAGGGCCGCCGACATCGGTGGCCCCACTGATGGACCACCCCTGCTCTGGAGGCAGAGTTCGCGGAAGAGGCTTTGACCCGCTGTCCAGATGAGGAAGATCCGATCCCGGACACCATCTCGGGGCGCGGTGGTGGTTCCAGAGGGTGGGAGCAGCAGGTGGTCGGTCCCGGAGTAGGGTGCGCGGTGCTTGCCCGGATGCCTCTGGGCAGGCGGGTGGGTTCGAGGGCCCGGATGCTTGAACCCACCCTCCGGTCAGGCGGTGAGGGTGGCGTAGACGACGTAGTTGTCGTCGAACTGTCCGGTGGCCGGGTCGTAGCCGTCGCAGGTGATCAGCCGCAGCTCGGAGCCGGTCGTGTTGCCGTAGACCTCCAGGGTGGGGAAGTCGTCCTTGCCGTACTGCTCGCCGCGGTCGACGGCGAACACCGCCGTGGTCCCGTCCTGGCGGGTCACCTCGATCCGGTCGCCGGGGGTCAGCTGCCGCAGGTCGGCGAAGACCCCGGGGCCGCCGCCGGTGGCGTTGACGTGGCCCAGCACCACCGCGGGGCCGCGTTCCCCGGGGGTGGGTGAGTCGGTGTACCAGCTGGCCGGGGACCCGGGTCCCTCCGGTGGGACCTCGAGCGAACCGTTCTCGCGCAGGCCCAGGTGCAGCAGCTCGGACTCGGTGCCGGTGGCGGGGATCGTCAGGGAGACCGGGTCGGAGGCGGCCAGCACCGGTGGTTGTTCGGGCGCAGGAGTGGCCGCCGGGGTCGGGCTCGAGGCGGTCGGTGCCGGGGTGCTCAACGGGGTGGCCTCGGTAGCCGAGGTGCTCACCGTGGCCGATGGGGCCGAGCTGGTGCTCTCGACTCCCGGGCTGGCGGCGCCGGTGCACCCGGTGAGCAACAAGAGGGCGGCGGTCGCCGCGCAGGTGGTGAAGTCTGCGCGGCGACCGGATCGGGATTCCGTCACGGGAATCGGAGCCTCGGATTCAGCTGGGATCAGCTGGGCGGGGCTCAGGCGCGGGCGGCTCGCCGGCGCAGGGCCCAAGCGGCGCCGGCGGCGGCCGCCAGGATACCGCCGCCGAGCGCCGCGGTCTGGGTGGTGGAACCGGTCTCCTGCGCCACCCCGGTGTCGGCCCCGCCCTCGGGCATCGCCCCCATCTGGGCGGCGGTCAGGGTGCCACAGGCGGCCGGCAGGGTCGCGGCCGCGGGCAGCGCCGGATCCAGATCCGACATCTTCTCGGCGGCCGCAGCCGGCATCTTCGCCGGGTCCACGCCGTGCACCACGATCACCGCGGTGCCGCTCTTGAGGGCCTCGGTGGTGGGCCCGTCCAGCTCGAAGGTCCGCTCGTAGGAGTAGGCACTGCCGCCGGGGAAGCGCTCCACGGCCAGCCCGGAGTCGGGGCTGGTGTCGCCCTCGGTGGTCAGGGAGGTGCCGATCATGCCGTAGGAGGGGTGGCCCTCGGTGGTGTTGACCACCCCGTCGCCGTCGGTGTCGGCCTCGGGGCCGGGGCAGGTGCCCTGGCCCTGGATGTGGATGTGCTGGGCGTGCGGGAACGGGCCGTCCATGAAGGTCTCGGCCGCACCAGAGACATCGACCGTGACGGTGGCCTGATTGCCCTGGACCTCGACCATGGCCTGACCGGTGGTGCCGGAGTTGTTCAGGGTGTTCAGCGTGGCCTGGGTCGACCAGGAGTCATGGCCGTGATCGGCGGCCATGGCGGGGGCCGCCGAGAGGGCCAGGGCGCTCAGGGCCAGGGTGGGAACGGCGAGCAGACGCATCTTCGTGTTCATGATCGGTTCCTTCATCGTGCTGGGGGTGCACACGGGGTGTGTGCATGGGGGGTTCGGAGCTGATCACCCCCCCGGATGGGTGACCCGGGGAAAACTTTGAAAAGAGTTCCGCCGCGACGCTGTCATTCCGCGGAAATGCCCGCAGGCTCTGTCATCGCGAGGTGTGGGAGGGACCCCACAGATGATCGACTCCAAGCTCATCAGCCCTCTTACCATCTGGGCCGTTTACGAGTGTAACCGGCATCACACCAGGTGAGAAGGGCAGGGGAACCTTGGGTGGTGCAGGCTTTCTCGACAAGCAGGAGGGAAGACCCCACGTTTCCGGGTGTCCCTGGAGACGAAGGCAGCCGCGATCCGTGCTCAGGACCTGTGGTGGGACATCGCCGTCGGCCTGGGGCATCTCACGATTGGGTGGCTGTCCCCCAAGGTGTCGGCGGAGCCACACCCATCCGTTGCGTGGGCGGTGGCGAACAGTCACCGTGAAGAATCCTCGTCCGCCCGTGGTCTCCGGCCGTCACGGCCGGACCCTGCCCGGGCGCCTGTCCGGCAGAGCCCCTCTGGGGCAGGGGCCGCGGAGGGCGGCGTCGATGGCGAACCACCGTAGGGGTGTGGCAGTGTTCACACCGAGCATATCCCCGTCTGCTTCTTCGACGGGGCCTTGGTGTCGACGGGATGGACGGGGGGATCCGATGACTGAGCCCCGCCCCGGCTGGGGAGATCGCCAGGACCGGCCCCTCGATGTGCCCAGCCGCTCTCACCTTGACGACCAGCCCGCACCTGCTGGGCCGGCGGCCTCCAGCGAGGATGCAGGGATCGATCATGCGGAACTGCTGCGGCGCAGCGCCGAGGGTGACGAGGCCGCCTTCGCCGCCCTCTACGACGCCACCGCGCCCAAGGTTTACGGGGTGACGTTGCGGGTGACCCGCTCCCCGGAGATTGCCGCCGAGGTCCTCCAGGAGGCCTATCTGATGGCCTGGCAGCAGGCCTCCCGCTTCGACCCGGAGCGCGGGACCGCGCTGGGGTGGTTGTGTACCCTGGCCCATCGCCGTGCGGTGGACCGGATCCGGCAGGTGGCACGGGAACGGGCTCGGGAACAGACCTATGAGAACCGAAGTGCGGGAACCCCGGCCGATGAAACCTGGCAGGAGGTCGAGCAGGACATGGAGACCCGCGAGGTGCGGGCCGGCCTGGAGGCCCTGACGCCGCTGCAGCGTGAGGCCGTGTCACTGGCCTATTACCAGGGATGCACCTATCAGGAGGTGGCCCACCGCCTCGGCATCCCCTTGGGCACCGCCAAGGCCAGGATCCGCGATGGACTGTATCGACTGCGCACAGCATTGGGGGTGCGACCATGAACGACACCCACAGCCACCACATGGACACCGGCGCCGTCCACGAGCTGGCCGCCCTCTACGCCGTGGACGCCCTGGAGCCGGCCGAACAGGCCGCTTTTGAGCGCCACCTTCCGGGGTGCCCTCGGTGCCAGCAGGAGCTGGCCGACTACGCCGAGGTCACCGCCCACCTGGCCGAGACGGTGGCCCAGGATCCCCCGCCCGCTCTGCGAGCCGCCGTGCTGGGCGCCATCCACCACACCCGGCCCCTTCCTGTCTTGTCGGATGAAGCGCCCACCGGGGGCGGAGCGGCACCGGCAGCTCCGGGGACGAGCCGGGGGACCGATTCGACAGATGAGGGCCTCCCCGGAAACACCATCGGCCACCCTGGGGCCGAGGTCGTGTCCCTGGACGCCCATCGGCGTCGCCGCTATCGTCGCCTGCTGGCCGCCGCCGCGGCCGCCGTGCTCGTTCCCGGAATCGCCCTGGGCGGGTGGGGCCTGGGCATGCAGTCGGAGCAACGGCAGCAAGAGCAGCTCCTCGCCCAGGAACAGGACCGCCAGAACCGGCTGCTGGCCGCCCCTGATGTGACCACCCACCGGATCGAGGTGGAGGGCCGGCCCGCCACCCTGCTCGTGTCCCAGCAGCAGGACACCGCCCTGTTCGTCTCCACCGACCTGCCCGACCCCGGGCAGGGGCGGGAGTACCAGCTGTGGCTGATCCAGGAGGACACCCCGGTCCCGGACGTGCACTTCACCGGGGGGCAGGTCCGCACCTGGCTGGACGGCGAGGTCGCCGATGCGGCAGCAGTGGCCATGACTGTGGAGCCGGCCGGGGGTTCCACCGCCCCCACCCTGCCGATCCTGGCCGCCACCGAAATCTGACAGCGCCCCGAGGAGACCACGTCCTCGCTCAACAGCACCGGGCGCACAACGCCATATTGGCGGGGCCCCGGCATGTCCTCGAGGAAACCTGCTCGCTGTGAGGCCGCCTTCGCTGACCCGCACATGGCCTTCTACACCACCCAGGCCCGCGCCCGGTTGCAGGACAACCCGCGCGCCCAGAAGCTGGCCCGCCTGGCTCTGCGCACCGCCTGGCAGCCGGTCGGGTCCGGAGTCTCCCCCGAGGCCGAGGTGGAGCACGTCCTGCGGCACCTGTTCTCCGGTCCGGAGGGACGCAAGGAGATCGAGGCCATCGACCGGCACATCACCAAACTGCCCGGCATGGAGGGGTTGACGCTGGTGGCCGAGGCCCTGGACGCCCGCCGGGTGCCCGCATGAGCACCCCCTCCCCCGGGTTCGAGCGGCATGGTCGGAGCCTCTCGATAAGCTGCACTGAACTTCACACCAGCACGGGTAAGCAAGCCATGGGGCAGGTCAGGAGCCTCTAGCGCCCCGGGATGTCCCTGCCCGGGCATGGATCTTCCACCGCTCACCACCACGGTGCCCCATCCGCTGACCGGGTGGGGCACCGTGGATTCGGGGAGGAGAGGCGTCGTCGTCACAGCAACTCAGTGCTCGACTCGAACCGGGGCAGGCGGCACACCGCCACTGACCGGATTACGGGCCGTCACCGGCCGCGGTGCGAGGCAATCGCCACGGCCCCTCGGAGCAGATCGATCACCCCCGGCCCGCCCGGATCACCACTGCTGGTGGCTGTGGTGCTTGTGGTCGCGCCCGTGCTTTTGGTGGTCCTCGCCTCCTTGGTGCTGCTGGTGCCAGCCCCCGCCGTCGGAGTACCAGGAGACGTTCTCGTGGTGCTTCCCATGGCCGTCGCCCTTCCGGTGCTCCTGTCCATGGCCGGCCCGGTCCCCGTCGTCTTCGGCGACGATCTTGCCGCACAGCGCCGGTGAGGTCGCCGCCAACGGCAGCGCCGGGTCCAGGTCGCTGGGCGCGGCTTGGGCCTCGGCCGAGAGCGTGGCCGGGTCCAGACCGTGGACCACCACCACGGCCCGCCCGTCCTCCAAGGCCTCCCGGGTCTCGGCGTTGAGCTTGATGTCGCGCTGGATCTGATAACTGCCACCCATCCCGGCCAGAGCCAGGTTCAGTCCTTCCTCGGGCCCGGTGGCCCCGCTGGTGGTGAGCGTGGTGACGATCCCGCCGTAGGAGGGCGCGCCCTCGGTGGTGGAGATGACTCCGTCGGCGTTGATGTCGGCGATCCCGGTGGGGCATTCCCCGGCGGCCTGTTCGTCGGAGTGGATGTGCTGGACGTGCGGGTAGGGCCCGTCCATGAAGGTCTCGGCCAGACCGGAGACCCATAGGTCCACCGCGGCGTGATTGCCGTGCACGTCCAAGGACAGGCTGCCGGAGCCGCCGCTGCCGTTGATCTCGTTCAGGGTGGCCCGGTAGGAGTCCTGGGCTGCCATCGCTGGGGTTGCGGTCATGGCCAGGGCGCCCAGGGCCAGGGTGGGGACAGCAAGGTAACGCATCTTCGTGTTCATCGGAGGCTTCTTCCGTTGAGCCGATGTCGCACGTCGACGGCGTGCGTATCAGGTGTTCGGAGCCGACCCCCGTGGGGACGGGTGACTAGGGAAAAGACTTCGAGAAAATGGCTGACGTGCTGTGCTGACCCGGTCGCAGACCGAGGTCACCAGTCCTGGAGCACCGCCTGGACATACCCGGTCACCATCAGGTCTCCCTATGTGGTTGAAGGTGAGCAGCACGGCGGGCATGAAACGTAGGCGACCTCATTTCATCGGTGCTCCCGCAGGGTGGCTGGGCGGGGTCTGGCGGGTCAGAGCAGTTGCTCGGTGGTGTTACCGCCGTCGGTGGTGCGCAGCACGGTCCCGTCGACCACCATCAGGGACTCGAGCGTGCCGTCCTCGGTGATGCTGGAGGCCAGGGCGGTGCTCTCCCCGATCGGCTGGTCACTGACCGTCCAGGTCTTCCCGGCGTCGGTGCTGGTGAGCAGTCGTCCGTCGATCCCGGCACCGACGATGGTGGTGTCGTCGGCCCAGGCCACCAGGGACATCAATTGTGGGGTATCCAGGGTGCCCCAGGTGGTCCCGCCGTCGTCGGAACGCATGACCCCGTCCTCAGTGGTGGCCAGGATCGCGCCTGTGCTCGGGGCGATCGCCAGGGCGGCCGGTGCGGAAGGGATCTCGACGGTGTTCCAGGTGCGCCCGTCGGAGCTGGCGCGCAGCTGCCCGTCGAAGCCGAGCACCCCGTTCGGACCGGCGGCCAGGGTGTGGAAGTCCGATTCCCCGCCCCGGGAGAGCACCTGCCAGGTTTCGCCCTGATCGGTGGATTCGATCAAACCGACCGGTTCGGGCAGATCGGTGCCGGTGCCGGGGTGACCTGAGGCCAGATAGCGGCCCTCGGGCGTGACGGTGAAGCCCATCAGGTCCACGACCGGACCCACCTGGGTCAGTTCCCGGTCCTGGAGGCGGAACAGGCCTTCGTGGGTGGCCAGCAGGATCATCCCGGCCCCTGCTCCGCCCCCGGTCACCGTGTCGCGGGTGATGGCGTGCACGTGGGTGATCGCCGTGCCGGCGCTGCTCGCTCCGGCCGGGGCCGGGGTCGGTGCCGGGGAGGAGCACGCCGCCAGGGCGCCGGTGCCGAACAGGCCGATCCCGCCGATGAGCAGGGTTCTACGGGTCAGGGGGTTCATGGGTCCTTTCCGTCTCGCACCATGCTGCGAGGACCATCCACCATTGTCGATCGGGCGGGAAGGGCCCCGCGGCGTTTTCCTTGAAGGTTTGACGAAGATTCCTCCCCTACCCGGTCTTCGGCACGATTGCGGTTCGGGTCGAGGGGGACACTGAGGTCATGAATCCTGGCATCGATGCGGTGGCCGGGCGGGTGCTGGTGGTCGACGATGAGAAGCCGCTGGCCCTGATGGTCGCCACCTATCTCAGCCGCGCCGGCTATGACGTGGCCATCGCCCACACCGGGCCTGACGCCGTAGAGGCCGCCCGCGCTCAGACTCCTGATGTGGTGGTGCTGGATCTGGGGTTGCCGGGGTTGGACGGGATCGAGGTGTGCCGCAGGATTCGGGGGTTCTCCGAGTGCTACGTGCTGATGCTCACCGCCCGCGGGGACGAGGAGGACAAGCTGGCCGGGTTGGCGGCCGGGGCTGATGACTACATCACCAAGCCCTTCAGTGTGCGCGAGCTCGTCGCCCGGGTGGCCGCGGTGCTGCGCCGTCCTCGGACCACGGTCGTGCCGCCGCAGCCGGCCCGGGTGTTCGGGGAGCTGACCGTGGACCTCACCGCCCACGAGGCCCGCGTGGGCGGGAGCCCGGTGGGGTTGACCCGCACCGAGTTCGACCTGCTGGCGGCCCTGTCGGCCCGGGCGCACCAGGCGTTGTCCCGCCGTCAGCTCATCGACACCGTGTGGGACCCGGCCTGGGTGGGTGATGAGCGGCTGGTGGATGTGCACATCGGGCACCTGCGCCGGAAACTCAGTGATGACCCGAGCGCCTACATCGACACCGTGCGCGGGGTCGGCTACCGGATGGTGACCCGATGAGCCCCCGGCACGAACGCGGCCTGGCCTCCCGCTTCCTGGCCGCCCAGTTGCTGGTGGTCGCCGCCAGCCTGGCCGCCGCGGTCGTAGTGGCCTCCGTGGCCGGCCCGCCGATCTTCCACGAGCACCTGATCATGGCCGGGCATGCGGAGAGCTCCCCGGAGCTGCTGCACGTGGAGCAGGCCTACCGCGACACCAACCTCATCACCCTCGGGGTGGCTCTGGGCACCGCCCTGATCTGCGCGCTGGTGGTCAGCGCCTGGTGCTCCCGTCGCCTCCGGGCCCCTTTGGAACGGCTCACCGAGGCGGCCCAGGGCATGGCCCGTGGCCGCTACGACACCCGGGTCCCGGCCATGGGTGCTGGTGCTGAGGTGGACGCCCTGGCCTCCTCGTTCAACACCATGGCTGCCCGGCTCGAGCGCACCGAGGACACCCGTCGGCGGATGCTCTCGGACCTGGTCCACGAGATGCGCACCCCGATCTCGGTGCTGGCTGTCTATCTCGAGGCCCTCCAGGACGGGGTCACCCACTGGGACGAGGCCACCGGTGAGCTCATGACCGACCAGCTGGGCCGGCTGACCCGGCTGGTCGAGGACATCAACGACGTCTCCCGCGCCGAAGAGGGACGGATCGACCTGGACCGCACCGAACACCCCGTGGGTGAGCTGGTCCGCGCTGCCGTCGAGGCCCACCGGGAGGCCTACGCCGCCAAGGGTGTGAACCTCACCGTGGACGCCGATCACGACGCGGGAATCGTGGAGGTGGACCGGCAACGCATGGGCCAGGTCTTGGGCAACCTGCTCACCAACGCCCTGCGCCACACCCCACCCGGAGGCACCGTGACCGTGCGGGCCACCACCCACGGACCCCGCCGCCTCACCCTGGTCGTGGCCGACACCGGCGACGGCATTCCGGGCGAGCACCTGCCCCAGGTGTTCGAACGCTTCTGGCGCGGGGACACCGCCCGCGACCGCGACCACGGCGGCTCCGGGATCGGGCTGACCATCTCCAAGGCCCTGGTCGAGGCCCACGGCGGGACCTTGACCGCCACCTCTCCCGGCCCCGGTCAGGGGGCGATCTTCACCGTGGAGTTGCCTGGGCACAGCTCACGGCCGGCCAGGACCAGCGCATGACCACACCCCCTTGCGCTATACCCCTAGGGGGTATATACCTGAGGTGAGCACAGGCAGTTCCTGCCTCTGCCGAACGATCCGATCGAAGGAGCAACAGATGACTTCCGAGACCCGCGTTCCGCTGCCGATGGCCCCCACCGGCTGCGCCTGCTGCGCCCCCACCCCGGCCCCCGACCAGACCGCCCCCACCGCTGAGACGGCTCCCTCGACCGGGACCGCCACGGTCTACCGGGTGGAGGGCATGACGTGCGGCCACTGCGCGAAGAGTGTCACTGAGGAGCTCACCGCCGTGGACGGGGTGAGCGATGTGCACGTCGACCTGGTCGCCGGTGGCACCTCTACCGTCACCGTCACGGCTGACCGCCCGCTGTCCACGGCGACGGTCCGCGCGGCCGTGGAGGAAGCCGGCTACACCCTCGTCAGCGCCTGACGAGCCCCGATCATCACCTTGGCCCCCTAGGGGGCTTACGCGGAAGGAGCACATCATGAGCGCCCCGCACCACCACGACCACCCCCGCCCCGCCGCCCCGGGCCGCGAGCACACCGGCCACGGGATTGAGCAGCCCTTGGATCACAACAGCCACGGGCACCACGCCGATGCCGACACCCACGGGCAGGCCATGCCCTCCGGCCACGCCCACTCGGGCCTCGATGAGGACCACATGGTCCACGCCCACGGGGAGCACGCCGGGCACTCCACGGCGATGTTCAAGAACAAGTTCTGGCTCTCCCTGGCCCTGTCCATCCCCGTCGTGTACTTCAGTCCCATGGTCGGGCACCTGCTGGGCTACCACGCCCCGCAGTTCCCCGGCTCGGCGTGGATCGCCCCGGTGCTGGGCACGATCATTTTCTTCTACGGCGGGATGCCGTTCCTCAAGGGCGGGCTCACCGAGCTGAAGTCCCGCCAGCCGGGGATGATGTTGCTGATCAGCATGGCCATCAGCGTGGCCTTCGTCGCGTCCTGGGTCACCACCCTGGGGATCGGCGGCTTCGACCTGGACTTCTGGTGGGAGCTGGCGCTGCTGGTGGTCATCATGCTGCTGGGCCACTGGATGGAGATGCGCGCTCTCGGGGCGGCGTCTTCCGCCCTGGACGCCCTGGCCGCCCTGCTACCCGATGAGGCCGAAAAAGTCCTCGACGGTGAGGCCGTGACCGTTGCGATTGCCGAGCTGGCCGTGGGCGACGTCGTCCTCGTCCGCTCCGGGGCCCGTGTCCCGGCGGACGGAACCATCACCGACGGATCGGCCGAGTTCGACGAGTCCATGATCACCGGGGAGTCCCAGGCGGTCTCGCGCACGGTGGGCGAGACGGTCGTGGCGGGCACCGTCGCCACCGACAACACGGTGCGCGTACGGGTGGAGGCCGTCGGGTCCGACACGGCCCTGGCCGGGATCCAGCGCATGGTCGCCGACGCCCAGGCCTCCTCCTCCCGCGCCCAGGCGTTGGCCGACCGGGCCGCCGCCTGGCTGTTCTGGTTCGCCCTCACCGCCGGCATTCTCACCGCCATCGCCTGGACCCTGCTGGGCCAGCCTGACGATGCGGTGGTACGCACCGTGACCGTGCTGGTGATCGCCTGCCCGCACGCCTTGGGGCTGGCCATTCCGCTGGTCATCGCGATCTCCACCGAACGCGCCGCGAAGGCCGGGGTGCTGATCAAGAACCGGATGGCGCTGGAGCGGATGCGCACCATCGATGTGGTGCTCTTCGACAAGACCGGCACGCTGACCGAAGGCGCCCACGCCGTCACCGGCGCCGTCGCGACTGAGGGGGTCTCGGAGGCCGAGCTGCTGGCCGTCGCGGCGGCCGCGGAGGCCGACAGCGAGCATCCCGTCGCCCGGGCCATCGTCACCGCCGCGGCTACCCACCCCGAAGCCACCCGGCTGGGACTGCGCGGCACCGGCTTCCGATCGGCCACCGGCCGTGGCGTGCGCGCGACCGTGGACGGGACCGAGGTCGTCGTGGGCGGACCGAACATGCTGCGCGAGCTCGGCCTGTCCACCCCGGCCACGATCACCGCCGCCACCCGGTCCTGGACCGACCGGGGTGCCGGGGTCCTGCACGTGGTGCGTGACGGGCAGATCATCGGCGCCCTGGCCCTGGAGGACCGGGTGCGCCCCGAGTCCCGCGCGGCGGTCCGGGCCCTACAGGAACGCGGTGTGCGGGTCGCGATGATCACCGGCGACGCCCGCCAGGTCGCCGAGGCCGTCGGGGCCGATCTGGGCATCGACGAGGTCTTCGCCGAGGTCTTGCCCCAGGACAAGGACACCAAGGTCCTCGAGCTCCAGTCCCGGGGGATGACGGTCGCGATGGTCGGCGACGGCGTCAACGACGCACCCGCCCTGGCCCGGGCCGAAGTGGGCATCGCCATCGGGGCCGGCACCGACGTGGCCATGGAATCCGCCGGCGTGGTGCTGGCCGGCAACGACCCCCGGGCCGTGCTGTCGATGATCGACCTCTCCCGGGCCAGCTACCGCAAAATGCTGCAGAACCTCGCCTGGGCCACCGGCTACAACCTCATCGCCGTGCCCCTGGCCGCCGGTGTCCTTGCCACAGCCGGGATCGTGCTGTCCCCGGCCGTCGGGGCGGTGCTGATGTCGGTGTCCACGATCGTGGTGGCCCTCAACGCCCAGCTGCTGCGCCGTCTCGACTTGGACCCGGCGCACCTGGCCGTCACCAGCATGGACGACCGCCGTGCTGCCAGCACTCAGGCGTCCGCGACAGCAACAACCCACTGACCCCCAACTACCCGATCCACAACGAGTAAGGACATATCGTGAAGCGTTCCACCACCCTCACCACCCTCGCCCTGGCCTCCACCCTGGCCCTGGCCGGCTGCGGCACCAGCGGCGAGGAGAGCACAGGGGAGGCCCCCGAGGCCGCCACGTCCGCGGCCGCCGGCGCCGGGAGCACGGACACCGCTACGACTGCCCCCTCCGGCTCCGCCCAGGCGGTCACGGAGGAGCACAATGACGCGGACACGATGTTCGCCCAGATGATGATTCCCCACCACGAGCAAGCCGTTCAGATGAGCGAGGTGATGCTCGCCAAGAGCGATCTCGATCCCGACATCGAGGAGCTGGCCAACAAGGTTGTCGCCGCCCAGGGCCCGGAGATCGACCAGCTCAAGACCATGCTCGAGACCTGGGGCGAGCCCACCTCGATGGAGTCCGCGGGCATGGAGGGCATGGACCACGGCTCCGAGTCCGGTGCGGGCATGGACGGCATGATGACCGACGAGCAGATGCAGGAGCTGGAGGCCGCCGAGGGCACCGAGGCCGCCGAGATGTACCTGACCATGATGACCACCCACCACCGCGGGGCCATCGATATGGCCCAAACCGAAGTCGCCGACGGTGAGAACCCCCAGGCCATCGAGATGGCCCAGAAGGTGATCGAGGACCAAGAGGCAGAGATCGCCGAGATGGAGACCCTGCTCGCCCAGCTCCAGAGCTGATTCCTCCACCTCTTGGGCGGGCAGCGACTTGCACTGAAGGGCAGGTCAGAATCACTCGAGGGTCAGGCCCCGGTTCGATGCTGCGGATCGGGGCCTGGTGCCGGCCCGCCGAGTCATCTGTTGCTGGCGTTGCCCGTGGCGGGTCGCGCCCCGCGGTTTGCACACCCCCAGGACCGTGGCCGCGAGCAACACCAGTGCGGCAGCTCCGGCGTGAAGCACCGGGGAAGAGTTTCGCACTACCTCCAGCTCTGCCCCGGGATCGGCCGCCGTCTGCGCCATGAGTGCGAAGGTCTGCAGGTATGCCAGCAGGACGGCGGTGGCCACGACGGTGATGCCCAGTTTGAAGATCACCCAGTAGTGGCGGAACAACCCCCAAGGGGTGCCCAAGGACTGGACGATCCCCGTGGCCAGGGAGGCCACCGCCAAGGGCACCAGCATGAACCACCCGGCCTGTTCCATGAGCAGATAAGCCCCCCGCACGGTCAGCACGTCGGGGCTGGACAGCCCGATCAGCGCCATGGCCAAGAAGACCAGCACCGCCCCGAGCCAGCCGACCGAGGACACCACGTGGGCGGTCAGCGCCGCCTGGCGCCATCCCCGTGACAGGGTCATGACCACCCGGGGTAAACCTGGGCCAGTACCTGGGCACCAGAACCCGGGGCCAAGGCGTGGCGGCCGGGGCCGTGGCCACCCGGTCCACCGAGGACCAGCAGGACGGCAACCAGCACGGCCAGCAGCACCACGATGATTCCTGACACCCTCACCCAGCGCGGCATGCCCTCCAACTCGCCGTGGCCAGGGCCCGGACCCGGACCCGGACTGCCCGCAGACCCATTAGGGCGGTGATCGGCCATGAGGACCTCCTGGCGAGTAGACGTGCGGTCGCATCCTGGATTGCACCACGGGGTGCACCACCTGCGTGCTGCCCGCCCGGATGCCGCCCGCGCCGACCTGATGACCGCCGACCCCACCAGGACCACCGTGGCGGCCATGGCCGCCCGGTGGGGCTTCGCCAATCCCGGGCGCTTCGCCGCCGCCTACCAGCAGGCCTACGGCGAAACCCCCGCCGCCACACTGCGCCGCTGAATCCTCGCTACCCTCACCCCGCCCTCTCGGCGGGAACACGGAAGCCCGCACGCCGAAGACGACAGGAAGGCCCTCCTGCCCACCATGGGGCTCAACGCACTCAGAGGTGGCCGCAAACGAACCCCGGCTGCAATGTCGATCTCGTGGAACGGCTGATAACAGGCCATATGTAAAGCGGCAGGGTACTGAGTCACGCTTGGCTTCGTGATGACGGTGTCGGTTCAGCTTGAAGTTTGAGCTGTTTGTCCGGCGTGCTTTCTCGTCATGGTCGCAACAGTGGGTGGTCCGGGAAGGGCAGCAAGGCGGAGAAAAGCTCCGCCGGTGACCGGCCATCGAGGACCGCGCGGGGCCGGTGCTTGAGCTGATACGCGACGGCCTGTAGGTGCTCTGGGGTGTGCACGGACAGGTCGGTGCCCTGGGGAAATACTGGCCCACCTGTCCCAAGCTGCAGACTCCCCCAGTGCCGGCCACTCCCAATTCAGAACAAGCCAGAAGCATCAGCCAGCGCAGAACGTTAGTAATAGTTCGTTAGGTCTGTCGTAGAGGCTCCACGACGAACGGCCCGGACGGAGGAGATCCTCCGGCCGGGCCGTTCGTTCGTGGTACCCGCGCCCGTAGCGGCGCCGCGGACGGGGCTCAGGCCACCGTGAAAGCCTCGAGCAGGCCGGTGTACTGTTTGGGCCGCGGCGCGGCGAACTCCCCGCGCGACGCGCCGGGTACGCCCAGTCGCACCATGGCTTCGACGAGTGCCGTGGCCGCGGCCACGCCGTCGATGACCGGCGCGCCGATCTCCTCCTGGATCCGTGCGCACAGTCCTGCCATGCCCGCGCAGCCCAGGACCACCGCGTCGGAGCGGTCCTCGTCCAGGGCCGTGGCGCACAGGGCGGTCACGACTCGTGTGGCATCGGAGCCCGGGTTCTCGAGTTCCAGGACCGGGATCTCGCAGGAGCGCACGCTGCGGCACCTGCCGGTGAAGCCGAACGCGTGGGCCAGATCCCAGGCCCGGCCCTCCGTGCGGGAGAGGGTGGTGACCACCGAGAAGGACCGCCCGGTGAGGGAGGCGAAGTGCATAGCCCCCTGGGCGATGCCCACGACGGGCCGGCCCTGCGCCACCTCGCGGGCCGCCTCGAGCCCGGGGTCGCCGAAGCACGCAATCACGAACCCGTCCGCAGCGTCCTCCCGGACCGCGGTGCAGATCACCTCGAGGATCCCAGGCACCGCAAGCGACTCGTCGTAGTGGCTCTCGATCGAGGCCGGTCCCATCGGCGGGCTCACGGCGGCGACCGTGGTCCCAGGGGCGGCCGCGGCGGCCGCGCAGGCGCCGATCGCTTCAGTCATGCTCAGAGTGGTATTCGGGTTAACCACCAGGATGCGAGGGCCACTCACGGGCGCGCCTCCGCGGCCGTGCCAGTGGCGGTGGCTGGTGCCTCGGCGGTCTCCTTCCAGGGGCCGTGCACTGAGGCGGCCCAGTAGATCGCCGCGCCCAGCGCGCACCCGATGAACCAGTTGAACGCGGCGGCCCCGGCCAGGCTCGGCACCAGAACGAGGACCAGGCCGACCAGCGCGGCGGCGACTGTGGCGAGGACCGCGTTGGGATTGACGCCGTTGCGGTACCAGTACCGGCCGCCGGGGTCCATCGAGTAGAGGGCGTCGACGTCGATGCGTTGCTTTTTGACCACGTAGAAGTCGACCAGCAGCACGCCGAAGAGGGGGCCGATGAACGCGGCCAGGGTGTCGAGCGTGTAGTGGATCAATTCGGGGCTGCTGTAAAGGTTCCAGGGGGTGATGAGCACCGAGCCCACGGCAGCGATCATCCCGCCCGCGCGCCAGGAGATCCTGCGCGGGTCGACGTTGGAGAAGTCGAAGGCCGGGGAGACGAAGTTCGCCACGATGTTGATCCCGATGGTGGCGATCGTGAAGGTCAGCGCGCCGAGCAGGATCGCCCAGGTGCTGTCGAGCCGGGCGACGGTCTCGATGGGGTCGGTGAGGAGCTCCCCGTAGACCGGGACGGTGGCCGCCGCGCAGGTGACGGTCAGCAGCGCGAAGAGCGTGAAGTTGATCGGCAGGCCCCAGAAGTTGCCGCGCTTCACGTCGGCGAAGCTGCGGCTGTAGCGGGAGAAGTCGCCGAAGTTCAGCAGCGGCCCCGAGAAGTAGCTGACCACCAGGGCCACGGCGGTAAGCATCAAGGGCAGCGCCTCCCAGCCGGTGAACTTCACGGTGCCCAGCGTCCAGTTGACGTTCTGCCACCCGGCGGTGGCCACGAGATAGATCGCCAGGGCGAACATGACCACGTACACGGCGGGCCCGGCCCAGTCGATGAACCGGCGGATCGAGTCCATGCCGCGCCAGAAGACGAGGGCCTGGGCGACCCACAGGACCGCGTAGCCGACCCAGCCGAGTGCGGAGAGCCCGAGGAAGCCGTGCTGGTCCACGTCGGCGTACGCGCCGAGGGAGGGCCACAGCCGGAGCATGACCACGACGAGTGCGTTGGAGGCCAGGTATGTCTGGATGCCGTACCAGGCCACAGCGATGAGCCCGCGCACGACCGCCGGCAGGTTCGCGCCCCGGACGCCGAAGGCCACGCGCGCCGTCACGGGGTAGGGCACCCCGGCCTGCTGGCTGGGCTTGGCCACGAGGTTGGCGAAGACCTGGACAATCACGATGCCGACGACGAGGCAGACGAGCACCTGCCAGCTGGCCAGCCCCAGGGCGAAGAGGCTGCCCGCGGTGACGTAGCCGCCGACCGAGTGCACGTCGGACATCCAGAACGCGAAGATGTTGTACCAGGACCACTTCTGATCCTTCAGCGGGGCGAGATCCTCGTTGCTGAGGCGCTCGTCGTAGCCGGGGCGCGCAGCGCCCTGGGCCGGGGCAGGGGCCGCGGCGGCAAGAGGGACGGGATCGGGAGCGACGGTAGACATGGCGTCGGCCTTCCAGAGGGGCGGTCCGAGGCGTGCACGGAGCACGGCGAGGACGCGGTGAATGAAACGTCAATATCGACACGCCCAGTAAACGGGCATTCTGTTTCACCACCGTTTCCGCACGGGGCACGATTCGTTAACACCAGAACCCACCGGCACCCCGGGATCCCCGGCCCCGCTCCACACCCCGGGGCGGCACGGAGGACGGCACCCTCCGGCACAACACCGCACGTTCCGATCGCTGCACACCTCCACGGGGTGATAAAGGCGAAACAGCCCTTCGAGACAGTGGTCACCCGGCACGGCTCGGCCGTGTAGCGGGCCCGCCGGGCGACACTCAGCACCACTGCTACCAGGCCGTACGATGAGCCCACAGCGACCCTCCCACCGCGGTGCGGGCTCCCCCAAGTCTCTGACCGCCCCACCACGGCGGAGGGTCAGCGGCCCCTCCCTGCTCTCCCGCCTCACCGCGTCATGGGGCAGGTGCGAGCCCGCGTGCTGGTGGCCCCGGGATCGTCCTGGGGTCATCTCGGGAGAGCAGGAGAGACAGGGCATGACCACGATGAACAAGACCGTCAAGGGATGGGTGGCCGCAGGCTCCTCCGCCACACTGCTGGTGGGTGGGCTGGTGCTGGGCGCCCCGGCGGCCGTGGCCGCCCCCGGAGACGCACCCTGTCTGCAGGCCTCCGGCCAGTTCACCGCGGCCCTGGCCGCGGCCGGGATCACCCCCGTCTCGGTCACCCAGCTGGAGCAGGCCGCCGAGGCCGTGGTCGTGGCCGAGGAGCAGTATTTTCTCCTGGCCGATGCCGCCGCCGGGGAGATCGACGTGCAGCTGGAGGCCGCCTGGGCCGAACTGGAAAGCGCCGAAGCCGCCAAGGACCCGGAGGCGATCGCCGCCGCCGAAACCCGGATCGCCGAACTCGAGGTCGCGATCATGCTCGCCCTGGACACCCCGGAGATCCTCGCCGCCGACCAAACCCTCGACGCCGCGATCGAGAACCTGGATGCGCAGCTGAACATGCTGGCCCTGGACGAGACCGCCGCCGAGCAGATCCTGGCGCTGTTCAAGCAGTTCCTCGCCGCCTGCGACGGGGCCGGGACCGGCACCCCGGTCACCACCCCGGTGGTGACTCCGGCTCCTGCCGCACCGGTCGCTCCTGCCCCCGTGATCGCCATCCCCGCACCGGCACCGGTCACAGAGCCGGCCCCGGTCGCAGTGCCGGCGCCGGCCGCTACCATGGTAGTCGCCGCTCCGGAGCAGGCCGTCCCGGTGCCCATGAACCCGGGGATGAACATGCAGACCGCCGCGACCACCGACCAGGAGCACCCCGGTGTCGCCCTGGTCACGGCCCTGCTCGCCGCCGGGATCGCGGTGCCCGCCGCCGTGGCCGTGCGGATGCACCGGCTCCAGCGCCACCACCCCTGACCAGTGCTCTCCTCCTGGGGCCGCCCTCATCAGCGGCCCCAGGAGGAACGCAACACGCTGCCGGCGCGTGGATAGGGAGCACCGAAGAGGCCAGCGAAGCTACCGGCTCAGTTACCGGCGCCATAGCTGGAAACGACCGCTGCGGCACCCCTACTGCAACGCCGCCCTCACAGAAATTGTCCGGTAGCGAGCCATATGTAAAGCGGGGGCGGCGATGCCCTTTGATGCCAAGGTGAGAGGTTCGGGGACGGCCTCAAAGCGTAAGACGCCCGCGTGGAAACCCGAGCGGACCCACTATGGACGGGGCGCACGATAGCAGAGGCGCAGTGGGAACGAGGGGACGGAGGGCAACGTGGGCGCTTATATTCCGCTATGTCTGCGGCGCGTCACGTGATGCACCGCATCGAGGGAGCAGAGATCAGGACCGGCCTCCGGGCTTGCCCCAGGACATCGCACCGAACACCTCGTCGGAATGCTCCAGGAACTCCACATCCGCCCGCGCCAGCAACGCGCCGGGGGCGTAGTCATCGGCCTCGCAGCGCACCGGCACGAGCGCCTGGTGCGGGGCGTACTCGTAGTCGATGCACAGCACCAGCTCCCCGGCGCGCAACTTCAGGCCCGGTCGGTCCGCGAGTATCCGATAGCGGCGCAACCGGGCAGGGGGCTGCGCCGAACATGATGTCGTAGCGGGGACGGGGTCGGTCTGGGTGAAAGTGCTCAAGACGCTCATGGATGATGACTTCCTGGAAAGCAGACTTCCCGGAAGGGACCTCCCGGGGCGTGACGCGCCCCATCGGTCGTCCACCGTCAATAGTAGAGACGCGGTCCGTGGCCGGGAAGGGGTGCGCGGGTGAACATCAGGGGTCGCCCGGTGCCGCGCACGGCACTGTGAACTCCTACTGCGACGTTCGTCAGCGGGCCTGAGCGTCGGCGTGAAGGGCGTTCAGGTACATCCAGCCAGTCCGTACGCGGAACCCCTACTGCAGCACCCGGTGCGTGAAATCATTCCTCTGCCGTCGTCCGCGTCGGGCCGGCGCGGCAAGAACGTGCGCCGCCCCGATGCGGCCGGGGTGCGAAGCCAGATCTGACTCCAGGGACAGTGGTGACGCAGCCCTGGGCGGTGGGTATAGTGGGGAAGGCGAGGGGCAGTAGCCCTGAGAAGTAAGCCAGGCAGTCATCCGGACGGTTCGACGAGCCTGGCTCGCGCATTTAAAAGACGCATTAGGTCAACATGCAAACCCCAGAGACCAGCGGGCCCGCCATTTCGACCCATGGTCCACGCTTTTGGTAGCACCAGGCCACCGCATCGGAGACCCACAGCAACGGCTCCTCGTGCGCCTTCGGGAAGGCATAGCGGGGACGGTGCTCGTAGCCGGCGAACGTCCGCGCCAGGACCCTCTTGTCGTTGTCGAACGAGGAATCGTCCTTCTCCAGGTAGAGGTGGTCGACCTGACAGACCGCGACGTCCTCCGCCAAGGCGGTCAGACACAGCGGCCGGGCCTCCTTGTCCTTGAGCCCCTTGGCCACATACACGGACACCGCGACGTCGAGACGGGCGAAGTCCTTGAGCAGCTTCTTGCGCCGGTCGTCCCTCTCGTCGGTGAAGTGGATCCGCTTCTGCTTCGGCAACAACAGCGCCCGCACAGCTTTGCGGGTGGCGTTCACATCTCCGGCGGCCACCACGCTGGCGGCGACGTAGTACCCGCCGACCTTGGACTCGTCGACGAACACATGCGAGTGAGGGGCGTATTCGGGCACCGAGAAAGACTATCGGTGCCCGCGTCACGGAACTTCCACCGCGACATCGCGCTGGAAGAGATCAATCGGTCGGACGGGAGTTCCAACAGATGTGACAACTCCCGTGGCCTGTTGGCCGCTATTGGGCCTTATGTCAACCGGTAACGACTCTGTCTGCGCTTTTCACCTTGCTCCAAGTGCTCCTGCGGAGTACCGGCAGAGGTTACTTCACTGGGGTCAACGGGTCCGGCCAGAGCGGCGGATTTGGTGCTCGTCGGTGCAGAACATTTTGCGTTCCCCGGTGCGTCCGTCGCGGATCCAGACGACACGGAGGGCGAGCATGCGTTCTTCAATGTGGCCGCTGCAGATGAGTGTTTCTCGTTGGTGGACGTCGACACGATCCCCGGGGCGCAGAGACTCAAGGTCTTTGATCGGTGTGGTGCTGCCCGCCATGCTGTGCGCCTTTCTTCTGCGGGTGTGCGGTCGTCCTGAAGAGCTGCTGCCGATGGGGCGCGGTGTCATCCCTGTCACCGCGCCCCATCCAGTGGATGTTCTACAGGTGTCGCTCGTCGGGGCCGTTGTACTCGGACAGCGGGCGGATCAGGGAGTTGGCCGCGACCTGCTCCATGATGTGGGCGGTCCACCCGGTGATCCGGGCGGCGACGAACAGCGGGGTGAAGGTGGGGATGTCGAAGCCCATCAGCCAGTACGTGGGCCCGGCCGGGTAGTCGAGGTTGGGCTTGATCCCCTTGGCCGCCTCCATGGACTTCTCCAGCCCGTGGTAGAGGCCCAGCAGTTCCGGGCGGCCGTAGTGGGCGATCATCGCGTCCAGGGCCGCCTTCATGGTGGGCACCCGGGAGTCCCCGTGCTTGTACACGCGGTGGCCGAAGCCCATGACCTTCTTCTTCGCCGCCAGGGCCTCGTCCATCCAGGCCTTGGCCCGTTTCTCGGCGTCGCCGGCGGGCTCGTCGGCGCGGATGCCGAGCTCCTCGAAGGTGTGCATGACTGCCTCGTTGGCCCCGCCGTGCAGCGGGCCCTTCAGCGCCCCGATGGCCGCGGTGACCGCCGAGTGCAGGTCCGACAGGGTGGAGGTCACCACCCGGGCGGTGAAGGTCGAGGCGTTGAAGGAGTGCTCGGCGTAGAGGATCATCGAGACGTTGAAGGCCTCCACGACCGCCGGGTCCGCCTCCTCGCCGAAGGCCATCCACAGGAAGTTGGCCGAGTAGCCGAGGTCCTCGCGGGGTTCGACCGGGTCCTGGCCGTGCCGGCGGCGCTGGTCATAGCACACCACCGCGGGCATGGCCGCGAACAGCTTCTGGGCCTTGGCCAGGTTCGCCGCCGGCGAGGAGTCCTCGGCCTGCGGGTCCTGGGCGCCCAGGACGGAGGCGGCGGTGCGGCAGACGTCCATGGGGTGGCAGGTGGTGGGCAGCGCGTCGATGACCGCCTTCAGCTCCGGGGTCAGGGCGCGGTGGGCGCGCTCGAAGGTAGAGAACTCCGCGAGCTGCGCCTCCGTGGGCAGCTCGCCGTTCCACAGCAGCAGGGCCACCTGCTCGAAGGAGCAGTTCGCGGCCAGCTCCTGCACGGGATAGCCGCGGTAGAGCAGGGAGTTGGTGTCCGGGTTGACCTTGGAGACGGCCGTGTAGTCGGCCACGACCCCGGCCAGTCCCCGACTCACCACCGGCTGCGGTGCCGGGGTGGGGGCGGATGCCGGGGTGTCGGTGTCAGAGAAAAGGACCTGCGTCATGGTGCTCTCCTTCAGGATGGTCGAAAAGGTCTGAGGCGCCCGTTACCGACGCGGCACGCGGCGGCAGGCAGCTGCTGTGCTGTCTTGAGTGCGACGGGAGCCGGGGAGGGGATCGTCCGCGGGGGCCTCTCTAGGAGAGGCCCCCGCAGCGCGGTCCCGGGTGCCGGGCGGCGTGGATGGTGCGGGTCGGTGCGTTTACCGGGTGCTGGGTACGGGGCTGGCGATCCCGGGGACGTCGAAGTCGAAAATCCCGGTGTCGAACTGGTTGTACCCGTTGTAGTCCACCAGCTCGTAGAGCCGGGACCGGGTGAGCATGTCGGGCACGGCCGCTTGTTGGGTGCCGTTGGCGGCGATGGTGGCCAGCACCTGCTCCATGGCGCCCAGGGCGGCGCGCATCAGGGTCACCGGGTAGATGATCATGTTCGCCCCGGCCTCCTGCAGCTGGTCGGTGGTGAACAGCCGGGACTTCCCGAACTCGGTCATGTTCGCCAGGATCGGCACGTCGACCGCGGCTCGCATGGCTTCGAACTCCGAGAGGTCGGCCATCGCCTCGGGGAAGATCGCGTCCGCCCCGGCGTCCACCAGGGCCCTGGCCCGGTCGGTGGCCGCGGCCAGGCCCTCGACGCCGCGGATGTCGGTGCGGGCCATGATCAGGAAGTTCGGGTCCCGGCGGGCCTCGGCGGCGGCACGGATCCGCTTGACGGCCGTGTCGAGGTCCACGACGTTCTTGCCGTCCAGGTGGCCGCAGCGCTTGGGATTGAACTGGTCCTCGATGTGGCACCCGGCCAGGCCCGCGTTCTCGAGCTCCTGCACGGTGCGGGCCACGTTCATGGGCTCCCCGAAGCCGGTGTCGGCGTCGACGAGGCACGGCAGGTCGGTCACCCGGGCGATCTGCCCGGCCCGGGCGGCCACCTCGGGCAGGGCGGTGAGCCCGATGTCGGGGAAGCCGAGCTCGTTGGCGAGCACGGCCCCGGAGATGTAGACGCCGTCGAAGCCCTGCTCCTGGATCAGTTTCGTGGACAGCGGGGTGTAGGCGCCGGGGAAGCGGACGGTGGCCGGACCGGCCAGCATCTCGCGCAGGGCGATCCGCTTGGCCTCGGGGGTGGTGGTGGAGAACAGCATGGCTCTAGAAGATTCCCTTCGTGCCGGTGCGCAGGTCGACGGAGGCGGTGACGTTGAGGGCGTCCAGCTGCCCGGCGCCCAGGTCCGGGAGGTTCTCGGCGGCGGCGATGAAGCGCTCCAGCTCGTCGTCGGCGACGATCCCGGCGGCGAGGGTGCGCAGCTTGGTGACGTACTGCTCGCGCGCGAACGGGCGGGCGCCGAGCGGGTGGGCGTCGGCCACGGCGATCTCCTCGACCATGGTGGAGCCGTCGGTCAGGGTGATCTCGGCCCGTCCGCCGAAGGCCTTCTCGGCCGGGTCGAGGGAGTGGTAGCGGCGGGTCCACTCCGCGTCCTCGGCCGTGGTGACCTTGTTCCAC
>NZ_BAAGPL010000004.1:57419-96810 GCF_054784195.1 Kocuria himachalensis
CGAGTGGTCGAGGGTCTCCCGGGTGGCGGTCGGGTCGTACTTCTGCGGGTCGTTGGCCCCGGAGCCGATCACGTAGTGGGTGTGGTGGGAGGTGTGCAGCACGACGGAGGCGATCCGGTCCGGGTCGGCCAGCTCGGGCCGCTCGCGGTGCAGCTTGCGGGCCAGGTCGATCCAGGCCTGCGCCTGGTACTCGGCCGAGTGCTCCTTGGTGTAGGTGTCCAGGATCGCGGCCTTGGCCTCGCCCGGGGCGGGCAGCGGCACCTCGTAGGCGGCGCCGGGGCCGTCCAGCAGCCAGGCGATGACCCCGTCCTCGCCCTCGTAGATCGGGGTGGGGGAGGTCTGCCCGCGCATGGCGCGGTCCACGGCCTCCACGGCCATCTTCCCGGCGAAGGCGGGGGCGTGGGCCTTCCAGGTGGAGATCTCGCCCTTGCGGGACTGGCGGGTCGCGGTGGTGGTGTGCAGCCCCTGGCCGATCGCGTGGAAGATCGTCGGCACGTCCAGGCCCAGCAGGGTGCCGATCCCGGCGGCCGCGGACGGACCCAGGTGGGCGACGTGGTCGATCTTGTGGGCGTGCAGGCAGATGGCCTTCACGAGGTCCACCTGCAGCTCGTAGCCGGTGGCGATGCCGCGCACCAGGTCGTGGCCGTTCGCGCCCACGTGCTGGGCCACGGCCAGGATCGGCGGGATGTTGTCCCCGGGGTGGGAGTACTCGGCGGCCAGGAACGTGTCGTGGTAGTCGAGCTCGCGCACCGCCACCCCGTTGGCCCAGGCGGCCCACTCCGGGGAGACCTTGCGGGTCGCGGTGTCCACGCCGTAGAGCCCCGCGCCCGTTCCGCCCGGGGTGGGCGCGTGGGCGGCCGCCTGGTCCCGGGCCGAGACGATCGGGTCCCGGTTGAGCGAGGCGATCGCCACCGAGGCGTTGTCCAGGATGCGGTTGATCACCATCTCGGTCACCTCCGGGGTGACCTCGACCGGGTCCGCGGCGACCTCGGCCATCTTCCAGGCCAGCTGTTCCTCGCGGGGCAGGTCGTCCTTCGACGGGTGAACACGCACCTGGTGCAGCACCGTGGCGGGCTTTTCGTTGACAGCAACAGTCATGGGAGTTTCCTCTCAGTTTTGGATCATCGAACGAGAGCTACGCCCTGTCAGAGGGTGCTTTCGAGTCAATGTCGGTCTAGTTCTTACGCAGATTTCAGTGCTCCGGGTCCAGCTTCGTGCCGGGGGTGCACGCCATGCTCCATGGGGCCGCCTCGGTCGTCTGCCGGGCAAATTGCGGGTACTGCACGCGGTGCTGGTGCAGGGAGCGGGTGTCGGCGTTCGGTGACCGGAAGCACTATCAGGGGGAAAATGCGACGGGGGATCTGGTCCCACGAATAGCTGAAGGGGTAGCCTTCCCAGCGCTGCCAGGACGGATTCCATTTGAAGACCTGCCCGGTGAAGTCGGCCCAGCGAGCTGTGGTGTCGGGTTCGGGATCGCCGTAGCGGATGGTTTCGGCATGGAGAAGCGTCTTGGCATAGGAGTGGGCTGGCGCACATCGGTAGGCCTGCCGCCACTGGTGTTTTTCGTCGTCGGTCAGTTCTTCCCAGGAGGTGGCGCTAGAGCCGGCCAGGAGGATGCTCCGGTAGCGGGTTACGGGATTGTCCGGGTCCTCAAATGCCGGGTAAACCGGTGGGACTATCGACATCGACGCAAGCGCCCGGTCGGAAGCGGGCCGTCCCAGAAGATCGCGCACCGGACTGCTATATGACTTCGGCACGGTTTGCTGCTCAGCTTGAAGGGTGTCGTTGGTGCTGAGACAGCGCTGAATCAGCGTCATCACTGACCGTCCTTCACCGGAGAAGACTCGTGCGCACGTGCTCGGGCCACGGGTGGGCGCGCTGACCGTCTGGGGAGAGGTTGACCACGGTGAAGGTGCCGTGGGCGACCACGGTGCGCGGCTCCGGCAGTGATTCGGGGATGATGGCGGCTTCGAAGGAGAAGGTCACGGAGGTCCGTCCCAGTTGGGCCAGCTCCACGGTGATTTCCACCTCCTGGTCGAAATAGATGGGGGCGGTGTAGTTCACCACCTGCTGGACCCGTGGTGCACGGATGAACACCTCGAGCAGACCACGTTCTTTCCACAGGGTGATCTCGCAGGCCTCGACCCAGCGCATGATCACCGAGTTGTGATGGCGGCGCCCGGCGTCGGTGTCGATCCATTCCAGGCTCCGGGTGATCGTCTGGGTCACCGGGCGGGACGTTCCTGTGGGGGGCCGCACGTCGTCCAGGGGTGTGGTGGGTGCGTTGCTCACGTGGATATCCTCACTGGTCGTAGTAGGTGTCGCGCTGGTGGAAGGCGTCACGGGTCCCGGCCTGTTGGCGTTGCTTGAGGAAGTTGAACTCGTCGTCCTCGAAGCGCAGGTTGGTTCCCAGGGTGTGACCCACGTAGCCGCGGGCGAACTGCTCGGAGCCTCCCAGACTCTCCATGGCCATTTGCCACATGGCTTTGCCCGTGACGAGCGCGTCGCGGGGGTGCTGGGCGATCCGGGTGGCCCAGTCCTCCACGGCCGTCTCCAGCTCGGCCTCCGGCACGCACCGATTGGCCAGGCCCAGGGCCTGGGCCTCACGCCCGTCGAAGGTGTCGCCCAGCAGAAGGATCTCCCGGGCGCGCTTGGGCCCGTAGAGGAGGATCTGGGTGTTCAGGTGCCAGGTGTTGCCGGCCAGCCCGAAGCGCTGCTCGGCGTGGCTGAACCGGGCCGTGTCGGTGCAGATGACCAGATCAACCAGCTCGGCCAGGTACATCCCGGCTCCCGTGCAGGTGCCGTGCACCTGGGCGATCACGGGCTTAAGCGAGAAGTGGAAGGCTTTGTAGCCCTCCCCCAGGCGGCGGTCGCGGGTCAGCCGGGAACGCTGACTGGGCCGGCGCGGCTTGGTCCCGTCGGCCTGGGGCTCCAGCCCGTAGGAGCGCACCGCGTCGTTGTAGTCGTGGCCGGAGCAGAAGCTCTTGCCGTTGCCGCGCAGCACGATCACGCGGATGTCGTCGTCGGCCTCCGCCTCGTGCAGCAGCTCGACCAGGTCGTCCAGGTCCGAGAACCGCAGGGCGTTGTGCTTCTCCGGGCGGTTGAGCACCAGATGGCCCACGGGGCCCCGCTTCTCCAAATACACAGCGTCATCGCTCATGCGCACTCCCTTCCCGAACCGGGGGACTGTCCCCACCTGCTCTAAAATACTACACTTGAGACTATTCGGTATCCTTAACTGTAAAACATCGCGTTGACGAGTCCCAGGAGAGTCCATGAGCACCACGACACAGCCCACTGAACACCCCCGCCCCCTTGCCGGCGTCCGGGTGGTCGAGCTCGCGCACTGGATGGCCGGTCCGGCCGCCGGCGGGATCATGAGCGACTGGGGAGCCGAGGTCGTCAAGGTCGAACCGCACGGAGGGGAGCCGATGCGCAACATCTGGGGCAAGATGGGCGCGAACCCTGATGCCCCCAACGGCGCGTTCATCTCCGCCAACCGCGGGAAAAAGTCCGTGGAACTGGACGTGCAGTCCGAGGATGGCCAGGACCGGCTGCACGAGCTGCTGGCCTCGGCCGACGTCCTGCTCACCAACCTGCGCCCCGGGGCCCTGGAGCGACTGGGCCTGGCCCCCGAGAAGGTCGCCGACCGGCATGCCCACCTGATCTACTGCTCACTGACGGCCTACGGGTGGGGTGGCCCCGATCAAGACAAGGCCGGCTACGACCTGGCCTCGTTCTTCGGGCGCACCGGGATCGCCCACGAGATCACCACCCAAGGCACGCCTCCGGCAGCCCTGCTCCAGGGGCTGGGCGACACGTACACGGCCATGACGGCGGTGGCCGGCATCCTGGCGGCCTTGCATGAGCGTCAGAGCACGGGGCGGGGCCGGTTCGTGGAGGCCTCCTTGCTGCGCACCGGCATGTGGGCCCTGGCCGGCGAGTTGGGGGTGCAGGCCATGGGTGGGCATCCGCGCCCGCCGAAGCCGCGCGAGCAGTGCGGCACGCCGATGTACAACTCCTATCCCACCAGTGATGGGCGGTGGTTCTATCTGGTCGGGGTGCAGGCGGACCGGCAGTTGCCCAAGGTCCTGGCTGCCATCGGGCGCAGCGATCTGCTGGAGGACGAGAGGTTCGCTTCGCCCCGGGCCCTGTCGAAGAACCGCGGGGAGGTCATCGCGATCCTCGATGAGGCTTTCCGGCAGCAGAGCCTGGAGCACTGGAGCGCGGTTTTGGATGAGCACGATGTCTTCTGGGCTCCGGTGCAGACCCCGGCCGAGGTCGTCGATGATCCTCAGGCCCATGCCATGGGGGCGTGGATCAACGTGGACGGCCACCCGTCGGTGGACTCCCCAATCCGCTTCGACCAGCTCAGCCGCCACGAGGCCCCGCGCCCGCCGAGAGCCGGAGAGCACAGCGAGGAGCTCCTGAGGGCCCGCGCCACCTGAGTCGCTCCTTCCGGCCCGGACCCCATAGGTCCGGGCCGGAAGGACCCGCACAGCGCAGTCCTGCCCCTGGCAAGTACCGCCAGAGGGAGCAGCCCCAAAGGGGGGCGCATACCGATCACGGTATGCGCCCCCCTTTTGGGCCCCACCGGGGGCTGCTGGGACGCCGGCTCAGCCCGTCACGGGGGCGTGCCACATTGTGGCCCCACCGGCCTCGAGCCACTGTCGCTGCACCTCGCGGCGCACGATCTTGCCGGAGGCGTTGGTGGGGAGATCGCCTTCGTAGCGCCACCACTGGGAGGGCCGTTCGAAGCGCGCCAGGCGCCTTTCGACGGCGGCCAGGAGGGACTCCGGGGCCACCTCAGCACCGGCGCGCAGGACCACGGCGGCCCCGACTTCCTCGCCGAGATCGGCGTGCGGCAGAGCGACGACCGCGACCTCGGCGACGTCCGGGTGATCGTGGAGGACGTCCTCGACGTGGGCGCTGGAGATGTTCTCTCCGCCCCGGATGATGATGTCCTTGAGCCGGCCGGTGATGCACAGCCAGCCCTCCTCGTCGATCCGGCCGAGATCGCCGCTGGAGACCCAGCCCTCGGCGTCGGTCAGGAGCGCCTCGTCGCCGAGGTAGCCCTCGGTGATGGTGGGGGTGCGCACCTGGATCTCACCGGAACCGTCTGCCTGAGGGTTGGCGATGCGCAGCTCCACGACGGGCAGGGCCCGACCGACGCATCCCGGGCGCCCGGCGATGTCCTTGCCCGCCCCTGCGGCCACGACCCCGCCGGCCTCGGTGAGCCCGTACATGCTGCTCCCGCCGCTGCGGACCCGGGGGAACCGCTCCGAGATCTGGCGGCGCAGGTCCGCCGAGGCCGGGGCTCCGCCCATCGGGATGGAGGACACCGAGGAGGTGTCGAAGGCCTCGAAGTCCGGGTGCTCCAGCACCCGGCTGACCATGGTGGGGATGCATCCCCAGGACCGGACCTTCTCCGCCTCGATCAGCCGCAGCACCTCGGCGGGGTCGAACTTCCCGTCGAGGAAAACCAGCCGCCCACCGGAGAGCAGCGTTGTCATGCACACCTGCACCCCCGCCAGGTGGAACAGCGGCACGGTGAGCATGGACACTCCCCCGGACTTCTCCGCCGGGATCTCATGCGGCAACCGGCCGGTGAGGACCAGGATGTTCTGGATGTTGGCGATCACCGACCGCGCGGTCATCATCACGCCCTTGGGCTTTCCGGTGGTACCGGAGCTGAACATGATGATCGACAGCGCCTCCTCATCACGCGGCCACCGGGGCAGCTCCACGTGACGATCGACGTCCTCGACGGCCCGGCGCACCGTGGCGACGTCCAGGGTCGGGAAGGGCAGGGGCCGGTCGGTGATCACCAGGTTGGGCTCGGCATCGGCCAGTACCTCCGCGGCCTCCGCATCTGCCCACCAGGCATTGCCGAGCACGGCCACCGCGCCCAGGGCGTGCACGGCCCAGAAGCACACCATCCATTCGACGGAGTTGAAGGCCAGCAGGCCTACCCGCGAGCCGGGTCCGACACCGCGCTCGGCCAGGTCATGGGCCACCCGGGCCACGGCCTCCTCGTGCTCGCGGAAGGTCAGGCGGCGGCCGCCTTGCACCAGCAGTTCCCGCCCCGCCCACCGGCGGGCGGTGAGCAGGAAGTCGGCCACTGCGGCGGGCCGCTCGGCGTAGACACGGCAGGGATGGCCGTGGACCGTGCTCTGTTCGACAGCACGCCCCCACGCGGGCGCGGTCGCCACCGCTACCTCGCTCATGACCGACCCCCGCCCACCGGTGCTGTCGCAGAGCGGTCCTTCAGAGGAGAACTCATGTCGCGTTCCTTTCTCGCGGTGGGGCGCCACACCCGCCGAAAAGCGTCGGAGCACCTGAACAGATCTAAATTTACACTATCTATGTTCAAGTTGTTAGAAGTGTATAGTATTGGTGACGTAGTCAGTCCACTCGCCCGAGGAGTTCCCGTGCCACTGTCCGCCGTTCTCGAAACCCCCAACCAGCCCCTGACCCTGCGGGAGATCGATCTCGAAGAACCCCGCACCGGAGAAGTGCGGGTCAAGATCGGTGCGACCGGGGTGTGCCATTCCGACATCTCGGTGTACACCGCCGTCCTGCCTAACCCGTTGCCCGCCGTACTCGGCCACGAAGCCGCCGGGACCGTGACCGCCATCGGAGAAGGGGTCACGGACCTCGCTCCCGGGGACCGGGTCGTGCTGACCTGGCTCGCCCAGTGCGGTGAGTGCTTCTATTGCCTCAAGGGTCAGCCGCAGCTGTGCGAGACGGCCGGGGTGGCCTTCGCCAAGGGCTCTCTGCTCGACGGCACCACCCGCTACTCGATGGACGGGGCTGATGTGTTCCAGATGGCCGGGTTGGGCACTTTCAGCCAGGAGTGCGTGGTCCCGGCTCGCTCGGCCATCAAGATCCCCGACACCATCCCGCTGACCTCCGCCGCCCTGATCGGCTGTGGTGTGCTCACCGGCTGGGGCGCTGCGGCCAACACCGCCAACATCGGCATCGGCGACACCGTCGCCGTCGTCGGCTGCGGCGGGGTGGGCCTGAACGCGATCCAGGGCGCGCGCATGAGCGGAGCCAGCACCATCATCGCCGTGGACATGCACGAAGAACGCCTCGAGCTGGCACGCACCATGGGCGCCACCCACACCCTGCAGCCCGGCGAGAACCTGCCCAAGCAGATCCGCCAACTCACCGGCGGACGCGGCACAGACGTGACCCTGGAGGTCGTCGGGCGCCAGGAGACCGTCCGGGATGCCGTGAAGATGACCCGCCGCGGGGGCGAGGTCGTGCTGGTCGGCGCCGGCGGGGACGACGTCTTCCTCAACGTCCCTGCCTTCAACGGCATGGTGATGTCCGAGAAGACCGTAAAGGGTTCCCTCTACGGTTCCGCCAACATCAAGCGCGACGTGCCTCGCCTGGTCTCCCTCTACGAGGCCGGGCTGCTCAAGCTCGACGAGCTGGTCACCGAGCAGTTCGCCTTCGACGAGGTCAACGACGCTGTCCACTACTGCCTGGACCAGAAGGGCGCCCGGGCCGTCATGGTCCTGTAGCAGGCAGGACCCGAGCACGCACGAGGAGGGGTCGCGAGGATGTTCTCGCGACCTTTTCCCGTGCCTTGAGCCCATGCCGTGATGCCAAGATGCGACCGGGAGGGAGGTCGCGGGCACTTGGGCACTTGGGCACGAAGCAGGCAGGGCACGAAGAAGGGGAGGGCGACCCAGCCCTCCCCTTCCCCATCACATGAGCAGGCCCTTGCGGGACCCCCTCAGGTGCGGGACGGCGTGTGCAGCACCTGGATCCGGGTGAACTCCTCCAGACCCCAGTGGCCGTTTTCCACGCCGATCCCGCTCCACTTGGCTCCGCCGAACGGGATGTCCGGGGAGAGCGCCAAGTGGTCGTTCACGAAGGCCGTGCCGGTGTGCAGCCGCTGGGCCACCTCCTGGGCACGGCCGATGTCCGAGCCCCACACCGAGCCGGAGAGTCCGAACGTGCTGTCGTTGGCCCGGCGCACCGCCTCGTCCACGGTGTCGTAGGCCATGATCGGCATGACGGGGCCGAACTGCTCCTCGTCCACGATGCGCATGCCCTCGTGGACGTTCGTCAAAACGGTGGGCTCGAAGAAGTAGCCGTCGCCCTCGCGCCGCGCTCCACCCGCGACGGCGGTGGCACCGGCCTCGAGGGCCTCCTCTACGAGCTCGGCGACCCGATCAAACTGCGCCTTATTCTGCAGGGGCCCCAGCTGGGTGCGCTCGGTAGTGCCCGGGCCCATCCGCACCGCGCGGGCGCGTTCGGCCAGCAGGCCGACGATCTCGTCGTGTCGGGAGCGGGGCACATAGACGCGCTTGATGCCGGCGCAGATCTGGCCGCAGTTGATGAACCCGCCCCAGAAGACACCCTTGAGGATCTGCTCGGGCTCGGCGTCCTCGAGGATGATCGCGGCGTCGTTGCCGCCCAGCTCCAGGGTGAAGCGCTTGAGGTCCTCGGCCGCGGCGGCGGCCACCTTCTTGCCGGTGACCACGGAGCCGGTGAAGCTGATCTTGGCGATACCGGGGTGGGTGCTCAGCCGAGCCCCGAGGTCGTCGCCTCCGCTGACCACGCTGACCACCCCGGGGGGCAGGACCTGCTGGGCGAGCTCGCCTACGAGCAAGGTGCTCAGCGGGGTGTACGGGGAAGGCTTGACCACCACGGTGTTGCCGGCGCGCAGCGCCGGCCCCACCTTCCAGCCCAGCAGCAGCAGGGGGAAGTTCCAGGGGGTGATCGCCGCGACGACGCCCAGCGGGCGCCGCATGACCCGCACCGACACGTCCGGCCCGGCGTCCACGGTCTCCTCCGGCAAATCCAGGTCCGCAGAGGCCCGCAGCCACCGGGCCGTCTCGGAGACCTCGTAGGCGGCCGCCCCGAGCGGCTTGCCCTGCTCGTCGGTGAGCACGGCGGCGATCTCCTGGACATGGTCGTCCAGGACGTCGGCGAGCCGGCGCAGCGCAGTGATGCGCTGCTGCTCATCGGCACCCCAGGCCGGCAGGGCCGCTTCGGCGGCCCGGACCGCCACCTCCAGCTGCTCGGGGGCGCACTGCGGGGCGCGGGCGAACTCAGCGCCGGTGGCCGGATTGATCACCCCGAAGCTGTCCGCGCAGGAGGTGGTCTGCCCGTTGATGGTCATCGAATAGGTCCCGGTGAGGGTGGTCGAAGAAGTCATGTGATCCCGCCTGTTCGGGCCGCAGGTGCGGCGCGCCGTCAGTTACCCCATACATTACAGAAATAATGTTCCATTTGCTATATTTGTACAACAAGCGACGGCGGGGCGCATACGCGACCTGCCACCACCGGAGGAACAGTCATGGAACTGAAGGTCACCAAGTACGAGATCGCCGACAACGGGATCGCCACCGTGTGGTTCGCCCGTCCGGGCCGGGCCAACTCCTGGACCGGGCGGATGCACGACGAGTACCGATGGATCTGCGCCGAGCTCGATGCCGATCCTGCGGTGCGTGTCATCGTCGTCACCGGGGAAGACCCCGTTTTCTGCGGCGGTGCCGACTTCAAGGCCCTGGGCCACTACACGAAGACTGATCACTACGACCCGGGTCTGTCCGTAGAGGCCCGCAACCCTGGCTACGGCGTCGATGAGGCCTATGACGCGGACATGGCCTGGCAACTGGGGATGAGCAAGCCCATGATCGCCGCGGTCAACGGCGCCTGTGCGGGGATCGCGGTGGCCATTGCCGCGTTCTGCGACCTGCGCTTTGCCGTGGAGGACGCCAAAATCACCACGGTGGCCCCCAAGATCGGCCTGCCAGCCGAGTACGGGCTGTCCTGGATCCTGCCCCGGCTCATAGGCGTCACCCACGCCGCGGACCTGATCCTCACCGGTCGGGTCGCCACGGCCCGGGAGCTGGAGCACACGGGGCTGTTCAACCAGGTCCTGCCGCGGGAGGGCTTCATGGACGCGGTCTACGACTACGCCCAGCACTTCCTGGCCACCTCCCCGACGGCGGTGACCACCGCCAAGCGCCAGCTCTGGGGCGACCTGCTGCAGCCCAGCCCTCGCGTGGCGGTGGAGGCCAGCAAGGAGGAAATCGGCCGCCACATGCAGCTGCCCGATTACCAGGAAGGGGTCGCCGCTATGATGGAACGGCGTCTGCCGAACTTCGGTGCAGCCGGGAATCCCCTGCCTTCCCAGGTGGGCTGAGCGGTGCGCGGCCCCGGATCGGCGCAGAGAGCCTGCACGGCGCCTGCAGCAGGAAGGCGACCCGACCGATGACCGATATCCAGGAGACCCTGGAGGCCCCCGCGCCCCACATGCCGCTGTCGTTCTCTCCTAGTGCCCGGAGCCTGCTGCGCACGGTGCTGGGCGAGATGGTCTGGAAGGCCGGGAGTGACGGCGCCTGGACCGCCTCCATCGTGGAGACCCTGGGACATCTTGGCGTCGCCGAGCAGGCGGCCCGGCAGGCGATCGCCCGGGCCGCGGCCGCCGGGTGGATCGAGCAGGAACGCCACGGCCGTTCCGTGCGGTGGCGGCTGACGCCCCGGGCCAATCAGATGTTCCGTGAGGGCAGCGCCCGCGTCCGCTCCCTGGCCGACCCCTTCGGTGACTGGGACGGGCAGTGGGCCCTGTTGCTCATCACCATTCCGCACACCCACCGCGCGGCGCGCAAGAAGCTCTACGCCGGGTTGGGCTGGGCCGGCTTCGGCAACCCCGCCCCCGGGGTGTGGATCAGTCCCCACCCTGAGCGGACAGCCGACGTTGCTCCGCTCATTGCCGAGCTGGAGCTGGCCGACAACACGATGTCCCTCACCGGGCACCTAGGAGACGTAGGGCTGTCCATCGAAGAGGTCATCCACCGCGCCTGGGACCTGGAGGGACTCCGTGTCCGATACGAGCGGTTCCTGGCCTGGTTGCCCGACAGCACTCCCCTCACGGACGCCGAGCTGCTGCGCCAGCATCTACTGGTGACCGCGGCCCTGCAACGGGTCCCTGCAGAGGATCCGCAGTTGCCCGAGGGCGTGCTTCCAGGGTGGATCGGCCGCCGTGTGGCCGCCCGTTGCGAAGAGCTGCGCCACCAGTGGCAAGCCGACGTCCAGGAATCCTGGCGAAAGCTCGAAGAGCAGTCCCAGCCCTGACGGCCCACGGCATAGCCTGAGGGGCCCGACCGGATCACTCCGGTCGGGCCCCTCTCCTTCTGCGACCCTTGGTCCGGGCGAGAGGGCTTCAGGATTCGACGACGAACTCCACCCGCTCGGGACCGCGGGCCTGCCCGGTGGTCCACTCCACGACCGCCCCGTCCGCCAGACGGAAGTGGGGCAGCTCCGCCAGCCACTCCTCCAGAGTGATCCGCATCTCCAGCCGCGCCAGCGTGGAGCCGAGGCAGCTGTGCAGTCCCGCGCCGAAGGTCATGTGCTTATTGCGTGCCCGGTCGAGCTTGACCTCCTCCGGGTCCTCGAACTGCTTCGGATCACGGTTGGCGGAAGCGAAGGGAAGCAGGACCCGCTGACCGGTATCGACACGCCGGCCCTGGACCTCGATCTCCTCGGTGGTCAGGTGCCCCACTGTGACCGGGGCGTAGAAGCGCAGGAACTCCTCAATGGCCGTGTGCAGCAGCTCCGGCTCATCGAGCAACCGCTGCCGGTCCTGATCGTGGGTCGCCAAGTGCCACATCGTGGCCCCGATGGCGCTCCAGGTGGTGTCGGCCCCGGCCAGCAGCACCAGGAATCCGGTGCCGATCCGGTGTTTGCGGCTCAGCGGCTGCCCGTTGAGCTCGGCCCGGTTCAGATAGCTCAGCAGGTCGTCCCCGGGATTGCCGGCGGCCTCCCGCTCCTGCAGCAGCCGGTCGATGTAGCCGATGATCTCCGACACCGCGCTAGCGCGCACACTCTGGTCCTTGGGCCCGACCCGGATCATCTGCACCACCCAGTGGGTGATCTGCTCCGCATCGTCCACGCCCAGGATCGAGGTGAGCACCTTGAGGGTCAGCGGCTGGGCGTAGTCCTCGATGACATCGCCGTGGCCCTTGGCCTTGATCGCCTGGATCAACCGCTTGGCCTCGGCGCGGATCGCCGGCTCCATCTCCTCCACCCGGTTAGGGGTCAGAAAGGGCATGAGCACCGATCGGTGGTCCTTGTGCTCGGGGGAGTCCGAGGTCAGCGGCGGCATGAACAGCTTGCCGCTGACCTCCAGGGGCCCGGCCACTTCGGTGGCCTTGTGGGTGAACCGTTTGGTGTCGCGTGCCAGAACGCGGATGTCGTCGTAGGTGGTGGCCATCCAGGAGCTGCCCCACTTCTCGGAGTGGGCCACCGGGCAGGCGGACTCCCGGATCGCTCGGTACTGTTCGTGAGGATCGGTGGCGAAGGCCTCCGAGAAGATGTCGTAGCCGTCGAAGGGGCACTTGGGTCCAGGGGTATCGATGCGCTCGGTCGACAGACGCTCGTTCAAGGTGTGCTCGGTCATGGTGTCCTCCTGCTGAGTGGTCGGGTTCTGCGAACACGAACGGGTCGGTTCCGGAGCGGGTCAGTCCGAGACCAGCTGCTCGCGGAGCTTGAACTTCTGGATCTTCCCGGAGGCGGTGACCGGGAAGTCCTCCACGAAGCTCCAGATGGCGGGCACCTTGTGGGCGGCCAGCTGGGCCTTGCAGTAGGCGCGCAGATCCTCGGCAGCAGGCGTCTCCGCGTCCGGGTGCAGCTTGAGCACGGCACCGACCTGCTCGCCCCACTTCGGGTCCGGGACCCCCACGACAACGGCTTCGCGCACCGCCGGGTGCTCCTCGATGAGCGCTTCGATCTCGCGCGGGTAGATGTTCATGCCGCCGCGGATGATCATGTCCTTGAGCCGGCCGTTGATGGAGAGGTAACCGCGCTCATCCATCACCCCCAGGTCGCCCATGTGCAACCAGCCGTCCCCGTCGATGGTCTGGGTGGTCTGCTCGGGCATGTTGTAGTACTCGAGCATCACCTGGTAGCCGCGGCAGCACACCTCCCCCTGGACGCCGATCGGCACGGGCTCACCGGTGATCGGGTCCGCGATCTTAACCTCCAGGTGGGACAGGGGCTGGCCCACGGTCTTCGACTGGTCCTCGGGGTCATCGGTAATCCTGGTCTGAGAGATCACCCCGTGCATCTCCGACTGGCCGAAGAGGATGGTGAAGTCGCACCCCATCGCCTGCGCGGTCCGACGGACCAGAGCCGGGGAGACCGCCGAGGCCCCGGACATCATGGTCTTGAACGAGCTAAGGTTCCGGGTGGGCCGGTCGGGGTGGTCCAGGACGCCCAGGAGCATGGTGGGCACCAACAAGGCGTGGGTGCCGCGGTAGGCCTCGACCAGCTCCAGGAACAACCCGGGGTCGAAGTTCATGACCACGTACGTCCCGTGCATGGCCACCACCCCCAGGGAGGTCACCGCCCCGCCGCCCACGTGGTACATGGGCATCGCGTTGACATTGACGTCACCGTCGGCCATGCCGGCGCGCAGCGCCACCAGGTGCGCCTCGTTCACCACGCCCTTGTGGTGCAGCAGCGCGCCCTTGGGGAACCCGGTGGTTCCGGAGGTGTACTGGATCTGGATGGGGTCTGTGGGGTGCACCTCGGGCAGCTCGGTGCTCAGGTCCGCGGCCTCCAGGAAAGCCTCCCACTGGGAGGACCGCACCTCCAGCTGCAGCTGTGGCAGCTCCGGGCGGATCTGTCCCACGATCTCCCCCAGGTCCGTGCCCCGGTACTGATCGGCGTAGAAGATCGCCGAGGCCCCGGACTGATTGAGGATGTATTGCAGTTCCCGGGCGCGGTAGGCCGGGTTGATCGGGACCGTGATCATGCCGGCCAGGCTGATGCCCTCGTGCAGGATCACCCAGTCCGCGCTGTTGGGCGCCCAGATCGCGACCTTCGTGCCCGGGGCGAACCTGGTCAGCAGCGCGTGGGCCACCTTCTCGGCGTCACGCAGGAAATCGGCGTAGGTCCAGGTCCGCCGCTGAGCAGGATCCGGGACCCCGTCCACCAGAGCCAGACGGTCCGGCACTGCCGCCGCCGCCTCCCGCAGGAGCCCGCCGAGGGTGATGTCACGGATCGTCTCATCGACGTGCTCGGGCCAGTAGGAGGTGGTCAGTGCTGTCTGCGTAGTGGGCATGTCGTCTCCCGACTGAAGTGGAATCAGGGCGCTCCGCAACCGGAGCGGACGGCCGCAATCCCACCGCGGGGCGGCCTGTGACTGTCATCACCTTAAGTAGTACATTAAAAGTGACTCAATTGCTAGATCTGTATAACTTCATTCGTTGACCCCAGGAGCACCCCGTGCAACAGACCATCACGACCCAACCGGTCCCCTACTTCCACGGCACCCCCGAAGTGGCGTTCGGCATGGAATCCGTCTCCACCCTCGGCTCCACCGCCCAGGGCTCGATGCGCCCCGGGGCGTGGGCGGCCCGAGCGGACGGGCGGTTGCACCAGGGGTGCATCGGGGTCCTGGTGGACAACGTCACGGGGTACGCGGTGCTGACCGCCCGGGCCGGGGACTACTGGGCGGTCTCCTCGGCCATCAGCATCGACTTCCACGAACCGCTGGCCGCCGACACGGAAAGGATCCGGTGTGCTGCCTCCCTGGACCACCGCTCGGGCGGCTGGGGACACGCCAGTGGACGGGTCACCACCGACACCGGGGACCTGGTGGCCACGGTCAGTCAGCGATTGCGCTTCGTTCCAGGATTCCCCGCCGGCCGCAATGAGCCCGACGAGCCGATCGGGACCCCCTCGTCCCTGCCGGGACTGGATTCCCTCCTGACCGTGACGGACGCACGCGCCGACAAGGTCGATTTCCGCCTGTCGCCTGTCCCGGGTATGCGCAACCCCATTGGGACCTTGCACGGCGGGGTGGCCCTGTGCGCCTCCGACCTGGCCGCCCACCAGGCATGGGCGCTCTCCCCGGAGCACCCCGGCGAGGCCTTTCACACCTCATCGATCCGGATCTCCTACCTGCGCCCCGGAGACCTGGAGGGGGGCTTGACCCTCAACGTCACGACACTGCACGCTTCGCGCTCCGTGGTGCTGGCCGACGTCCAGCTCCGCAACCCAGGCGGTGAGGTGGCCACCCGAGCGCTGTGCACGCTCCACCGATCCGCCACCGATCTGTAGTCCTCAGATCGGGACACCCGGGCTGCCCTGGTCACAGCACGGCCCGGGCAGCCCTGCCCGGGAAATGCATGTTGCGCCGGGGAGACGTCGATCTTCGACAGGGCAGTATCTCCACAGGCCCCGGACCTTGCTGGACGCCAGCCCCGGGCCTCACGTGGCAGCGACGTGACGGCATGAGGGGGGAGGGCGTTGCCCTCCCCCCTCATGCCGTCCTGGGATGTGCTGGGACTGCCCGCTCAGGCGGGCTGGGCCACTCCGGCGTATCGGGCGGCCAGGGAGGAGAGGATGTCCGCCGCCTCCTGAGCCATCTGCGGGACGAACTCGGCAACACTGACCAGACTCTGGATCTCGGCGGCGACCTGACCGGTCAGCACGAGACCGCCCTCGACGTCGCCGTCGGTCTGGGCGGCCTGCATACGGTCGATTTTCCACTGGATCTGCTCGACGGGGTTCATCCGCCCCGCTTCCCCCAGATCGTGGGACTCGGCGAGGAGCTGCTGGGAAGCAGCGTTGCGCAGCCCGCGGCACGGCCCGTACACCCCGTTGAAGGCGACGTCGTCACCTTCTTCGGCATCAAGGAGAGCCTGCAGGTAGGCGGGGTGCCAGTCGGAGTTGTCGTGGGTGGTGATGAACCGGGTCCCCATGGCCACCCCGTCCGCGCCCATGGCCAGTGCGGCAGCCAGGCCCTTCGCGTTTCGGGCGCCTCCGGTGAGCAGCACCGGAATGTCCACCGCGTCGGTGATGCTGGGCACCAGGACGTAGGTGTGCACGGCCTTGCTGGGGGCGTGCCCGCCCATCTCGAAGCCGGCGGCGATTACCACGTCGGCACCGGCCTCGGCCGCTTTGACCGCTTGCCGGGTAGAACCAACCTTGTGCTGATGGATCATCCCGGCCTCCTGGATCATCCGGCCATAGGGACCGAAGAAGCCCGCCGAGGTGGTCATCACCTTGATCCGCTTCTCGAGCTCAGGCTCAGCCTCCCGCGCCTCGATGACCGCCCGGATGTAGACGTCGGTGAAGCCCAGGATCTCCCCGGTGCCGTCGATACCCACGGGGATGTTCACGGCGAAGTGACGGTCCGTCAAAGAGGCGCACTCCTCGAGGTGCTCACGCAGCAGCTTGGCCCCGTCGGCCAGATCATCGGGGAAGCCCGGCATGGACACTGTTCCCAATCCCCCTGCATTGGAAACCGCCGCCGCAAGCTTGGGGGTGCGGAAAGGACCCAGTCCTTCCTGGACGATGGGGTGGTCGATCCCGGTCAGGCGGGTGTAGCGATTCTCGAGCGGATTCACGGAAACTCCTAGATAGTGCCGTCGTGGCAAGCCTTTTTACGGCCGTGGCCCCTGGGTGGCGATTAAGGCATTGTTTGCGGGCGCGGAGTGCCCCTTTGGGCAGTCTCCGCACAGTTCCTCACGGGTGGTGGCGAACCGGTCGCCGCCCAGGGAAGCATTAGATGCCGCGAAGAGTCCGGCAGGGGGCTACGGATCTCCGCAGCCCTCGCCGCATCGCTGGACCCGCTCTGGATACGCCTGTGGATTCAGATGCGAGCCATCGTGGGTTGGCATGTCCGCGGTGTTCGCCGACGTACCTTCGAAACATGGGCGCGTAGCCCGCGCCCATGTTCCGGGGGCGGCGAAGGTGGACGTATGTCAGGAGGCCAGCGAATGGACGATGGTCTGGGCTTCAGCCATCATCTGCGGGATGAAGTGCGCAACGTCGATGCTTTCCCGGATCCCGGAGGCCACCTGCCCGGACAGCACCAGTCCGCCATTGACGTCGCCTTCGATTTGGGCACGCTGCATGAGGCCGATCTTCTCTCGCACCCGCTCGAGGTCGTTGCCAGATCCGGCACGGTGCAGGGACCCTGTGAGGGAGAACTTATCGGTGGCGCTATTGCGCAGTGCGCGGCAAGGCCCGTGCACGCCGTCGAAGGCAACGTCGGAGCTCTCCTCGGCATCCAGCACGGCCTGCCGGTAGGCGGGGTGCCAGTCCAGGTCATTGCTGGCGATGAAGCGGGTACCCATGGCCACACCGCTAGCCCCGAGACACCAAGCCGCAGCCAGGCCCCGACCGTCACGGAAGCCCCCCGTGAGCAGCACCGGAACGTCGACGGCCTCGGTGATGTTGGGACCCACAACCATGGTGTGCATGCCGCTGGCCGGTGCATGCCCGCCCATCTCAAAGCCGGCAGCAATGATGACGTCGACCCCGGCATCCACCGACTTCACGGCCTGCCGGGTGCTGCCCACCTTGTGCTGGTGCACCAGGCCCGCCTGGTGGATCCGGTCGACGAACCTGCCCGGGAATCCTGCTGAGGTCGTAATGGCACGGAGCCGGCCGCGGACCTCCGGGCTTTCCTGCTGGACCTCCAGGATGGCCTCGATGTAAACGTCGGCATCGGGCAAGGGCTGCCCGTCCGAGTCCACGCCGACGGGGATGTTGACGGCGAAGGACCGGGTGGTCAGGCTCGCGCAGAGCCGGATGTCCCTCTTGAGCACCTCGGCGCCCTCAGAGAGGTTCTCGGGGATGCCCGGCATGCTCACAGTGCCGAGGCCGCCGGCCTGGGAGACCGCCGCGGCCAGTCGCGCGGTCCCGAAGGGCCCCATTCCCTCTTGCACGATGGGATGGTCGATGCCGAGGAGCTGGGTGTAGTGCCTGTAGTCCACAATGGTCTCTTCTCTACTTGATCTCTTCGAGATGGTGGCTCCGGCGTTCTTCCGCTCGGTAGATGGCGATGACTGTGATGGCGATCGTCAGGGCCCACACGACGCCCAGAGCCATGGTGCTGCCGTTGGCGAACACCACCAGGCCGGCGGCCGCCAACGGGGCCAGACCACCGCCGATGATTGAGGAGAACTGGTAGGACAGGGAGGCTCCCGTGTAGCGGACCCGGGTGGGGAACTGCTCCCCCACGAAGGCCGCGTACGGGCCGAACATGAGCCCCTCGACGGCCTGCGCCCACACCACGGCCAGCGCATAGAGCCAGACACTACCGCTGTCGATTAGCCAGAGGAGGGCAGGTACCGAGAGCAGGATCAGCACGGCGCCGGTCAGCATCACCTTGCGCCGGCCCAGCCGGTCGCTGATCTTGGCGCTGATCACAGTCGAGACGACCAGGGCGATGGACCCGGCGGTCGTGGCCAGCAGAGCATCGGTCCGTTCCACACCGGCCTCGATGGCACGGGAGAGACCCCAGACCGTGGTGACACCGGCGATGGCGTACAGGCTCATGCCGGAGAGCACAGTGGACAAGAGGTTCTTGCCGTTGTGCTTGAACATCGCCACGAGCGGGACGTCGGTGGCCTCAGTCTTGTCCATGTTGGCGAAGACGGGGGTCTCGGTGACCGAGCGACGGATCAGGTATCCCACACCCAGCAACAGCACGCTGAACAGGAAGGGGATCCGCCAGCCCCAGGAGACGAACTGGTCTTCCGGCAGCAACGAAACCAAGGCGATGGCCAGGGTGGCGAAGATGCCTCCCGCGGCGGCCCCCATGTTGGCGAAGCTCGCGGCAAAGCCCCTCTTCTCGGCCGGTGCGTGCTCGAGGACCAGCAGCATCGACCCGCCGAGCTCACCGCCCACGGCGAAGCCCTGCAACAGTCGCAGTGTGACGAGCAGGATCGGCGCCATGACCCCGATCGTGGCGGGGCTCGGGATCAGCCCGACGAGCGTGGTGGAAATGCCCATGAGCACCATGGAGGCGATGAGGACTTCTTTCCGGCCGTACTTGTCGCCGAAGTGCCCAAACACGGCACCTCCCAAGGGACGTGCCAGGTATCCGGCGGCCAGCGTGCCGAAGGACGCAAAGACGCCGACCGCCGGGGGCAGGTCGTTGAAGAAGACCTGGCTGAACACCACTGCCGAGGCGGTGGCGTACAGGAGGAAGTCGTAGTACTCGATGAGATTGCCGAAAAACGCCGAGGCGATGATCCGCCGCATGCTTTTGGTGTTGAGACTGGTGTTCTCCGCATCGGGGGTCCCGACGCGGTCGAGTCCGTTGACGTGCGTCATGACCTACCCCTTGGTGTTGGATCGGGTCGCCAGCGTCTGCAACTCTGCATTCGCCGCCGACTTCTGCACTGCAAATTTCTGGATTTTGCCGGAGGCAGTGGTGGGCATCTCCTCGGTCAGGAACCACTTGTGGGGAACCTTGGGTCGGGCCAGCTCCCGGCGGCACATCTCCCGCAGCTCCTCCGCCAGCTCTGTGCTGGCGCCGGGGGCCGGCGTGATGACGGCGGCCACGATCTCCCCCCACTCCTCGTCGGGAAGCCCGACCACGCACACACTCTCCACTGCCGGATGTCGGGTGAGGACCTCTTCGATCTCTCGGGGGTAGATGTTCTCCCCGCCCCGGATGATCATGTCCTTCAGCCGTCCGGTGATGCTGATCAGCCCGTCATCGTCCATGGTTCCCAGATCACCGGTGTGCAACCATCCCTCGTCGTCGATGGTGGCGGCGGTGGCATCGGGCTGGTCGAAGTACTCGATCATCACCTGGTATCCCCGGGCACAGATCTCCCCCACCTCCCCCGGAGCCACCAGGGTGCTCGTCCCGGGGCACACGATCTGGACCTCCACCCCCGGCAGCGCACGCCCCACCGTGGTCAGGACCTGATCCCGTGGCGCATCCAAATCCGTCTGGGCGATGATGCCGTGGAGCTCCGTCTGCCCGTAGTGGACGCCGAGGGTGCAGCCGAATGCCTCAGTCGCTCGTTGGATCAGGGACTCGGGAACGTTGGTTCCCCCGGAGAGGACCAGCCGGAGGCAGGAGAGCTTCCTCGAGACGTCGTCCCCGGCGGCGAGCAGGCGGTGGAGCATGGTCGGCACCAGAACGCAGATCCTGCCGTGGAAGGTCGCAACCGCGTCCGCGAAACGGGCGACGTCGAACTCCGGCAGGAGCACGTAGGTTCCGCGGCGGTTGTAGACCGCAAACGGGTAGATGCCGTTGCCGCCGATGTGGAAGAGGGGCATGCAGTTGACCCACACTTCGCCCTCGACCATGCGGGAGCGGTCGGCGACCATGCGGGCGGCATTCACCATGCCGACGTGGTGCAAAACCGCTGCCTTGGGCCGGCCGGTGGTCCCGGAGGTGAACTGGATCTGGCACGCCGCACCGGGATTCACTGGCGGGAGGGCAACGGTCTCGCCTCGACCCCTGGCCACGTACTCCTCCCAGTGGTTCAGGTCGTGGGTCAGCCTGATCGCCGGGACGTCCCCCCGAAGCCTTTCGGTCCCCTGGATCATCGAGTAGCCGCGGTACTGGCCGTTATGGAAGAGCCCGGCCATCCGGGACTGACGGACCGCGTACAGCAGCTCGTCGTACTTGTAGGCCGGGTTCACTGTTACCAGGGTCAGCCCCGCCAGGGCTGCGCCGTACTGCAAGATGAGCCACTCCGCCCTGTTGGGCGCCCAGACGCCCACGCGGTCGCCCGGTCGGAAATCCTGGAGCAGGGCGGCGGCCGCCTCACGGGCGTCGCGCTCCAGCTCCTGATAGGTCCACCGGCGGCTGGATCCTGGCCCCGCTTCGACATCGATAAGCGCCACCGTGTCAGGAACATCGGCCGCGGCCTCGAAAAGGACGTCCGTGATCGTCTTGTGTTCCAGCAGGAGACCTGCTACTGAAATCCAGCGGGAGGGCAGAAGAGATGTCATGGCGCGACCTTCGGCGTTGAGCGACTACCACATTCGACAGATGTGTTGTGCGAGTATCTACAAATGTAGAATGTTTGGCGCTGTGCTGTCAATCACACATTTAGACGCGCCAGCTATGGATTCAGACGCACGCAGATGCCGGGAGGCGGCTCATCCCCGAACAAGACACCCAGCCCCCTAACACCAGAGGCCTTCCACCTTGGGGCACCGTGGGCGACTCGGTGGCCTTTTGGGGGCAGCTCGGCGTGGACCTTGCTCACCCCGTACACCCCATAGTTGTCCGCGTGCACCGTGGCGATGACCGCGGTCGTGGCCGCGTCGCTGATTGAGCGCGCTGATGGCGGCCGGGTCTTGGCGGCGTAGTAGGTGCTCGGGGCGACCGGTAGGACCTTACAGATCAGCTCGACCCCGAATTCGCCCTGGTGGGCGTCGATGCAGGCCACTACCTGTGGTGTGGGTAGAACAGGCTCTGCCACGAAGAAAGCCGAGGCCGACCGCAGGATAGCGTTGGCTCCGCGGAGTTCCCGAACTTCTTTTTCCAGCTCCGCCAACCGCTGGGCGTCATTGGTGGTGGTTCCCGGCCGGTATCCCCCGTCGACCTCGGCCTGTCTGACCCAGTTCCGCAGCGTCTCCGGATCGATCCCCAGCTGCTGCCCGATCCGCGCCAGCGCCCCGGCCTTCGTCGCCGGGTCCCGCCGAGCCTCCACTGTCAACGGCAGGCGAAAGCTGACCCCTTTTCGGCAGGCGGATTCAACAGCTCGTCGCAACACCGATGTTCTTCAGCATGACAGCTTCGCGGTGAACACGGTCGCTGGAGTCGCCCATCCGAGCACCTTCCGCGGACGGGTGTTGAGCAGCTGCTCCACCCGGGCGAGGTCCCCGGGGGTGTAGACGCTCAGGTCCGTGCCCTTCGGAAAGTACTGGCGCAGCAGTGGAGTGGTGATCGCTATCCGGGCCTTACGTAAACCAGACGCTCACACATCCGCTATCGGGCAGTTCCCGTTCCGGCACATGCCAACCTCTCCGGGATGGGCGAGTGGTTGGACACACGCACGCCGATCGGACCATGACTGCTCACACGAGCGGATCAGCAGCGGGCTGCACCTCGGGCGAGAACACCCCCGTTCCCGTCAGCCTCCGGATGCCACCGCGAGCACGGCCTCTCGCAGACGGTCATCGTCTGGAGACAGCCCGTTGATGACCTCACCGAGGCTGACGTCTGTCTGCACGATCCGCTTGAGACCCTGCTGGCCCGTAGCTTTAAGCGTCACGAACACTCGCGAGTAGTCAGGGTCGGACACCAACTCCGGCGCGCGCTCGTTCTCCACGACGGCTGTGGGCCCGAACACGAGGAGGATCGTCGGCTGCGCATCAGCGCGGTACAGAGCGACGCACCACTCCCATTTTCCGGCCAGCCTCGCCTCAACCTTCGTCACCCGCCCGCTGCCGACCGTCTCGTTCACCTGATCCTTCAGCGTCGTCTGTGCAAAGCTGCGCAGCCCGGCCTTGACCGAGGCAAGGGTCTTGCGGCTGTCCTCCAGCTGTCGCCGCGCGTGCTCGGCGACGAGGTCGGCGAACTCCTGGGTCGCACGATCCTGCGACCGGTACCCGTAACGTGCAGACTCCCCGGTCTCGCACATGGCCTGGATGAAGGAGATCTGGTCGTCGAGGTTCACTGCGGCCGGGCCTTCCACGAAGTGGTCAATCATCTGTTGGATGAAGAAGAGCTGCTCACGATGCCGCCGACACCACGACCGATCGCGATCGACGTGCGCTCGAAGATCCCCCAGAACCTCGGCGTAGGTGACGACCACAGCCTGTTCCCATCCATCTTGCTGGCGGTGGGCCGCCCGTCGGTGGCAGAGCAGAACGACTGCGGCCGCTCTCCCGGGCCCAACAGCGTGGTCGTGATACCGACGGTAGTCGTGACCGTGTCCATCGGAGGTCCCGTAGTTCTCGACGACGACGGCGGCGTCTTGTCGCGAGAGGACGATGTCGGCGATGTCCATGCCGACCTGGCCGCCAGCGGCTTCCTCGTCCCCCCTGGTGTCGACTTCCTGGACCACGCGGTAGCCGGTGGAAGGCAGGTGCTGCTTGTCGATCGGCAGCTCAGCGTTGATCCGCTCGAGGAAGATGCGCTGGAAGGCATCGCCGAGTGCGTGAGTCGCATCGGCGGTTAGCAGCCAGGCGAAGACGTTGGAGAGTTGCTTCTCGTGGGTGCCGTGGTGCATCACCCGGAAGACGTTGAACTCCTCGGCCAGGCTGCGCGAGAGCGTGGGCACAAGTGCGGTGACGAAGCCGCTCATGTCCGTCGGTCGGGGGGTCATGGCGTGACGCTACATGAACGGTGGCCAGATGGAGCGGCCGACGCGGAGAGCGCTAGGTCCGGCCGCTTCCACGTAAATGCTGTCTCAGCGCAGGAACCCCCACTGCAATGGCAGGGGCCGGCATCTGGAAGGCGTGGATCCGCCCAGCAGGGAGGACCGGAGAACGCTGGTCTCTGCGATGGTGCCGTGTCATGGCCGGGCGCCGGAGGGGCGGTGTCAGAATGTGCCGTGACCAAGAAGAGTCAGTCCCGGAAGAAGTTGCTCGCGATTCTGCGCGAGTCCCTTGCCACGGCCACCCCGGTGCGGATCCAGCGGGCGGTGGAGTCCGAGGAGGTGCTGCAGGGGGTGGTCCTGGAGCTCTCGGAAGAGTGGGTGCTGCTGGCTGATATCCGCGACGGGGCCTACCTCGACGGCTACCGGGTGCTCCGCCTGACAGACCTCGTGCAGGTGGAACCGGAGACCACCTTCCTGTCCTTCTTGCACCAGCACAATGCCTGGCCCCCGGCTCGTCCCTCCACCGGATTCGCGCTTTCGGATCCGCGCACGATCATCACCGGCGCTGTGTCTGCGACCGGGGTGGTGTGCGTGTATCGGGAGGCGAAACGGCCCGGGAAACTGTTGATCGGCGTGCCGGTCGAGTGGAGGAAGAAGAGCCTGTGGCTGCTGCCCGTCACGCCCCAGTGCCATTGGGAGCAGCGCATGGACAAGGTCCGGCTCAAGGACGTCACCCAGGTCAGCTTCGGCGGAGACTACGAAACAGCCGTGCTGGAAGTCGCCGGCCCCATGCCGCCTCGGACCCATCCAGTGCCGGACCCGGCGTAAGCCCACCCCGGCAGGGCCAAAGCAGACACCAACCTTAGCTGCATCACCGTTCCCGCGGGCAATGTCTGTTAGCCGGCCATATGCATAGGCAGCAGGGATGAGGTCTCCTTGCGTTCGCTGTCTGTGGATGAGCCAGGGAATGTTCGGACCGTCTTGTGACGTGCGGTCGGACCCGTGGTCGCGGTCGGCTTGTCACGGCTCCCCGGCCGCGACCGGGAAGCGTTGCTGATAGGACCCCACCCCTCACGCCGAGGCCATGACTTCTTGACCACCACCGCTCAACGGTCCGTGGACTGCCCACTCCTGCAGGACCCATCCATGCCGTGGGCCCCGGAACCGAATGGATCCATGCCGAGAAACTAGGGAACAGACCAGACCGGCGCACTAGGGTCACCATATGCGCGCCGTGGAGCGGATCAGTCACCTCGCCGCACCCGCATCCGTGGTATGGGAGTGGGTCGTCACCGCCGAGGGCATCAACGACGAGATGCGTCCGTGGCTGACCATGTCACTACCGCCGAGCTTGTCAGCAGGGTCCCTGGACCACGCTTCTCTCGGGGTGCCGCTGGGACGGGCCTGGTTGCGTGCATTCGGGGTGGTGCCCTTCGAGTGGGATGACCTCATGCTGGCCGAGCTGGAACCCGGGCGCCGCTTTCACGAGATTTCCTCGATGAGGATTGCACGCCGGTGGGAACACGAACGCACCCTCACCCCGACCGGGGCGCAGAGCACCCAGATCCATGACCGGGTGGTCTTTGAAGCACGCCTGGGCGGACAAGGGGCTGAAGCGCTGATGCACGTGTTGGTCAGTGCGGTCTTCACCCACCGCCACCGCCGGCTACGGCGCCGCTTCGGCGCCACCCGGCTCTGACCGAAGGGGCCACTCCAGGACGGGGCCATCGCGTGGTCCTGCATGGTCAGTGACACAGAGTCGGCCTCGCACACCTCAGCTGGAGGGCTCCCCGACAGCCACCGGTGACACAGGCACCGGCGCCCACGCGTATGCACCGCGTGGGCGGGCGAGGCCTTCCGTGGCGGTGATGGCGGTGAACACGGCATCGGCGAGGACCCGCTCGTGCAGAGCACCTCTAGGGGCCCCCGGTGTATCAGCCCGACCACGGCCCTGCGTGCCGCCGCCAGCAGCTGCGGGTCCGAAAGCAACCACCCTCTCGTCTCCCGCCGCGCGCCCCTGTCCAGCCGGCTCCTCGACCAGGCCGTCAGCACCACCCCCGTCCCACGGTGCGACTTCATTGCTACTGACACTTCACGGTGAGGGTCAACTGTGGTCGGATGGATGGTGTGCACGCGCCACTCGTGACAGCCGCAGACGTCGAGCGGGCACTGCTGGATGCCGCCGATCCGGCGGAGATCGAGAAGATCCGCAAGCGAGTACGCCAGGACGAACCCGTGTTCGGGGTACGGATGGGCGCGCTGTTCGAGATTGCCAGGACGGCCACCGATGTTGCACCGGGCGAGCTCGACTCCTTGTTCGAGCATGCCGCCTACGAACCCCGCATGACCGCGTTCTGCATTCTCGACTTCCGCGCACGCCGCAGACTCTCGGACGAGGAACGCGCGGTGTACGCCAGCACCTATCTGGGCCGGCACGACGCGATCACCGCGTGGGACATGGTCGATCGGGCCGCGCCGCGCGTGCTGGGGTGGCCACTGATGATCGGCGTGCTCGGCGACCCACGGCTGCTCCTGGAAGATCTGGTCCGATCAACCGATCCGCTGCGCCGGCGGTCGGCGATCACGGCACCGTTGTGGTTCATCAAGCAGGGCTCCGCGGCTGATATCGAGCTGGGGACACACATCGCCGCGATGCTGGACGAGGACCTCGACCCCCTGGTTCGCTCGGCGGTCAGGACGTATCGCAAGCACACGGTCTCATCCGCCCGGTGAATGCAAGGCCCGACGGCGGCAGCGCGGGATCGACGACGACACCCTCGCGCAGACCGCGGAGCCCATTGCTCCTCACCAGATGTCCCGGACTGCCCTGTGATGTGCTCACCGTTGATGCTCCGGACTCTGTTGGGTCCCACAGCCATGCCAAGGACCCCGCCGCCCATGCACGCGGAGCATTCGATGTCGGATGGATCTCATGCACCTCCGTGCCTGCCGGGATGCCAAGAGGTCCCCGGCAGGTGAGCAGGCGGTCGCAGGATCATCGAGACCGGTGGCCTGAAGTGGCCACCTGCAGCAGGCAGGCCGCCAGGAAGACCACCCCGAACACCACCCGCCCGCCAGGGGGAAGGAAGAAGTGCGGCAGGATCCCCGCCACGGCAACGACCAGCACCCAGTGGCGCCAGCCCGTCCCCCGCACCCCACCACGGGCGCTCGACAGGGCCACACCAAGAGTGACCAGCAACAGCCCGGCACCGAAGACAGTCAGGGCCATGTTGTTAAGGCGCAGGGCATCGGCGGTGGCCAGCACGGTGGCCGGGTCCTGTCCGGCAGCCACCACAGCCAGCCCGTGCAGGGCGAAAGCCTCCATGCCGTAGTAAAGGACGACCCCGAACGCCCCGATCCCGGTGAGCACCGCACTCATCATCGCGCCACGGCTCCCCGGCCGAGCGCGCCAGAGGACCACCGTGCGCAGGACCAGGAAGACGAACACCCCCGCGCCGGCCAGATGAGCGATCGGCCACCAAATCGAGGCGAAGGCCCTCACGGCCTCCAAAGGATCCCCACTCTGATCCCCCCAGGGCCGCACACACAAGAACACGACCATGGCCACCCCGGCACACACAGTCCAGAAACCTGGGCTGGCCGGCACTCGGGATCGCCCAGCCCCGGTCGGGTACGCCAATTGCGCAGTAGCAGCCATGAGAGCCTCCACGAATCGCCACGAACAAAGAGAGAGCACCGCTCTCGTTTTGAGTGTGACGCAGCTGGGTCGGGAATACAAGAGCAGCGCTCTTGTTTTATGCTCGGAGACATGACCCACCAGGAGGGAGTCCGGGCGCGTCGACGCCGGGAGATCGAGAAAGCCGTCGTCACCACCGGGCGCCGGATGCTCGGCCAGTTCGGGCCCGGGGGGCTGTCGATGCGGGCCGTGGCCCGGGAGCTGGGCATGGCCTCCTCGGCGATCCACCGCTACTACCCCACCCGCGAGGACCTGCTGACCGCCTTGCTGCTGACCGACTACCAGGAGCTGGCCGCCGCCCTGGGTGCAGTCGATCCCGGAACCGGTACGGGATGGGAGCGACTCACGGAACTGCTCAGCGGGCTGCGCGGCTGGGCTCTCACTCATCCGCATGACTGGGCGCTGCTCTACGGCACTCCGGTCACCGGCTACGTGGCCCCGGCCGAGACGATCACCGCCGCCGAGCAGGTGTACACGCCCTTTCTGAACATCGCCGTCGACGCGCTGGCCGAGGGGGCCCGGCCGGTGCTGGCCCTGCCGGTGACCGACCCCGATCTGGCCCGCCTGCATCCGGAGAATCCTGCTGCGGCCGCGGTCGCGCTGCTGTGGTGCGACCTCGCTGTCGGGTCCACCTCCCTAGAAGTCTTCGGCCACTACCGCCACGTCGTGGACCCCGCTGTCTGGGTCGCCACCACCGCGGCCGCCTGCGCCGCCCTGGCCGGCGTCCCCACCCCGCCGACCACCACACGCCATCCATAACCGCACCCCACCGTCACCCCGGAGGCGGCACTCCACCGCCACGCCCCAAAAAGGCAACGACGGCGGGGCCAGCCGGCCAGCGATCTTGGCGCCTGCCTCCACCGGAAGCCCCTACTGCAACGCCCTGCTCGTGGAAAGCATCAATGCTGGTGCCACACCCTCAGAATTATCCCGGATGATCGGAGAAGTGGCCGGTAACTGGCCCCACGTAGAGCAGAGGGGACGCGGTGGCACGGGCTCGTTCTGCTCCTGGACGCGTGCGAAATGAATTCCCATCTCATGGCGCCCCCGGCCGCCGGGCCCATGCGCACCCTCGGGACCGGTGACCAGTTCGTCAGCCGTCGCTCATCCAGCGCGTAACCCGCCCAACAGCACGCACAGAGCCTCCTCGGCCTGCGCAAGGGCATCGTCCTCGTCCGTGTGCGCCACCCACAGCGCGGCCTCGTTCATCGCACCCGACAGCATCGGAGCGGCCGCGAAGGAGATCCCCGTACGGATCAGCCCTGCGCGTGCGAGGTGGTCCAACCCCTCGGCCAGCAGACGACCCGAGTGCGCTACGTCAAACCGCCGCCACTGCTCCCACCCCAACACCGCGGGGGCATCAATCAGCATGATGCGCCGGTTCGCCTCGTCCAGGGCTGCGCGCAGGAACTCCCGGCAACCAACCTCCAGCTGTGACCAGTCATCCTGCTCCGCGGCCACCGCGGCACCCACCCGGGCCCCGACATCCCGATGCGCCGCGGCCAGCACAGCGGTGAACAACCCGGCCTTGCTACCGAAGTGGTGGTAGACCGCCCCGCGCGTGAGCGCCGCTTCGACCGCCACCGCCTCCAGGCTCACACCGGAGTAACCGTGCCGGGCGAACAGCGTCCGCGCTGCCTCGGTGATCCGGGCAGCGGTGGCTTCGCTCTCCTGTTTGGTACGCCGTGGCATGCCCCCCCTAGTTACATACGGCCTGTATGTATAAGCTTAGTGTCACGCGCGACCGAGGAGGACCCCCGTGTGGACCAGCTTCTACCCCGTGCTGATGGTCGACGAGCCGGTCAGGGCCGCGGATTTCTACCGCCGGCACTTCGGCTTCGAGACGACCTTCGAAGCCGACTGGTACGTGAGTCTGCGCCGAGGAGACCACGAACTGGCCCTACTCGATCCGGGCCACGGCACCGTTCCGCCCGGGTACGGGACACTCTCAGCGGGGGTGCTGCTCAACGTCGAGGTCGACGACGTCGACGACGAGTACCGGCGCCTCGTGGTCGAGGCCGGCCTGCCCCCGGTCCTTGATATCCGGTCCGAGGCCTTCGGGCAGCGGCACTTCATCCTCGCCGGCCCCGGTCGAGTGCTCATCGACGTCATCAGCCCGATCGAGCCGGATGAGAGCCACGCCGAGCAGTACCGGTAAGACGCTCCGCACCTCCACCGTCCGCCTCCGCCATGTCACCTGTCCGGTGCCGGCTCACCATGCGGTCATGAGGCGACTGAGCCACTTCCTCACATCCGAGGACCCCATGGCGCAGCGACCGATAGCCGGCGGCCATATGTAAAGCGGAGAGCGTCGAGCTTCTCTTGTACCCGTTGTCCACGAACCCGAGGCAGTTCCGCTCACCGAGTTGCGCACTATCGCTGAACGCGCCAACGCGCTACTGGCCCAGCACTGCACAGCACTGCGCCACGCCACCTTCTCACTCTCACGAGAACGCCGTCGAGGAACGGGCGCGCGCCGTGGTGCCGGAGGTGCTCGAGGTAGTCGTCCATGTGAGGGAGAACACCGCCTGAACTGGCCGATGGTCTACCGGGCCCGGCCCGGACCGTTTCTAGGCTGAGTGGATGGCCACACCCGTCACCGGCTACCTGTCCCGAGTCTCGGGGCCCCGCCGGAGCCCCCGCTACGACTACCACCTGGCCTGCCTGCTGATCCTCGTCGCAGGCATGCTCAACTCCGCCGGGTTCGTGGCCGTAGCTCTCTACACCTCCCACATGACCGGTCTGACCGCGACCATGGCCGACCACCTGGTGGACCGCGACGTCGAACTGCTGTCCCTCGGCGCGGTGGGCCTGGGCGCGTTCGTGTTCGGCGGCATCTGGTGCTCCCTGCTCTACAACTGGGGGCGGCGCCGGGGGCTCGGCAGCCGGTTCGCGAACGTCCTCGCCTTCGAGGGCGCCCTGATTCTGGTGTTCAGCCTGACCGCCGAGGCCGTCGAGGGCGAGCACCATGACCTGGTGCACGTCGGCGTCCTGTGCTTCACCATGGGGATGCAGAACGCGCTGATCACCAAAGTCTCCGACGTCCCCGTGCGCACCACCCACGTCACCGGGATGGTCACCGACATCGCCATCGAGCTCGGCAAGATGCTCTATCCCAACCGCACGGCCGGTCCCGAACCGGTCCGGGGAGACCGCAGGAAGCTGCGGGTGCTGACCTCCCTCGTGGGCCTGTTCTTCCTCGGCGGCGTGGCCGGGACCCTCGGCTACCTGGCCGTGGGATTCTCCTTCCTGGTGCCCGTCGCCCTGCTGCTGCTGGTCCTGGCCTACCGTCCGATGGCCCGGGACCTCTCCCGCCGGCGGCCACCCGCCCGCGTGTTCTTGTGACACGGCGGAACGGTTGGCCCCGAGCACTCCTGTGCTCGGTGCTCGGTCTGGGTCCCCCGGACCTGACCCGGAAGGGGAAGCAGGTGGGCATCCTCCGGACCTCACCACGCTCTACGTGCGCGACCAGGGGCTGTCATGCCCGTTTAACCCGACCCGGGAAGGGCCCACTCAGCTTCACCGCAACACAGTCCGCCTCTAACCGGCCATATGTAAAGCCAGGGCCGAGCTGCTTTTGGCTCCGCTGACCACAGATCAGCCAGAAACTCTGTTCGGTCGGCCATAGGAGTGTGGTTGGACCCTCGGCTCCGGCGCACAGGACATCTACAAGGGAACGGCCGCCGCGCACCTTGGGCCGGTGAATCATCACGAGGTCGCTTCACGGGTGGGGTCATACGGCGGAGTCAGCCCACAGCAGAACGGGGCAAGTGGTCCGGACCGCAAGTCCTGGTCACCCACCCCGTTGCGATGTGGACCAGGGCACCGCCGCAGCACCCATGTCGTAGGGCGGCGGTGCCCTGGGGTCTAGAGGCGCTTGACGCCGATGGTGTGGTCGGTGGTGAACTCGGCGATCGCCCAGTCGCCGTTGAACCGGCCCAGCCCGGAGTTGCCTTCCCCGCCGAAGGGCACGTGGGACTCGTCGTGGACGGGCATCTCGTTGATGTGGGTCATTCCGGCCTTGATTTCGAGGCTGAACTGCACCCCCCGGTCGAGGTTCTGGGTGAACACGGAGCTGGAGAGCCCGTAGACGCTGGCATTGGCCAGTTCCAGGGCGTGGGCCTCGTCGTCGGCCTTGAGGATCCCGACCAGGGGCCCGAAGATCTCCTCCCGGGCGATTTCCATCTCCGGGGTGACGTCGGCGAATACGTGCGGGGGCACGGTGCGGCCTTCGATTTGCCCCTCCAGGACGGTGCGCGCGCCTTCGGACTTCGCGGTGGCGATCTTCTCCTTCAGGCCCTCGAGCTGGCTGTCGTTGACCACCGGACCCACCAATGTGCTGTCCTTCGCTGGGTCCCCGACCGGGACGCCTGCGGCGGCGGCGGTGAAGCGCGCCACGAACTCGTCGTAGAGCGGGGCTTCGACGATGATGCGGTTCACGGCCATGCAGATCTGGCCCTGGTGGAGGAACTTGCCCAGCACTGCGGCCTCTACGGCGGCGTCGAGGTCCGCGTCGGCCAGCACGACCAACGGGGAGTTGCCGCCCAGTTCCAGGGCCACGTGCTTGAGGTGGGCCCCGCCGGTGGCCAGTTTCCCGACGTTCTGGCCGATGGGGGTGGAGCCGGTGAAAGAGATCAGTCCGGGCACCGGGTGGGTGACGAAGTCGTCGCCGATCTCGGAGCCGGCCCCGATCACCACAGAGAGCACCCCGGCGGGCAGTCCGGCCTCCTCGAAGACCCGCGCCAGGATCAGGCCGCCGGTGACAGGGGTGTCGCTGGCGGGCTTGAGGACCACGGCGTTGCCCAGGGCCAGGGCCGGGGCCACGGAGCGCTGGGAGAGGTGCAGCGGGAAGTTCCACGGGCTGATGACACCGACGACTCCGATGGGGCGGCGGTAGACGCGCAGTTCCTTGCCGACGGTGTTGGACTCCACGATCCGCCCGTGCACGCGGGTCGGGAAGGAGGAAGCCTCCAGGGTGATGCCGGCGGCCAAGGAGACCTCCACCTGAGCCTTGCCCACGGTGGAGCCGGACTCGGCCACCAGCCACGTCACGATTTCCTCCCGGCGCTCCTCCAGGATCCGGGCCGCGCGCATGATGACCTGGCGTCGGGCGGCCGGGGACTGGGCGGCCCAGTCCTTCTGGGCCGCCTCGGCGGTGCGGTAGGCCTCGTCGAGGTCGGCCACGGTGGCCTGGCGAATGCTGGTCAGTACTGTGTCGTCGTAGGGGTTGGTGACGGTCAGGGTCCGTTCCGAACGGCCCTCGCGCCAGGTCCCGCCGATGTGCTGCTGGTTCACGGGCTGGCCGGCGAAGGTGCCGGTGGTCTCCAGGGTGGTCGTGGTCATGGGTGTGCTCCTGTGTCGAATGGTTGAAGTCGCGTGGAACAGGGTGGGGCGCCCTCGGGTGCCCCTCCCGGATGGCCCGGTCAGAAGACGAGGACGGGCTTGATGACGTCGCCGCAGGCCGATGCCTCGAAGGCCTCGTTGATTTCGGCGAAGGGGAAGGTCTTGGTGAGCTTCTCGATCGGGAACTTGCCCTGCTGCCACAGTCGGATCAGCTGGGGGATGAAGACCTGGGGGACGGAGTCGCCCTCGATGATGGTGCGGAAGTGCCAGCCCTTCAGCAGGGAACCCCCGACCTCGAAGGAGACCTCGGTGCCGGGTGCGGGGGCCCCGACCAGGGCCACGGTCCCGCCGGTACCGAGGATCTCGGCGGCCTGGCGCAGCACCGCCGGGATGCCGGTGGTGTCCAGGGTGTAGTCCAGACCGCGGCCGGCGGTGATGCGCTCGATCTCGGCGGCCACGTCGGTGGTGCGGCTGTTGATCGTGTGCGTGGCACCGAGCTCGGTGGCCGTGGTCAGTCGGGAGTCGATGATGTCGACGGCCACGATGGTGGTGGCCCCCACCGCCGCGGCCGCCATCAGCGCAGCACACCCCACCGCTCCAGTGCCGAACACGGCGATGCTGGAGCCCGGGCGCACATCCAGGGAGTTGATCACGGCCCCGGCCCCGGTCTGCAGCCCGCAGCCGAGCGGGCCCAGCAGCTCCAGGGGCAGGTCGTTGTCGACCTTCACCACGCTGCGCACAGCGACGTTGACGTGAGTGGCGAAGGAGGACTGGCCGAAGAAGTGCGAAGACACCGCCTCCCCGTTGGCCAGGGCCGTGGACCCGTCGGGGCGGGTACCTGCGAAGTTGCGGGCGAAGAAGTCCGCGCAGTAGGCCGGGCGCCCGGTCAAGCACTGGTCGCACACCCCGCAGGAATTGGCCGAGAGCACCACCGAGTCCCCCGGGGCCACGGAGGTCACCAACGAACCCACCGCCTCCACCACCCCGGCGCCCTCGTGGCCGAGCACGGCCGGCAGCGGGGTGGGATAGACCTGGTCGCGCACGATCGCATCGGTGTGGCAGACCCCGGTGGCCACCAGCTTCACCCGCACCTCGTCCGGGCGCGGCTCGTCGAGATCCAGCTCGACGAGCTCGAACGGGGTCTTCGGGGCGGTGGCAAGAGCTGCGGTGACCTGCATGATGGGTGACTCCTCAAGTAGTAATGACGGCAAGTAGAAGGCAACGAACGTCATGGACGCACAAGCTCGAGCGGACCAGATCCGCACCAGCCGGACCCATGCCACAGCCTTACCCCCGTGCACCCCCCGCCTCCGGACAGGCCCGGTTGGAGGCGGAAAAATCGGGCGACAAGTTCAACTCCTATACTGTGACCCGCAGCACAACAGGCAGGGTTGTCCGGCTGCGACAGCGCAGTTGTCGATCCGCGCCACCTGCGCCGGACACAAGGAGGTGCCCCGCTTGATGGTGAGTTTCGTAGACGATGCCTGGTATCACGACATGGAGTCGACCTTCGGGGGTCTCCAGGTCGTACCTTTGGCCACCTCACCTGGGCAGGCCACTGGAACGTACGCTTCCACGGATTTGGGCGGGGTGGGGATCTTTGGCATCTCGGGCACACCCCAGCAACTGGTCCGCTCGGCCCGTACCCTGCGCCGGTCTCCGACGGAGTCGCTCAAGGTGTGCGCGGTACGTCGCGGACGGTGCGTCATCGAGCAATCCGGACGCGAGGTGATGGTCACGCCCGGCGAATTCGGCCTCTACGACACCGGGCTGCCCTATCGGATCACCTGGCAAGGCACCTGGGAGTGCGACGTGATGACCGCATCTCCCACCGCCCTGGGCGTACCCGCTCAGGCCCTCCACGATGCCCGAACCCGAACGTGGTCCACCGCCACGGGTGCTGGGGCAATGCTGATTCAGTTCATGACCACCTGCGCCTCCCTGCCGGGGCCCACCACGGTGGCGCGGAACCATCTGGCCACCGCCGGGGCGTCCCTGCTCGCAGGGGCGATCCTTAATGACTTCGAGCCGGTGGCCGACGACGCCGAGGAACTGTTCCGGAACCAGGTCGAGTCCTACATCGATCGATGTCTGCACCAACCAGAACTGAGCCCGGCGAACATCGCGGCCGCTCATCACGTGTCGGTCCGCACACTCCAGCGGGTGTTCGCCGGTACCGGCAAGGGCCTCAGCGGGCTGATCCGGCAACGGCGCCTCGAGGCGGTCCGCCGGGACCTGGCCGACTACCGTCTCTCGCATCTCACCATCGCTGAAGTAGCGGCCCGGTGGTGCCTTCACGACGCCCAATGGCTCGCCAAGGCCTTCAAGGCACAGTTCGAGATCTCCCCCTCCGAGTTCCGCAAATCCACAGCCGCGGACCTCCGTCCCGCGCAGTCCTGAGTACCTACAGGGTGCGAAGAACGGATTTGAGGCAACTGCTGAACCCCAACCGCACCATCGCCCTCGCGGAAATGGCCGGTAGCCGGCCATATGTAAAGCAGGTGGGGCCGGCCTATTTTGCCCCGGCGTCCATCACCCGATCGGCCCGTTCGAAGGTTGGGTTTGCATCCCGGGCCTCCGAGCGAGGAACGCTTGGCAGGCCACCCCTAGTGCAATGCCAGGGCATGAAACGTGCATGCCGGGGTTTCACGCCCCTGGCGTCACAGTAAGGATGTCAACGTCGGCTGGGGCCGGTAGCGTTGAGGGGCAGGACTCTTTCCAATTCAGCGGTCATTCCAGGGAGTCGATTTCCCGCAGTCGACGCCCGAGGAAGAAGGAAATGACCACGCCGACAGCTGCCATGGTGGAGAGCATTGCCCAGGTCTGTGTCGAGTTACCGAGACTAAGGACCACTCCGGTGAGCACGGGACCGATGGTATTGCCGATGTAGGTGCCGGTCTGGACGATGCCGGTGGCCGCCGCGGTGGCCCCAGGTGCCATGTGCGAGACAAGGAAGTGCACCAGTCCTGGCCACCCCCATCCCAGGCCCGCCGCGAGTAGAAAACCCACCACGTAGCTCCAGGTTGCAGGGATCGCCATGAGAGCAAGCCCGACGACGCAGGCCACGATGGCCGCCTGGATCAGCGGAAAAGCCGACACGCCGCCTCGATCGACGACCCGGCCGATCACGATACGGGTCAACGCTCCTGAGGCGCTACCGATGGCGAGAAGCACACCTGCCGGGCCAACTGCGATCCCCCGCTCCAGCGCGCCGATCACGGCGAATGCAAGGGCGGAGTTGGCGGCACCAGCGGCGAACATCGTCATCGTGGCCATCAGCACCAACGCGCGGCGCACGTGGCGCTCCAGTCGCGCCGCCGACCGAGCCGCACCCTCGGCGGTGGGTGTTGCGCGCGTCAGGGCTGTGGGAATCAGCACGAGCACGCCAAGGACGGCCATCAGCACGAATGCCACGGGCCAGCCCAGGGTCAGCGCCACGAGTGGGATCGAGACGCCGGCGACCATTCCCGTCAGAGGGACCGCAGCCTGTTTCACCCCAAAAGCCAGACCGCGTGAGGAGGCTGGGATGTGTGTGACGAGCAGGTGGTTGGAAGAAGGATGCCCCAGACCGTTGCCTAGTCCTCCCAGGCTTGCCCACACGATCAGCCACGGCCACGACGGGATCCAGGACGCGCTACCCACCAGGCTCAGGACCGCGAGCAGCACGGCCGCGATACCCATGCCCTTCTCGCTGAGCCCACGACCGATCACACCGGCGCAGGCCGAGGTGAGGGCGGCCGCGGCCCAGTAGATCCCCACGGCCAGGCCGATCCCGTAGGCCGGGACGTGGATTGTTGCGGTGATCTCCGTGGCCAGCGCCCCGAGGAGAAACACCGGCATGTTCGTCAGAACGGTCACCAGCACGGCCACAGCCACAGCGGTGGATCCCCGACCCGGACGCCTCACGCGCTCCGACCTGTCACCAAGGCGTCCGATATCGCGCCTATCCCTAGCCCCCGGGGGCATGGCGGTGAAACGTTCATGGCTGGCTCTCCTGCCCTCTCGAGGCCTTCCCTCGCTATGGGGCAAGGCCTCTTTCATAAATGACACTGCCTGCCCCCTCGGCGTCCCTGGACCCTACCGAATCAGAGATGTCCAGATTTCTCCGCCTAGACCGCTCCCGGCACCAGGAGGCTATAACTGTGCAGCACGACGTCGTACTCGGGATGGTGCTGCGCGATCAGATCACCACCGGCGCCGTGTTCTCCCAGGACGACTACGACCCGCTCACCGGACCGTGGCGCCAACAGATCCGCGCGATCTTCCCCCACGACAAGGACCTGTTCCAGCTCGTCTCCTGGCCCCTCCCGGCAGGCCTCGCGGTGCGCCCAGACACGGGCGTACCACTCCGGTCTTCTCGTCCCGACCAGGAATAATGAACCCTGGGGCCTTTGAACCGCTCCCTCCAGAACCGCGCCGACTATCCCCGCGGGTCACGCCCTCCTCTTCCCCCCGGAGATCCCTCATGTCCGCTTCCCCCAGCCCGCACGCCCTTCTACTTCTCGCCGGCGGTGCCCGGTGACACCCGAGGCCCTGACCCCCATGTTGCTGGCCGTGGTCGGCGCCATCCTGGCAACCGCCGGACTGCTCGTCATCGCCAGCCACCGGCGTCGAGCCTTCACCGTCCTCGGCGTCCTGGCGCTGCTGACCGGTGTGGTGGCCATCTCGCCCACCACCGCATCCAACACCGCCAGCACCGCGATGACCGCCACCTCCGAGACGATCACCGGACTCGCCGACCGCGCCGGGCCCGACCCGGATGCCCGGGAGGTAGTCGCCGTGGAAACGCCGTCGGTCCCCTGAAAACCCTGCGGCGCGCTCCTTCCCGGGGCGCGCCGCACACATGGAGTGCACTGGAGCTGCTGATCGGCTCCCGACTCGAAACCCACCAGGAGCACTCCGTGACCATCGCACCGACCCGCACCCGCCCGCTCTACGGCCTCTCCCACCGCGCCCAGTCCCTGGGTGACGGCGAAGTCGAGGACCTCGTGGAGTCGCTATACACCTCCTCCGGCCTGGCCGAGTCCTGGGCCATGCCCTAACTGCAACGCTGGAGCGCTAGGTGGGATTACCGCAGGAACCGGTAGGCACGGATGTTGAGGAGGCGGGAGTTGGCTGCGTTGTCGGGTCACTGGCGTCCTACACCTTTCCAGCATCGCCTCAAACACCCGCTCGTTGGCGCGCAAGATCCCACGTCGGTGTCGGTCAGGACGGCAGGAATCTGCCCCGGTACAGCGTCGGTCCGAATCCCACCTCACCGTGGAGTCGTGCATCTGATGCAGGAAGTCCACGCTGACCAGCGCCGTCGCAACACTCCGGTAATCGATCCGACGTCCAGCACAGTCCGGCGAACCGGGGTGCGCCGCGGAACCGCAGCAGAATCAGCCGAACGGGAGCTCCACCAGGTGTGAGAACTCCCGTTGGTCAACGGCCTTTAACCGGGCCATATGTAAAGCGAAGGAATCAGTGCAGTTCTTGGCTTAACCACCCATGAGCTGGCCCTCTACTCGATCCTTCCTGGATCGAAGCAGGGGTTGCACGGTGGTTCAGACGCGCGAGAAGCACTTCCACCGAGGCGTGGAACAGCACACCCATGGTGTTCGGGTGCAGCGCACCGCGGTCGGTGTCCCCTGCTGGAACGGCCAGGCCCTGACGAGCTACTCGGCGAGGTGGTCCAGGATCGCCTCGGCGACCGCGGCCGGGGAGTCCTCGGTGGGGATGTGCTTGCCATCCACCTCCACCAGGTCCGCGCCTGGGATGTCCTCGACGTAGCGGCGGGCGTAGCCGATCTTCTGGAAGTCGTCGTCGCGGCCCCACACCAGCCGGGTCGGCAGTGCCGCCTCCTGCAGGGCGGGCACCAGCTCCATCGTGTACCGCGGGTCCGCCGCGGCGGCCAGCGCCGTCCAGGACCGGACCCGGGCCGGGTCCCGCCAGGGCGAGAGGTAGTCGTCCAGCTCCTCCTTCCCCAGCTGCCGCAGCACGCTCCTGCGGGTTGAGGTAGCGCGGGCCTCAAGCAGGTCCTCCACCGTGGTGTCCGCACGCAGCTGCGGGTCTCGGAAGCGTTCGACCGCCGGCACCGGCCAGGAGTCGAACATGACGGAGTTCATCAGCACCAGTCTGCGCACCCGTCCGCTGGTGGCGGCCACGTGCTGGGCGATCCCGCCGCCGATGTCGTGGCCGGCCAGGTCGAACTCCTCCAGGCCCAGGGCGTCGGCCGCGGCCAGCACCGTGTCGGCCAGGGCCGGGACGGTGGCGTGCTCGACGTCGAGCTCCCCGCCGCTGGCGCCGAAGCCAGGCAGGTCCAGGGCGATGCACCGGGCGGTGCCGCCCAGGGCGGGCAGGACCGGCTGCCACACCCGGCTCCAGAAGGTGCCGTGCAGCAGCAGCAGCAGGGGCCGGGTCTGCGGATCTCCGGCGACCAGGTAGGACAACTGAGTACCGTCCACCTCGACCTGTTCACGATGTACGGAGTGGCTCATGTGATGCTCTCCTGTTCCAGTCCGTCGGCCAGAGATCCGGCGCTGTCAGGACCATGAATCCTCATCCAATGATCGATCAGCAGGCTTTGCATTCTACGGGTACCGCACGTCAAGGAAAAAGCCGGCCCGCACCTGCCACAGGGAGATCGGGCTCGTATGGGCCACGGAGGAATACCAACTGCGACGTCGCTCTTCTGTGCAGTGTTCGGTAACAAGCCATATGTAATGTCGAACCCCTTGTGACTTCGAGCGTCGGGAGGGGGTCATCCAGCGATCAGGGCCCTGCGCGACGCTGTCCATAGCTCGAATTTTCAGGAGTGTTGCGGTCCTGACGAGGAACCACCCCGTCCAGAAGTGATCAGAGGCCCTGTGCGGGAGCGCGATGGGGCCCCGTCCCATGGGTTCCTGCCTGGTCTCTGAGGGCGTGCCGGGGGCAGACAACGCAAGTCATTCTCGTGGTGGAACATGCCAGCGGGTGGGGGAACCTGTGCCGGCCCGTACGTGATCATTTACGGTAACCCCATGGCGCGAGGTCGGAAATGCCAGTCCTCCTGGGGCCCCGGATTGCCTTTTCGTCCGGGGGCGCTCTGTCTTGACTTCGGCTACACCGGTGGCTTCGGCGCCGGGCTCCCGGGCGGGGAACGGTTGCGGGGGCCCGAGGACCTGACCCAGTGGTTGCGTCAACACATCCCACCCACTGTGGCTGCCGCCACCGAGCAGGACCTGGCACACGCCCTGGATTTGCGGGGTGGCATCGTCGAGGTCGCCCGCGCGCTGGCCCGTGGTCACGAGCTCCCCGAGGATGC
>NZ_BAAGPL010000005.1:0-25391 GCF_054784195.1 Kocuria himachalensis
GCGGCCGGCTCCGCGGCACCGGCCGCGGGGGTGCTGCCGAGCTCCTCGTCGCCGTCCGCCGGCACCACCGAGGGCACGACGGAGCGCAGCCGGGCGAGGCTCACGGTGCCGTGGCGCACCAGCAGCGGGGTCTCCCCCGTGCAGTCCACGATCGTGGAGGAGGAGGGGTCCCGGCCGGCGGGGCCGCCGACCGGCCGCGGGCCGCCGTCCAGGTAGAGCTCCACGGAGTTCCCGAGCATGTCGACCGCGGCCTGCGCCGTCGACGCGGCCGGGTGGCCGGTGCGGTTGGCCGAGGACACGGCCAGCGGGCCGCTCTCGATGAGCAGGGCCTGGGCGAGCTCGTCGTCGGGCACCCGCAGGGCCACGGTCCCGTGGGTCTCTCCCAGGTCCCAGCCCAGCGACGGGTGGGAGTGCAGGATCAGGGTCAGCCCTCCGGGCCAGAAGGCGTGGGCGAGCGCGCGGGCGTCGTCGGAGACCTCGTCCGCCAGGCCGTCGAGCACCCCGGCGTGGGCGATGAGCACGGGCGGGGGCATGGCCCGCGACCGCCCCTTGGCGGCGAGGAGGGTCGCGACGCCCCGGGCGGAGAACGCGTCGGCCCCGATCCCGTAGACGGTGTCGGTGGGCAGGACCACGCACGCGTCGGCCGCGAGCGCGCGCGCGGCGTGCTTGAGCCCGGCGGTGCGCTGGGCGATGCTGCTGCAGTCGTAGACGGTGGAGTTCACGGCGTCCATTCTCCCACTCCGGTCGTGCGCGCGCGGCCGCCGGAGGGCGTCCGGCCGGCCGTGGCCCGGTCCCGGCCCGTCAGGTCCTGGTGGCCCACGACGTCCTCGAGCCCCGCGGCCCGGAACGCGTGCGCCACCGCACCGGCCTGCACCTCGGCGTGCTCCATGACGAAGAACCCCCCGGGGCGCAGCAGCCGCACGGCCGAGGCCAGGGCCGCCCGCGGGAGCTCGAGCCCGTCCTCCCCGCCCCCGTACAGGGCGAGGTCCGGGTCGTGCTCCCGGGCCTCCGGCTCGCGCGGGACAGCGTCCGCCGGGATGTACGGCGGGTTGCAGACCACCACGTCGCAGCGGCCCTCGAGCTCCGGGAAGGCCGTGCGCAGATCGCCCCGGACGAGCTCCGCGCGCGTCCCGCGCAGGTTCTCGGCCGCCCACGCGTGGGCGGTCCCGGACAGCTCCACTGCGTGCACCCGCGCCTGCGGCACCTCGTGGGCCACCGAGGCGGCGATCGCCCCGGAGCCGGTGCCCAGGTCCACCACGTGCGGCCGGTGCACGCCCGCGGTCAGCTGGTCGCGCAGCTCGTCGACCACGGCCTGCACCACGGTCTCCGTCTCGGGCCGGGGCACGAACACGCCGGGCCCGACGGCCAGCGTCAGGTAGCGGAAGTGGGCGACGCCCGTGAGGTGCTGCAGCGGGATCCGGCGGGCGCGCTCGGCCACCAGGTCCGCGTAGCCCTCGGGCTCGTCCCCGCCGATGATGGCCCGCGCCTCGACCTCCCCCCGAGACAGCCCCGTGAGGTGCCCGGCGAGCAGCAGCGCGTCGGTGCGCGCGGAGTCGATCCCCGCCTCGGCGAGCACCTGCTCCGCCCAGCGCACCGCCTGGCCCAGCGACCTCGTCATCCCGGGACCCGCTCAGTCGTCCTGCTGGCCGATGGCCTCGAGCTGGGCCTGCTCGTCCATCTCGATGGCCGAGCGCACGACCGGCTCGAGGTCCCCCGCCATCACGTGGTCGAGGTTGTAGGCCTTGTACCCGGTGCGGTGGTCGTTGATCCGGTTCTCGGGGAAGTTGTAGGTGCGGATCCGCTCGGACCGGTCCATGGTCCGGACCTGGGAGCGGCGCTGCGCGGCGTTGTCCGCGTCGATCTGCTCCTGCTGGTGCGCCAGGATCCGGGCCCGCAGCACCCGCATCGCGGCCTCGCGGTTCTGCAGCTGCGACTTCTCGTTCTGCATGGCCACCACGATGCCCGTGGGCAGGTGCGTGATGCGGACCGCGGAGTCGGTGGTGTTCACGGACTGGCCGCCGGGCCCCGAGGAGCGGTAGACGTCGATCTTCAGGTCGTTCTGGCTGATCTCGACCTCCTCCGGCTCGTCGACCTCCGGGAAGACGAGCACCGCTGCGGCCGAGGTGTGGATCCGGCCCTGCGACTCGGTGACGGGCACGCGCTGCACGCGGTGCACCCCGCCCTCGTACTTCAGCCGCGCCCACACGCCCTCGGCGGGGTCCGTGGCGTTCGACTTGATCGCCACCTGCACGTCCTTGTAGCCGCCCAGGTCGGAGTCGTTGGTCGAGATGAACTCGGTCTTCCAGCCGCGGGCTTCCGCGTACTTCAGGTACATGCGCAGCAGGTCCCCTGCGAAGAGCGCGGACTCGTCGCCGCCCTCCCCCGCCTTGACCTCCAGGATCACGTTGCGCCCGTCGTCGGGGTCTCGCGGGACGAGCAGCCGCCGCAGCTTCTCCCGGGCGGCCGTGAGCTGCTCCTCGAGCGCCGGGATCTCCTCGGCGAACTCGGGCTCCTCGGCGGCGAGCTCCTGCGCCGCGCCCAGGTCCTCCTCGAGGCGGTGCACCCGGCGGTGCGCCTCGACGATGCCGTTGAGCTCGGCGTAGCGGCGTCCCAGCTTGCGGGCCTTGCCCTGCTCCGCGTGCACGGCGGGGTCGGCGAGCTGCCGCTGCAGCTCGGCGTGCTCGTCGATCAGGGACTGGATGGGATCCGGCATGGGGCGCTCCTTCGGAGGCGGCGGAGAAGGTCTGGCGGTGGTGGGCACGACGACGCCGCCGCGGCCCCGTCCGGTCGAACCGGTCGGGGCCGCGGCGGCGCGGGCGTGCTAGCGGTCGCTCTCGGCGCGGGCCGACAGCGTGGTCTTCTGCACCTGGAGCAGGAACTCGGTGTTGGACTGGGTGTCCCGCAGCTTGTTCGTGAGCAGCTCGAGGGCCTGCTGCTGGTCGAGCCCGGACAGGACACGGCGCAGCTTCCACATGATCTTGATCTCGTCCGGGGAGAGGAGGTTCTCCTCGCGGCGGGTGCCCGAGGAGTTGACGTCCACGGCCGGGTAGATCCGCTTGTCCGCGAGCGAGCGGGACAGGCGGAGCTCCATGTTGCCGGTGCCCTTGAACTCCTCGAAGATGACCTCGTCCATCTTGGACCCGGTCTCCACGAGGGCGGTCGCGAGGATCGTGAGCGAGCCGCCGTTCTCGATGTTGCGGGCCGCGCCGAAGAACTTCTTCGGCGGGTACAGCGCCGCGGAGTCCACGCCGCCGGAGAGGATGCGGCCGGAGGCGGGGGCCGAGAGGTTGTAGGCACGGCCCAGGCGGGTCATGGAGTCCAGGAGGACCACCACGTCCATGCCCATCTCCACAAGGCGCTTGGCCCGCTCGATGGCCAGCTCGGCGACCGTGGTGTGGTCGTCCGCCGGGCGGTCGAAGGTCGAGGCGATGACCTCGCCCTTGACCGTGCGCTGCATGTCCGTGACCTCCTCGGGGCGCTCGTCGACGAGCACCATCATGAGGTGGACCTCGGGGTTGTTCGTGGTGATCGCGTTGGCGATCGCCTGCAGCATCAGCGTCTTGCCGGCCTTCGGCGGGGAGACGATCAGGCCGCGCTGGCCCTTGCCGATGGGGGCGACGAGGTCGACGACGCGGGGCCCGATCTTCTTGGGCTCCGTCTCGAGGCGCAGGCGCTCCTGCGGGTACAGCGGGATCAGCTTCCCGAAGTCCACGCGGTCCTTGTTCTCCTCGGTCTTCTTGCCGTTGACCGTGGTGAGCTGGACCAGAGCGTTGAACTTCTGCCGCGTGGCGTTCTGCTGCTCGCCGTCGCGGGGGGCGCGGATGGCGCCGACCACGGCGTCGCCCTTGCGCAGGTTGTGCTTCTTGACCTGGGCGAGGCTGACGTAGACGTCGTTCGGGCCGGGGAGGTAGCCGGAGGTGCGCACGAACGCGTAGTTGTCGAGGACGTCCAGGATGCCCGCGACGGGCAGCAGGACGTCGTCCTCGGTGAACTCCGTGTCGTCGACCTCGGGGCCGGTGCTGCGCCCGCGGCGGTTGCGGCGCTCGTTGCGCTCGGCGCGGTCATTGCGGTCGCTGCGGTCCCGGTCGCGGTCGCTGCGGTCCCGGTCGCGGTCGTTGCGGTTGCGGTTGCGGCGGCTGCGGCGGCTGCCGCCGTCGTCCTGGCCGCCCTTGTCCTGACGGTTGTCCTGGCCCCGGTTGTCCTGGCCGCTCTTGTCCTGACGGTTGTCCTGGCCCCGGTTGTCCTGGGCCCGGTTGTCCGGGCCGCCCTTGTCCTGACGGTTGTCCTGGCCCCGGTTGTCCTGGGCCCGGTTGTCCGGGCCGCCCTTGTCCTGACGGTTGTCCTGGCCCCGGTTGTCCTGGGACTTCCCGCCCTCGGCGCGGTTGTCACGCCGGTTGCGCCCGTCGCCCTTGTCCTGGCCGCCCTGGACCTGACGGTTGTCCTGGCCGCGGTTCTGGCCGCGGCCCCGGTCCTGCTTCGACTGGTCGTCGTCCCGGCCCTCGGCGGAGGGGCGCGACTCGTCGGCCTTCTGCCCGGAGTCCTGGCCGCCGTTGTCCTGACCGGCGCTGTCCTGGCCGTTGTCGTCGCGGCTGCGGTTGCGGCGGCTGCGGTTGCGGTTGCGGCCGCCCTCGCCCTCGGCGCCGGAGGAGTCCTCGGCGGGAGCGGTCTGCTCGGCCGGCTGCTGCTCGGTGGTTCCCTGCGCGGCGACCTGCTGCGCGGTGTCCTCCAGGGCGGCGCTCTGCTGCGCGGAACCCTGCTGGTCGGGGGCGGACACCACGCCGGTGCTCGTGGCGCGGCGGGAGCGCGAGCGCCGCTGCGGCTGGCCGCCGTCGGCGCCCTGCGCGGCTGAGGAGTCCTCACCGGTCGTCGCGGCGGCCGGGGCGGTGCCCTGGCCGGCGCTGCCGTCGGCGGTCTTCTCGACCGTCTGCGCGATCTTCTCCTCGACGGCCTTGTCCCGGTCGGCGACGGCCCCGCCGCGCTGGTGGGCGGCGATCGCGTCGACCAGCAGGCTCTTGCGCATCCGGCGGGCGCCGGTGATCCCGAGCTGGGAGGCGAGCGCCTGGAGCTGGGCCAGCTTGAGCGCGGACAGGCCCGCGTTCCGGGGGTCGCTGGTGGTGGTCTCTTCCGTACCCGTGGAAAGGTCGGTGGTCTCGGTCACGAAGTGTCCTTCTCCCTCGGTGGGGGGCCCATGGATCTCAGAGTCCAGGACCGTGGATGGTTCCCGGCGGGCCGCGATCGCGGGCCGCCTGCGGCGGGGCGCACTTCAGGGCGCGGCAGCCTGGGCGAACAGGGTTGTCACCCGGAGATCATGGTGTGCTCCGGTCCGTGTCTGCGCGGGCCGGGGCGCCGACGGCATCGAAGAAGCCGGTGCCGGCGGGGGATCACCGGAGGATCTGAGGCGGTGGAGTCGAGGACCCGGGGCATCCGACCGGGGCGTGTCCCCTCATGATGCCCGCTGTCCTCACCGCGCCGGGCGCGGTCTCCTACCCCTGGATCTGCTGCGGGTGCCTCTCCAGCTTAGCACCCTGACCGTCGACCCGCAGACGGAGGACACGCCAGGAGACGGAATCCGTTCCGCCCACGACGAGCTCCGCGAGGGCCTCCTCCGTCTCCTGCGCCTGGTGCCCGTCCGCGGCGAGGACCAGGACGGTCGGTCCGGCCCCGGAGATCATGGCCGGCAGCCCGCGCTCCCGCAGCGCGGTCATCAGCCGGGCGCTCGGGGGCATGGCGGAGGCCCGGTACGGCTGGTGCAGCCGGTCCTCGGTGGCGGGCAGCAGCAGCTCGGGGCGCCGCGTCAGCGCCTCGACGAGCAGGGCCGTCCGCCCGGCGTTGACCGCGGCGTCGTGGTGGGGGACGGTCGCGGGCAGCAGGGACCGGGCGAGGCGGGTGGGGACCTCGAAGTCGGGGATCGCCACCACCGGCACGACGTCCTCGTGGACGGTCACGGGGGCACTGCGGTAGCCGTCCGCGCCGGTCCAGGAGATCACGAGCCCCCCGTAGAGGGACGGGGCCACGTTGTCCGGGTGGCCCTCCATCGCCGCGGCGACCTGGAGCAGGCGCCGGTCGTCGAGGACGCGCTCCGCCGGCAGCAGCGCGTTGGCCGCGAGCACGCCGGCCACCACGGCCGAGGCGCTCGAGCCCATGCCGCGCCCGTGCGGGATGCGGTTGGTCGCCTCGAGCCGCAGTCCCGGCAGCTCCTCGACCCCCGCGGCCCGGAAGGCGGCCCGCATGGCGCGGACCACCAGGTGCTCCGCGGAGCGGGGCACGGACGCGGAGCCCTCCCCGTGGAGCTCGAACTCCAGGCCGCCGCCGGTCACGGTCACGGCGAGGTCGTCGTAGTGGCCGAGCGCCAGGCCCAGGCTGTCGTAGCCCGGACCCACGTTGCCGGTGGAGCCGGGCACGCTCACCGCCACCCGCTGGCCGATCTCGAACATCCGGGACTACTCCAGGCCCAGGGCGGCGGCGACGGCCACCACGTCGAAGGGCACGCGCTGGGGCTCGACCAGCGCGGGGTCCTCCCGCTCGGCGGCCTTGATCGCCCACTGCGGGTCCTTGAGGCCGTGACCGGTCACCGTGATGACGACCGTCCGCCCCGTGGGGGCCTCCCCCGCGGCGTGCTTCTGGAGCAGACCGGCCACGCCCGCGGCGGAGCCCGGCTCGACGAACACGCCCTCCTTGGCCGAGAGCCACCGGTGGGCGGACAGGATCTCGTCGTCCGAGACGGAGCCGATGAGCCCGCCGGACTCGTCGCGGGCGGCGATCGCCGAGTCCCAGGACGCGGGGTTGCCGATCCGGATGGCGGTCGCGATCGTCTCGGGCTCCGTGACGGGGTGGCCGAGCACCAGCGGGGCCGCCCCCTCGGCCTGGAAGCCCCACATCACGGGCAGCCTCGTGGACACGGCCGGCAGCTCCCCCGCCGTCGTGGAGTCGTAGGGCCGGGCGTACTCCTGGTAGCCCTTCCAGTACGCGGTGATGTTGCCGGCGTTGCCGACCGGCAGGATGTGCAGGTCCGGGGCGTCGCCGAGGGTGTCGACCACCTCGAACGCCCCGGTCTTCTGGCCCTCGATCCGGTAGGGGTTCACGGAGTTCACGAGGAACACGGGGTAGGACTCGGAGAGCTTGCGGGCCACCTCGAGGCAGTTGTCGAAGTTGCCGTCCACCTGGATGATGTCCGCACCGTGCGCGACCGCCTGCGAGAGCTTGCCCATGGCGATCCGCCCCTCGGGCACGAGCACCGCGCACGTGAGCCCCGCCTGCTTGGCGTAGGCCGCGGCGGAGGCGGAGGTGTTGCCGGTCGAGGCGCACACGACGGCCTCGGCGCCCTCCTCCTTGGCTTTCGTGATGGCCATGGTCATGCCCCGGTCCTTGAACGAGCCGGTCGGGTTCATGCCCTCGAACTTCAGCCAGACGGTGTTGCCGGTGAGCTCCGACAGGGCGCGCGCCCGGATCAGCGGCGTGCCGCCCTCCCCCATCGTGATGACCTCGGTGGAGCCGGAGACCGGCAGCCGGTCCCGGTACTCGTTGATGACGCCCTGCCAGACGTGTGCCATGTGCTGGATCTCTTCCTGTGGACTCGGTGGTGCGGGGGGTGCTCGTGGGGGGTCGTGCGGCGGTGCCGTCGCCGGGGAGGTGCCGCCCGGTCCGCGGGCGGCACCGCCGGGGGTCAGTCGGCGTGCTCCACGCGGATCACGCCGGTGACGCCCTCGACGAAGGGCAGCTCGCGCAGGGCGTCCACCGTGGCCACGAGATCCTTGTTCGCGCCCCGGTGGGTCACGAGCCGGATCTCCGACAGCTGCGGGTCGCCGTGCGGGTGGTCCGTCTGCTGCATCGTGAAGATCGACACGCTGTGGTCGGCGAAGACCTGGGCGATCCGCGCCAGGACGCCGAGGCGGTCCTGGACGGTCAGGGTGATCGAGAAGCTCGTGCGGACGTCGTCCATGGGCGCGGCGGCCAGCTGGGCGTGGGGGTCCGCGCCCTGGGCCGGACCGCCGAGCACGAGCCGGCGCGCCGCCGAGACGAAGTCGCCCAGCACGGCCGAGGCGGTGGCGGCACCGCCGGCGCCCGCGCCGTAGAACATGAGGGAGCCGGCGTTGGCGGCCTCGACGAACACGGCGTTGTAGGCCCCGTGCACGCCGGCCAGCGGGTGCTCCCGCGGGATCATGGTCGGGGTGACCCGCAGGTTCACGCCGCCCGCGCAGCGCTCGCACACCGCCAGGAGCTTGATCACGTAGCCGGCCTCGCGGGCGGCGGCGACGTCCGCGGCGGTGACCCCGGTGATGCCGCGGCAGTAGACGTCGTCGATGGTGAAGGTCGAGTGGAAGGCCAGGGACGCGAGGATGGCGGCCTTCGCCGCGGCGTCGTGGCCCTCCACGTCGGCGGTGGGGTCCGCCTCCGCGTAGCCGAGCTTCTGCGCCTCGGCGAGCGCGTCGTCGAACTGCGCGCCCGTGGTGTCCATCTGGTCGAGGATGTAGTTCGTGGTGCCGTTCATGATGCCCAGCACGCGGTCCACCCGGTCCCCCGCGAGGGAGTCCTGCATGGGGCGCACGATGGGGATCGCCCCGGCCACGGCGGCCTCGTAGGACAGGGGCACGCCGGCGGCGTCGGCCGCGTCCTGGAGCTGGCGGCCGTGCCGGGCGATGAGGGCCTTGTTGCCCGAGATCACCGGTTTGCCCGCGTGCAGGGCCCGGAGGATGCGGCTGCGGGCCGGCTCGATGCCACCGGTCAGCTCGATGACCACGTCCGCGGCGTCGACGAGAGCCTCGGCGTCGGTCGTGAGCAGGGCCTCGGGCAGCTCGACGGTCCGCCGGGCGGCGAGGTCCCGCACGGCGATGCCGACGAGCTCCACGGGCGCGCCCACGCGGGCGGCGAACTCGGGGCCGTGGTCGAGCAGGGTCCGGGCCACCTCGGCGCCGACGTTGCCGGCACCGAGCAGGGCCACCTTCACGGTCGAGGGCGGGCGGGTGGTCTCAGGGGTCGAGGCGGTCAATCAGGCTCCCAGGTCGCGGGCGAACAGGTCTTCTTCGGTCTCGCCCCGCACGATGAGCCGGGCCTCCGGCCCGTCCCCGGCGGCGCGCACGGCGACGACCGGGGGGCGGGCGATCCAGTTGTAGTTGCTGGACAGCGCCCAGCAGTAGGCGCCGGTGGCGGGCACCGCCAGGACGTCCCCGGGGGCGAGGTCCTGGGGCAGGTAGACGTCGCGGACCACGACGTCCCCGGACTCGCAGTGCTTGCCCACCACCCGGGAGAGCACGGGAGCTCCCTCGGCGCGGCGGTTCGCGAGCACGGCCGTGTAGTCGGCCCCGTAGAGCACCGGCCGGGCGTTGTCGCTCATCCCGCCGTCCACGGAGACGTACCGGCGCTGCGCCCCGGACTCGACCGTGACGGTCTTCAGGGTGCCCACGGTGTAGAGGGTGCACGCGGCCGGCCCGGAGATCGCGCGGCCGGGCTCGATGGACAGGTGCGGGACCGCCATCCGCAGCGACCGGGCCGTGGTGGCCACCTGGTCCGCGAGGGCCTCGGCGATCTCGCGGGCCGGGCGGGGGGTGTCGGCCTCGGTGTAGGCGATGCCGTAGCCGCCGCCGAGGTCGAGCTCCGGGAGGGTCAGGCCGAAGCGCTCGTCGGCGTCGGCCATGAAGGCGAGCACCCGCTCCGCGGCCATCCCGAAGCCCTCCGCGTCGAAGATCTGGGAGCCGATGTGGCAGTGGATCCCGCGCAGGTCGAGCTCGGGCTCCAGGACGCACGCGGCGACGGCCTGCATCGCGGGGCTGTCCCCGCCGCCCTCGGGCGGGGCGAGGGACAGGCCGAACTTCTGGTCCTCGTGGGCGGTGGCGATGAACTCGTGCGTGGACGCGTGCACGCCGGGGGTGACGCGGATCAGCACGGGGGCGACGACGCCGAGGGTGCGCGCCAGGTGGGCGACGAGCTCGATCTCGGCGAGGGAGTCCACGACGATCCGTCCGAGCCCGTGGTCGAGGGCGCGGGTGATCTCGGCGGCGGACTTGTTGTTGCCGTGCAGGGCGATCCGGGCGGGCTCCATGCCGCCGCGCAGGGCGACCGCCAGCTCCCCGCCCGAGGCGGTGTCCACGTTGAGGCCCTCCTCGCGCAGCCAGCGCACCACCTCGGTGGTCAGGAAGGACTTGCCGGCGTAGTAGACGGAGACCTCGGCGCCGATCCGCGCGAACGCCTCGGTGAAGGCGGAGCGGAACTCCCGGGCGCGCGCCCGGAAGGTGTCCTCGGAGTAGACGTAGGAGGGAGTGCCGTAGCGCTCGGCGAGCTCCGGGACCGGGATCCCCGAGACGGCCAGCACGCCGTCGTCGTCGCGGCGGAACGCCTCGGGCCAGATGACGGGGTCGAGGGCGTCGAGGTCCTCGGGCACGCTCAGCCAGGACGGCGCCAGGGGGGAGCCCTCGGTGCGGGTGGTCGGGTCGGCGGTCATGCGATCACATCCTCTCCGGTGCGGACACGCCGAGCACGCCCAGCCCGTTGGCCAGGACCTGGCGCGCGGCGTCGTTGAGCCACAGGCGGGTGCGGTGCAGGTCGGTGACCTCGTCCTCGCCCTGCGGCGCCACGCGGCAGGCGTCGTACCAGCGGTGGTAGGTCCCGGCGAGCACCTCGAGGTGGCGCGCCACGCGGTGCGGCTCGCGGAACTCGGCGGCCTGGGCGAGCACCGAGGGGTACTGGCCGAGAGCCGCCAGCATCTCCCCCTCCATCGGGTGGTCGAGCAGCGACGCGTCGAACACGGCCTCGCCCCGCTCGTCCGTGCGGGCGACGCCCGCCGCCTCGGCGTTGCGCCCCACCGCGCACGTGCGGGCGTGGGCGTACTGGACGTAGAAGACCGGGTTCTCGTTGGAGCGCCGGGTCAGCAGACCCAGGTCGATGTCGATGTTGGAGTCCACGGAGAAGCGGGTCAGCGAGTACCGGGCGGCGTCGACGCCCACGACCTCGACGAGGTCCTCCATGGTCACCACGTTGCCGGCGCGCTTGGACATCCGCACGGGCACGCCGTCCTTGACGAGGTTGACCATCTGGCCGATGAGCACCTCGACCCGCTCCGGGGCGTCGCCCAGCGCCGCGGCGGCGGCCTTGAGCCGGGCCACGTAGCCGTGGTGGTCGGCGCCGAGCATGTAGATGCACAGGTCCGCGCCGCGGTCCCGCTTGTCCTTGAAGTAGGCGATGTCCCCCGCGATGTAGGCGGCCTGGCCGTCGGACTTGACGACCACCCGGTCCTTGTCGTCGCCGTAGGCGCTGGAGCGCAGCCACCAGGCGCCGTCCGCGAAGTAGAGGGCGCCGGAGGTCTTGAGCTGCTCCAGGAGCTTCTCCACGGCGCCCTGGTCGAACAGGGACTGCTCGTGGAAGTACACGTCGAAGTCCACGCCGAAGTCGTGCAGCGAGGACTTGATCTCGGCGAACATCAGCTCCACGCCCGCGGCGCGGAACGCCTCCTGCGGGTCCCCGGACTCGAGGACGCCGGGGTTCTCGGCGACGATCCGTGCGGCGATGTCGGTGATGTACTCCCCGCCGTAGCCGTCCTCGGGGGCGGGCTCGCCCTGGGCGCGGGCCAGCAGGGAGCGGGCGAAGCGGTCGATCTGCGCGCCGGCGTCGTTGAAGTAGTACTCGCGCACCACGTCCGCGCCCTGCGCCTCGAGCACACGGGCCAGGGAGTCGCCGACGGCGGCCCAGCGGGTGCCGCCCAGGTGGACCGGGCCGGTGGGGTTCGCGGAGACGAACTCCAGGTTCACGGACGTCCCGGCCAGCGTGCTCGCCCGGCCGAAGGCCTCGCCCTGCTCCACGACGGTGCGGGCGATCTCCCCCGCCGCGGCGGCGTCCAGGGTGATGTTGAGGAAGCCCGGCCCGGCCACGTCGACGGCGGCCACGCCCGCGGTGTCCTGCAACCGGTCCCTGACCACGGCGGCGACGTCGCGTGGGGCGCGCCCCACCTTCTTGGCGAGCTGCATGGCGACGTTGGTCGCCCAGTCCCCGTGCTCCCGGTTCTTCGGCCGCTCGATCCGCACCTCCGGCAGGCGGGCACCGTCGGCGAGGGCGAGATCGCCCCGGGCCACGGCGTCCTGCAGGCATGCGGATACGGCGAGAGAAAGTTGTTCTGGAGTCACCGGACCAGTGTAACCGGGCGCCGTGGAGCGCCCGTGCCGGGTGGTCGACGACAGCCCCGGGAAACCTGCTAGTATCGTTGAGGTTCATCGCTGAGGCGGTGAGAGGCCCGCGTAGCTCAGGGGATAGAGCGTCTGCCTCCGGAGCAGAAGGCCGTAGGTTCGAATCCTATCGCGGGCACCACACGGGACGAAGGCCCCGGACCAGCTGGTCCGGGGCCTTCGTCGTGCCCGGCCCGGGGCGGGGACGCTCAGCTGCGCTCCGCGGGCTCCCCGGTCCGTGCGCCCTCCACCGGCCGGTACCGGACGGGCTGCCCGCCGCGGATCCGGGCGACGGCGTAGAGCAGCACGCCGACGGCGAGGACGATCCCGCCGCGCGCCCACACCCCGGCCTCCAGCTGCGTCAGCAGCACCAGGCACGACAGGACGGCGAGGACCGGCAAGGGCGTCCAGGCGCGGAAGTGCGGGTGCTCCACCGGCTCCCGGCGCAGCACGAGGACGGCGACGTTCGTGCTGATGAAGACGACGAGCAGCAGCAGCACCACCGTCTCCGCGAGGACGGCCACCCCGCCGGTGAGGGTCAGGGCCAGCGCGGCGAGGGTCGTGGCGATGATGGCGACCCACGGGGTGCCCCGGCGCGGGAGGACCCGGCCCAGCACCGCGGGGAAGAGTCCCTGCACGGCCATGCCGTAGGTGAGGCGGCTGGCCATGATCATGGTCAGCAGGGCACCGTTGGCGACCGCGACGAGGGCGAGCAGGCTGAACAGCCAGCCCGGCACCGGGACCCCGGTGACCGTCACGACGTCCAGCAGCGGGGCGCTCGAGGCCCCCAGTTGGTCGGCCGGCAGTGCCACCGACGCCGCCGTGCCGACGAGCACGTACATCGCCCCGGCCGCCAGGAGGGACCCGAACAGGGCCCGGGGGTAGACCCGCGACACGTCGCGGACCTCCTCGGCGACGTTGGCCGAGGTCTCGAAGCCCACGAAGGAGTAGTACGCGAGCAGGGCGGCTCCCAGCACGCCCAGCAGCGGATCGACGTCCTCGCCGAATCGCATCGCGCGCCCGACGTCGCCGTTCCCGCCGCCGAGCATGACGGCGACGGCGACGACGACCAGCACCAGCCCCGAGACCTCGAGCGCGGTCATGACGACGTTGGCCCGCAGCGACTCCTTGATCCCGCGGGCGTTGAGCAGGGCGACCGCGACGAGGAACACGATGGCCCCGACGGCGGGGGGCACGTCCACGAAGACCGCGAGGTAGTCCCCGCTGAAAGCCAGGGCCAGTGCGGACGCGCTGACCACCCCGGCGGTGAGCATGCAGAAGCCGACGAGGTAGGGCACGATCGGGACGCGGAAGGCGCGGTGGGCGAAGACCGCCGCCCCGCCGGCCTGTGGGTACTTGGTGACGAGCTCGGCGTAGGAGGCGGCCGTGAGCAGGGCGAGCAGCAGCGCCACGAGCATCGGGGCCCAGGTGACGCCGCCCACCTCCCCCGCGATGACGCCCACGAGGGCGTAGACCCCGGCGCCGAGGACGTCGCCGAGGATGAAGAGGAACAGGAGCGGCCCGGTGATGTGCTTCTTGAGGCCCGGGCCGTCAGCAGGCTGAGTGAGCATGGGACGAGTCTAGGCCCGCCGCCCCGTCCCGGGAGGACCGGGCCCCGGCCGCGGTCTCGTCAGTCGCGGTCGCCGGGGCCCCGGTGCCCCCGGCGGCGGAACTCGTCCGGGTCGTAGGGGCGCACGGGGTCGTCGCCGAACTGCTCGTCGAGCAGCCGGTCCTCCGGGCTGGGGCCCTCCCCCGCCGAGCGGCGCCAGTTGAACCCGGCGATCGCCAGGGCTCCTCCGCCGAGCAGGGTCACGGCGCCCACCACGACGACCACCACCGCGCGCCCACTCAGGCCCGTCCCCTCGTCCGTCGAGGCGCGCGCGAGGTGGTGGATGGCCTCGGGCACGGTGAACGTGGAGACGAACAGGGCCACCACGCCCACGGCCAGCAGCCACCCCCCGGCGCGTCGGCGGGCGTGGTGCGGGTCGGGGCTCTGGCTCACGGTGCTGCTCTCCTGGCTGCTGGACGGATGCGGGGCGCTGCCGGGCGGACCGCCCGCCGACGCGCGGCGGGGCGGGCCGTGCCCGGCCCGCCCCGTCGTCGTCCGTGCCGGTCGTGGACCGACGGCCGGTGCCGGCCGGTCAGGAACCGTCCTCGGTCTTGACGCTCTCGAACAGCGTAGCGTCGTCGAACGCGTCCTGCCCCGCCCCCGGCTGCAGCCGGCGGAACTGCTCGAGCAGGCCGGGCACGGTCATGGACTTCTTCTGGGCGGCGTCGAGCTCGAAGAGGATCCGGCCCTCGTGCATCATGATCAGCCGGTTGCCCAGGCGCAGGGCCTGGTCCATGTTGTGCGTGACCATCACCGTGGTGAGGTTCTGCTCGGCCACGATGTCCGCGGTGAGCCGGGACACGAGGTCCGCGCGCTGCGGGTCGAGGGCCGCCGTGTGCTCGTCGAGGAGCAGGATGCGCGGCTCGGAGAACGTCGCCATGAGCAGGGACAGCGCCTGGCGCTGACCGCCGGAGAGCAGGCCCACCTTGGCGCCCAGCCGGTTCTCCAGGCCCAGCTCGAGGCTGGCCAGCTTGTCGCGGAAGAGCTGGCGGCGGGCGTTCGTGAGGCCAGGCACGAGCCCCCGGGACTTCCCCCGCTGGTACGCGATCGCCATGTTCTGCTCGACCGTCATGGTCGGGGACGACCCCTTCATGGGGTCCTGGAAGACGCGGGACAGGTACCGGGCGCGCTTGTGCTCCGGCAGCCGGGTGACGTCGGTGTCGTCGACCCGCACCGTGCCCGTGTCCGGGATCAGGCTCCCGGAGATGGCGTTGAGGATCGTCGACTTGCCGGCGCCGTTGGAGCCGATGACGGTGAGGAAGTCGCCCTCCTGCAGGGTCAGCGAGACGCCGGCGAGGGCGCGCCGCTCGTTGACGGTCCCGGCGAAGAACGTCTTGTGGACGTTGTCGATGGTGAGCACGGCTCAGGCACCTGCCTTCGTGGTCGCGGGGGTGTCGGTGAGGTCGTCGACGAGACGCGCCGCCTCGCTCGCGAGGTGCCGTTCCCTGCGGCGCCTGAAGAACTGCAGCTGCGGCACCACGAGCGCGGCCACCACGAGCACCGCGGAGATCAGCTTCATGTCGGACGGGTTGAGGCCCGCCTGCAGCGCCACGGTGATGACCAGGCGGTAGACGACCGAGCCGAGGACGACGGCCAGGGTCGCCATCACGACCGTGCGCGAGCCGAAGAGCCCCTGGCCGAGGATCACGGAGGCGAGCCCGACGACGATGAGACCGATGCCCATGCCGATGTCGGCGAAGCCCTGGTACTGGGCCACGAGGGACCCGGCGAGGCCGACGAGCCCGTTGGACAGGCACAGGCCCAGCATCTTCTGGTGGTCCGTGTTCACCCCGAAGGAGCGGATCATCTCCGGGTTGTCGCCGGTGGCCTGCATGGCGAGGCCGGCGTCCGTGTAGAGGAACCAGTCGAGGAGGACCTTGACCACGGCGACGCCGAGCAGGAACAGGGCGATGCCGATCCAGGTCCCCTGCACGCCCATCTCGGCGAGCGGGGTGAAGACCGTGTCCTCGCGCAGCAGGGACAGGTTGGCCTTGCCGTCCATGACCCGCAGGTTGATGGAGTAGAGCGCGGTCATGGTGAGGATGCCCGCGAGCAGACCGTTGATGTGGGCCTTGGTGTGGAGCAGGCCCGTGATGAGCCCGGCGAGCGCCCCGGTCAGGAAACCGGCGGCGGTGGCGAGCCAGGGGCTGCCGCCGCCGAGGATGATCATCGCCGTGGTGGCGGCGCCCGTGGTGAAGGACTGGTCGACCGTCAGGTCGGGGAAGTCGAGCACCCGGAACGTGAGGTAGACGCCCAGCGCCATGACCGCGTAGAGCAGTCCGAGTTCGATACCGGCTATCACTTCTGCTGGATCCGTTCTGGTTGGTGGGAGACGGGGTCCGTCCGCCGATCGGGCGGGCGCGCCCCCGTCGGAAGGGGTGCCGCGGGGGGCCGGGGGCCGGGCGGGACGGCGTCCGGGGTGTCCGGGCGCCGGCGCCGTCCCGGCCGCCCGGGACTACTCGATGACCTGGTCCGCGGAGTCCTGCAGCTCCTGGGGGACCTGCACGCCCATCCGCTCGGCGGCCTGGAGGTTGATGATCAGCTGCGTGTCCTCCTGGGACTCCACGGGCATGGACGCGGGGTCCGCGCCCTCCTTGAGGATGCGCACGGCCATCTCCCCGGTCTGTCGGCCGAGCTGCTCGTAGTCCAGGCCCTGGGTGATGAGGGCGCCGCGCTCCACGGAGTCGCCCTCGCCCGCGATCAGGGGGATCTGCTTGGACTCGGCGGCGGAGATCACGGCCTCGAGACCGGAGACCACCTTGTTGTCGGTGGGCACGTAGATCGCGTCCGTGTCGAGGGACTCTGCGGCCTGGGCCACCTCGGAGGTGTTGGTCACGGACTTCTCGACGACCTCCAGGCCCTCCTCCGCGGCGGCCTCCTTCGCGAGGTCGACCTGGACCTGCGAGTTCGTCTCGCCCGAGCTGTAGATGATGCCCACGGACTTCGCCTCCGGGTCGAGCTGCTTGACCAGCGCGATCTGCTCGGCCACCGGGTTCATGTCGGTGGTCCCGGTGACGTTGCCGCCGGGGTTCTCGAGGGAGTCGACCAGCCCGGCGTCGACCGGGTCGGTGACGGCCGTGAACAGCACCGGGCGGTCGGTGACCGACTGGGCCAGGCCCTGGGCGGACGGCGTCGCGATGGCCAGGACCAGGTCGGCGTCCGAGGACGCCATGTTGGACGCGATGCTGGTGGAGGTGCCCTGGTCGCCCGAGGCGTTCTGGAAGTCGAGGGTGAGGTTCTCCCCCTCCGTGTAGCCGCCCTCCTCGAGCGCGGCGAGGAAGCCCTCGCGTGCCGCGTCCAGCGAGGGGTGCTCCACGAACTGGCTGATCCCGACGGTGGCCTCCTCGGCGGCCTCGCCGCCGCCCCCGCCCCCGGCGGTCTCGGTGTCGGAGCCGCCGCAGGCCGTGAGCAGCAGGGCGGTGGAGGCGAGGGCCGCCGTCATCGGGAACAGTCGCTTCATGGTGGGTCCTTTCAGGAACGAGTGGTGTCAGCGATATTACCTTCCGTTCGGTCACAAAATGAGAGACAGCTCACAAGTGGTGACATAACGGCGCCGACGGCGTGTCGCCGGTGCCCGATCGTCCACCGGGACCGGGCCCTCCGCGGCCCGTGTCCCCGGTAGGATCGGGAGGTCATGTCAGCATCCCTGGGCAGCCCCCGAACCATCGTCTATCCCGAGAACCTCCCGGTCTCCGCGCGCCGCGAGGACATCATGGGCGCGATCGCCGCGCACCAGGTGGTCGTGGTCGCTGGCGAGACCGGGTCCGGCAAGACGACGCAGATCCCGAAGATGTGCCTCGAGCTCGGCCTGGGCGAGCGCGGCCTGATCGGCCACACCCAGCCGCGGCGGATCGCGGCGCGCTCGGTGGCGGAGCGGATCTCCTCGGAGCTGGGCGAGAAGATCGGCGGCACGGTCGGCTACCAGGTGCGCTTCACCTCCGAGGTGGGCGCCGATTCGCGGGTCAAGCTGATGACCGACGGCATCCTGCTCGCCGAGATCCAGCACGACCGGCTGCTGCAGAAGTACTCGGCGATCATCATCGACGAGGCCCACGAGCGCTCCCTCAACATCGACTTCCTCCTGGGCTACCTCCGGCGGATCCTGCCCCGGCGCCCGGACCTCAAGGTGATCATCACGTCGGCCACGATCGACCCCGAGCGCTTCGCCCGGCACTTCGCGCCGGAGCCGGCCGAGGGCGCCGAGCCGCAGAAGGCCCCGGTCATCGAGGTCTCGGGCCGCACGTACCCCGTGGAGGTCCGCTGGCGCCCGCTGGCCCAGCCGCGCTCGGGGGACGGCGGCCCGGACGCCGAGGACACCGGCGACGGGCTGGAGGACGAGGACCGGGACCCCATCGACGCCGTGTGCGACGCAGTCGAGGAGCTCTCCTCCGAGCCGCCCGGGGACATCCTGATCTTCTTCGCCGGCGAGCGGGAGATCCGCGACGCTCAGGAGGCGCTGCAGGGCACCCTCAAGCGGGTCCGCGGCCTGGCCGACGCCGAGATCCTGCCCCTGTTCGGCCGGCTGTCCATGGCGGAGCAGCACCGGGTGTTCGCGCCGTCGGGCCGTCGCCGGATCGTGCTGGCCACCAACGTGGCCGAGACGTCGCTGACCGTCCCGGGCATCAAGTACGTGATCGACCCGGGCACGGCGCGCATCTCGCGCTACTCGGCGCGGACCAAGGTGCAGCGCCTCCCGATCGAGCGCGTCTCCCAGGCCTCGGCGAACCAGCGCGCGGGCCGCTGCGGGCGCGTCTCCGACGGCATCTGCATCCGGCTCTACTCGGAGGAGGACTACCTCTCCCGCCCGGAGTTCACCGACCCCGAGATCCTGCGGACGTCCCTGGCGGCCGTGATCCTGCAGATGACCTCGGTGGGGGTCGTGAAGGAGCCCGGGGACATCGAGCGGTTCCCGTTCGTGGAGCCGCCGGAGTCCCGGGCCGTCAAGGACGGCGTGGCCCTGCTCCGGGAGCTGGGCGCCCTCAAGGAACCGCGGGGCGCGTCCGCGAGGGGTCCGCGGGACGACGACGGCCGCGGCGGACCCCTCACCCCGGTGGGCCGGCAGCTGGCGCAGCTGCCGGTGGACCCGCGGCTGGGCCGGATGATCGTGGAGGCGGACCGGCGGGGCTGCGCCCGGGAGGTCATGGTCCTCGCGGCGGCGCTGACCGTGCAGGACCCCCGGGAGCGCCCCCTGGAGAAGCGGCAGCAGGCCGACGAGCTGCACAAGCGGTTCTTCGACGAGAACTCGGACTTCACGAGCTGGCTGCTGCTGTGGCGCTACGTGCAGGAGCAGCAGGAGGAGCTCTCCTCGACGCAGTTCCGGAAGCTGTGCCGGCGCGAGCACCTGAACTTCCTGCGGATCCGGGAGTGGCAGGACCTCTACGCCCAGCTGCGCCAGATGGGCCAGCAGGTCGGCATCCGGGTCGGCAAGGGCCGGGAGGTGGACCCCTCCGGGAAGGAGCGGGAGATCCACGTGTCGGTGCTGGCGGGGCTGCTCAGCCACATCGGGCTCAAGGACGAGCGCAAGCGCGAGTACCAGGGCGCCCGCGGCTCGCGGTTCGCCGTCTTCCCGGGCTCCAACCTGTTCAAGAAGTCCCCGGACTGGGTCATGTCCGCGGAGCTCGTGGAGACCTCCCGGCTGTGGGCCCGCGTCAATGCCGCGATCGACCCGCTGTGGGTCGAGGAGCTGGCCCCGCACCTGGTCAAGCGCAGCGTGTCGGAGCCGCACTGGTCCCGTGCGCAGGGCTCCGTGATGGCCTACGAGAAGGTGACCCTCTACGGCGTGCCCGTCGTGGCCCAGCGCCGGATCAACTTCTGGCGGGTGGACCCCGCCCTGGCGCGGGAGCTGTTCCTCCGCCACGCCCTCGTGGAGGGCGACTGGCAGACCCGGCACCGGTTCTGGGCGCGCAACCGCAAGCGCCTGGCCGAGGTCGAGGAGCTCGAGAACCGGCTGCGCCGCAAGGACCTGCGGGTCGACGACGAGGCCCTGTTCGCGTTCTACGACGCCCGGGTCCCCGAGTCCGTGGTCTCGGCACGGCACTTCGACGCGTGGTGGAAGAAGGCCCGGCAGCAGGACGAGCACCTCCTGGACCTGGACCCCGAGGACCTGATCGCCGAGGAGGCCGGCGGCTACGACGAGTCGCTCTACCCGCGCCAGTGGGTCCGGCGCACCCGGGACGGGGAGCTGGTGCTCGACCTCGCCTACGAGTTCGCGCCGGGCTCCGACCAGGCGGACGGCGTGACCGTGCGCGTGCCCGTGCTGTTCCTCAACCAGCTGGACCCCGAGCAGTTCCGGTGGCAGATCCCCGGGTTCCGCACCGAGCTCGTCACGGCGCTCATCAAGTCCCTGCCGAAGGCGGTGCGCCGCAACTTCGTGCCGGCCCCGGATGTCGCCCGCCAGGCGGTGGCGATGCTCGACGCCGACTTCGACCCGGCCGTCGACGCCCTCGAGCCGTCCCTGGAGCTGGTCCTGCGCCGGCTGAAGGGCCACGTGGTCCCGCCGGGGTCCTGGAACTGGGAGGCCGTCCCGGCCCACCTGCGGATGCGCTTCGAGGTGCGGGACCGCCGCAACCGGGTGCTCGGCGAGGGCGAGGACCTCGAGGCGCTCCGGTCGGAGCTGCACGACGAGATCCGCGCCGCCCTGGCCGAGTCCCTCGGCGCGGTCCCCGGCGCACCCTCCGGGGTCCCGTCCGGAGGAGCGGCCCGGACGGGTCCGCGCACCCCCGCCCCGCGGCCCCCGGAGGCGGCCCCGCCGGCGCTCGAGCGCTCGGGGCTGACGGCGTGGCCCGAGGAGGACCTGCCGCGCAGCGTCGAGACGACCGTGGCGGGCCAGCGGATCACCGGGTGGCCGGCCCTCGTCCCCGAGCGTCCCCGCGCCGCGGCGACGCAGCGGGCCGGCCGGGAGGCCACGGTGGCCGTGCGCATCCTCTCCTCGGCCGCCGAGCAGCGGGCCGCGCAGCGCCGCGGGGTGATCACCCTGCTGCAGCTGCGCATCCCCTCTCCCGAGCGGTACGTGCTGGAGCACCTCAACAACCGCGAGAAGCTGGTCTTCACGCAGAACCCGCACGGGTCGGTGACGGAGCTCATCGCGGACTGCACGGTGGCCGCGATCGACAAGCTCACGCCGCCCGAGCCCCCGTACACCCGGGCCGCGTTCGACGCGCTGCACGAGCACGTGCGGGCCGAGCTCATCGACACCGTCTTCCAGGTCACCGCGCTCGTGGAGCAGGTGCTCTCCGGGGCGGCGCGGATCCGCAAGCAGCTCAAGCGGTCGTCCTCGCTCGCCGCGGTGAACTCGCTCAACGACGTCAAGGCCCAGCTGGAGCACCTCGTGCACCCGGGGTTCGTCGCCGCCACCGGCTACGACCAGCTCCAGCACCTGCCCCGCTACGTGCGGGCGATGGAGGTGCGCCTCGAGAAGCTCGCCGGCCACCTGCAGCGGGACACGGTCGGCATGCTCGCCGTGCAGAAGCTCGAGGACGACTACGACGCCGCGCTGGACGCCCTCCCCCCGCACGCCCCGGTCCCCGACGAGCTGCGCCGGGTGGCCTGGATGATCGAGGAGCTGCGGGTCTCGCTGTTCGCCCAGGAGCTGGGCACCGCCCACACCGTCTCGGAGAAGCGGATCCGGAAGGCCCTCAAGGACGCCCTCGGGGCCGCCCGGGCCTGACCCGGCGGAGGCTCTCCGCGGCCCGGTCCCGAGGACCGGGCCGGAGCGCCCAGCCGGCACGTCAGGCCGGTGGATCAGGCCGGCGGGTCAGGCCTGCGGCACGGCGGACCCGTGCCCGGCCTCGGCGAGGGCGGCCCGGATCCGCTCCGCGGCCTCGTCCATCCAGGCGGGGTCCGGGTTCCGGATCACGTTGACGAACTGGAACTGCTCGACCGTGTCCGCCGGCCAGACGTGGACGTGGGTGTGCGGGACCTCGAAGCCCTGGATCATCTGGCCCACCCGCGCCGGGTGCCACACGGCGTCGATGGCCTGCCCGATCCGCTGGGAGACCACCATCAGGTGGGCCGCCAGGTCCTCGGGCAGGTCGATCCAGTGGTCGTGCTCCTCGCGCGGGACCACGAGGGTGTGGCCCTGGGAGAGCGGGTCGATCGACAGGAAGCCGACGCAGCGCTCGTCCTGCCAGACGAAGCGGCCGGGGATCTGCCCCTCGATGATCTTCGTGAAGACGGTGCTCACAGGTGCTCCCTTTCGGTGGTGGGTCGGGATCGGTCGGCGCGCCGGGCGGGGCCGCGGCTACAGGGCGACGCGCTCGCCGGTGGCGAGGTGGCGGTACTCGACCCCGTACTTCGCGGCGAACGAGGTCAGCTGTCCCTCGATCACGCCGAGGCCGTCGGCGGAGAGCAGTCCGTCGTGGATCTGGAAGACCCGCTCGGGACGCACGGCCACCACGAAGTCGATGACCTCCGCCAGCTTGTTCCACGGCGCGTGGATCGGGGCCAGCAGCACGGGGGCGGCGAGCCCGTGCGGGACCACCAGCGAGTCGCCGGGGTGGTAGACCGTGCCGTCGACCAGGTACCCGATGTTGTCCACGGTGCGGATGAGCGAGTGGATCAGCGCGTGCTGGCCGCCGAACGTCCGCACGGTGAAGCCCTCGAGGTCCAGCACGGTCTCGGGCTCGGCGTCGTGGATCGTGTGGCCCTCCCCCAGGGCCTCCCGGAGCTCCGCCGCCACGGGGGCCGGGGCGTACACCTGCAGCTCCGGGTGCGCCCGGAGGTGCGCGTGCACCGGCTCGGGGTCCAGGTGGTCGGGGTGCACGTGCGTGATGAGCAGGGCGTCGGCCCCGTCGAGGGCCTCCGCCAGCTCGTCCCGCCCGGAGAACTTGCCCGGGTCGATCACCAGGACACGGCCCTCCTTCTCGAGCCGCACGCACGAGTGGGTGTACTTGATCAGCTCCATGGGCCCACCCTATCCCCGGGTCCGGCCGTGCCCCACAGGGCGGCGGGGCACGTGTCGGGCGGTCCTTGTTAAGCTGGTGACCTGCCCGGGCACCGGCGAGGAGAGGACGAGGCGTGAGCGTGAGAACCAGCGGGGGGAGCGCCGGGGAGGTCCGCAACACCCGGCAGCGCCGTGCCGTCGCGCGGGCGCTCGCGTCCCTGGAGGACTTCATCTCCACGCAGGACCTGCACGCCCTGCTGCGGGAGCGCGGCGACTCCGTCTCCCTGGCCACGACCTACCGGATCCTGCAGTCGATGTCCGAGCTCGGGGAGCTGGACGTCCTGCGCAGCGACGACGGCGAGGCGATCTACCGCCGCTGCGCGGCCGAGCACCACCACCACCACCTGGTGTGCCGCCGCTGCGGCGCCGCCGTGGAGCTCGAGGCCCCCACGGTCGAGGAGTGGGCCGGGCGCACCGCGGCCGCCCACGGCTTCACCGAGGTGGACCACACGGTCGAGATCACCGGTCTGTGCGCCGCCTGCGGGGCGCGGCGGGCCGATGGCTGAGCCGGGCTCGTCCCGCGGCGCCTTCGTCCTGGCGGTCAACCCCCGTGCCGGCCGCGGCCGGGCCCTCGAGGACGCCCACCGGGCCGCGGAGCTGCTGCGCACCGGCGGTGACGAGGCCGTGGTGCTCTCCGCCGAGGACCTCGGCGCTCTGATGGCGCTGGTGCGCGACCGGCTGCGGGCGCAGGCCCTCAGCACCCGGGCGCTCGTGGTCGTGGGCGGGGACGGGATGGTCCAGGCCGGTCTCGAGGTGCTCGTGGAGCTCGCCGCGCAGGGCGTCGACATCCCGCTGGGCGTCGTGCCGTGCGGCACCGGCAACGACCTGGCCCGCCACCTGCGCGTCCCCCTCCTCGACCCGGTGGCCGCGGCGGGCCGGATCCTGCGCCGGCTCGACGAACCCGGCGCGCGGCGCCTCGACGTCGGCCGGGTGCGCTTCGCGGACGGGCGCACGTCCTGCTTCGCGACCGCCCTGTGCGCCGGCTTCGACGCCGTGGTCAACGAGCGCGCCAACCGGTGGCTGCGCCTGACCGGGTCCACCAAGTACCTGCTGGCCGTCCTGGTGGAGATCGTGCGGCTGCGCACCGTCCACTACCGGCTCGAGATCGAGGACGCCGGCGGCCGGCGCCGCGCGGAGCGCCGGGAGGGGGTCCTGCTGAACGTCGCCAACACGTCGTCGATCGGGGGCGGCCTGCGGATCGTGCCCGGCGCCCGGGAGGACGACGGCCTGCTGGAGCTGTTCACGGTGGCGCCCCTGGGCCGGTTCCGGTTCCTGGTCCTGTTCCCCCGGCTGTTCTCGGGCCGGCACGTGGCGCTGGAGAGCGTCCGGATCGAACAGGTGCGCTCCGTGGCCGTGCACGCCCCGGACGTCACCGCCTACGCGGACGGGGAACGCCTCGGCCCCCTGCCCGTGCGCGTGGACGTGCTCCCCGCCGCGGTCCGCGTCCTGGCCTGAGCACGGTCGGGGCGCGCCGGACCGGAGGCGCGTGCGCACCGCGGCGGCTCGTCGGCGACCTGCCCGGTGCCCTCGCGGCGGGGCAGCCGTCCGGGTCCCCGCGGTCACCCCGCGGCCGTGACCGGGGCCGTCGGCCGCAGCGCTCCCAGGGCCTCCGCGACCGCGGTGACGTTGCCGTCCATCCACTCGAGGTAGGAGGTGCCCTCGGGCAGGGCCCCGGTGAGCTCCACGACCACCGCGCCCGCGGACCGGGCGTCGTCGCGCAGCTGTTCGGTCCGGGCGGAGCCGGTCCGCGCGTCGAACGCGAGGAACTGCACGTGGCCGCCCCGCAGCTCGTCCCGGACCTGCCGGAGGACGTGCGGGGGGACGTCGGTGCCGTTCTCGACGGCCGCGGCCCACTCCGCGGGGGTGTCGTCGTGGAGCCCCGCGTCCTCGAGCAGGGGGACCGCCACGGGCTCGACCGCCACGAAGGCCGCGTTGTCGGCCGGCACCCCGGCGAGCTGCTGCCGCAGGCCCGAGAGCTGGGCGGCGAAGGCACCCGCGTTGTCCCGGTAGGCGGTCGCGCCGCTCGGGTCGAGCGCGGCGAGCCGGGCGGCGAGCGCCCCGGCGACGTCGTCCATGGCGTCGAGGTCGTACCAGACGTGCTGGTTGCTCTCGCCGTGCTCGTGGCCCTCGTGCTCGTGGCCCTCGTGCGGGACGCGCCCGGCCGTCTCGCCGGCCAGGCCCGAGACGCCGTAGGCCTCGACCACCGGGGCGTCGCCCTCGGCGGCGAGGTCCTCCATGAACGCGTCGTAGCCCCCGCCGTTGAGCACCACCAGGTCGGCGCCCGCCACGGCGGCCCGGTCCTCTGCGGTGGCCTCGTAGGAGCGGGGGTCCTGGACCGTGGAGCCGATGATCGGGTCCACGACCACGGCGTCCCCGGCGATCTCCCGCACCACGTCGGCGTAGACCGTCGTGGTGGTCACGACGGTCAGGGCGTCGTCCGGCCCGGGTCCCTCGGCGGCGCCGTCCCCGCACGCGGTCACGCCCAGGAGCGCCGCGCCGGCGAGGGCGGCGGCCCGGAGGGCGGCGCGCGCAGGCGCGGCGGGGAGCGGGGCGGTCATGGTGGGTCCGTTCCTGCCCGGTCGCGGTCCCTGCGGGAGCGCCGCGGGGCGCCGGGACGTGGGCACTCGGATGAGGGCTGTTGTCCTCAGCGCGTCATGCTACCAAGCCGTCGGGACGCCGAGGACGCGTCGGC
>NZ_BAAGPL010000005.1:25443-61626 GCF_054784195.1 Kocuria himachalensis
GGCCGGCCGGCGGGTGCGGGTCCGTCAGCGCGGTGGTTCCGAGGTGTCCATCCGGTCCCCGCGGCGCTGCCGCCGGTCCTGGGTGGTGTCCCGGATCTCCCCCACCAGCTCCTCGATGACGTCCTCGAGGAACAGCACGCCCAGGGTCTGCCCGCCGGCATCGACCACGCGCGCCAGGTGCGAGCCCGTGCGCTGCATCGCCGCCAGCGCGTCGTCGATCTCGATGCCGGGGCGCAGGTTCGCCAGCGAGCGCACGCGGGTCACCGGCACCGGCTCGTTGTAGCGGCTCTCCGGGATCGAGAGCACGTCCTTGATGTGCAGGTAGCCGTTGAGCTCGCCGTCGTCCTCCGTGAGGGCGAACCGGGAGAAGCCGGTGCGGGCCACCGCCTTCTCGACCTCCGCGGCGGAGGCGTCCTCGGGCAGGGTCACGAGCTGGTGCAGGGGCACCATGACGTCGGCGGTGCGCTTGGACGAGAACTCGAGGGCGCCGGACAGCAGGCCCGTCTGGTCCGCCACGGTGCCCTCCTTCGTGGACTCCGCCACGATGGACTGGAGCTCGTCGAGGGTGAAGGTCGAGGAGACCTCGTCCTTCGGCTCGATGCCCAGGAGCTTCAGGACGTGGTTCGCCGCCCAGTTCAGCGTGGCGATGACCGGCTTGACCACCCGGGAGACGAACACGAGCGGCGGTGCGAGCAGCAGCACCGCGCGGTCCGCGGCGGACACCGACATGTTCTTCGGCACCATCTCCCCGAACACCACGTGCAGGAAGGTGACCACGAGCAGGGCCGTGAGGAACCCGCTGACGTCGGCGACCTCGGCCGGCACGCCCAGGTGCTCCAGCGGGCCGGAGACGATGTGGTGCAGCGCCGGCTCGGAGATGTTGAGGATCAGCAGCGAGCACACGGTGATGCCCAGCTGGCAGCAGGCCAGCATCAGGGACACGTGCTCCATCGCGTACAGCGCCGTCCGGGCCCGCTTGTTGCCGTCCTCGGCCAGCGGCTCGATCTGGCTGCGCCGCGCGGACATGACGGCGAACTCGCCGCCCACGAAGAAGGCGTTGCCCGCCAGGAGCACCACGAGCCATGCCAGGCCTGCCCAGTCGCTCATCGTGCGTCCTCCTCTCGGGTGCCGCTCTCGCGGGCCCCCGCCGGGGCGTCCTCGGGCTCGGCCGGTGCCGGGACGAAGCGGATGCGGTCCACGCGGCGCCCCTCCATCCGGGCGACCTCGAGCACGCCGCCCTGCACGGGGACCACGTCCCCGGGCCTCGGGATCTGCCCGAGCCGGTCCATCATGAACCCGCCCATGGTCTCGTAGGCGGGACCGTCCTCGATGTCGAGCTCGGTGATCTGCTCGGAGACCTCGTCGGGGCGCATCAGGCCGGGGAAGTACCACTCGCCCGCCGCGGACTGCAGGGCGCCGAGGCTGAGCCGGTCGTGCTCGTCGGAGACCTCCCCGACCACCTCCTCCACGAGGTCCTCCAGGGTGACGACGCCGGCGGTGCCGCCCCACTCGTCGACGACGACGGCCATCTGGAGCCCGCCGGAGCGCAGCTGCACGAGGAGGGAGTCCAGGTGGACGGTCTCGGGCACGCGCAGGACGTCCTCCATGATCGCCCCGCACTCGAGGGCGGCGCGGCGCTCCGACGGCACGGCCACGGCCTTCTTGACGTGGACCACGCCGCGGACGTCGTCCGGGGAGTCATCCATCACGGGGAAGCGGGAGTGCCCGGTGCGGGAGGCGACGGCCACGACGTCCGCGACGGACTCGTGGGAGTCGAGCATCTGCACGCGGATCCGGGGTGTCATGACGTCCGCGGCCGTGCGCTCCGCGAACGTGAGGGTCTTGGCGACGAACGCGGCGGTGCCGGCGTCCAGGGTGCCCATCTTCGCGGAGCGGCGGACCATCGAGGACAGCTCCTCCGGGGAGCGCGCGCCCGAGAGCTCCTCCTTGGCCTCCATCCCGAACAGGTGCAGGACGCGGTTGGCCACGCCGTTGAGGGTGACGACGAACGGCTTGAACACCGCGGTGAACACGAGCTGTGGGCGGGCGACCCTCCGTCCCACCCGGAACGCCTCCGCGATGGCCCAGTTCTTGGGCACGAGCTCGCCCAGCAGCATGGACAGCAGGGTGGAGATGAGCATCGACAGCGCCAGGGTCGCTCCCCCGGCCGCCGCCACGGACAGGCCGGTGAGCTCGGCGATCGGCTCCCGCAGGAAGGACTGGAGCGCCAGGTCCAGGGTGTAGCCGGTGAGCAGGGTGGTCAGGGTGATCCCCAGCTGGCAGCTGGAGAGCTGCGTGGACAGGGACTTGAGGCACTTGAGCAGTGGTTCCGCGGCGCGGTCGCCCTCGGCGATCGCCCGGCGCACCGTGGTCTGGTCGAGGGCCACGAGCGAGAACTCCACGGCCACGAAGAAGCCCGTGCCGAGGATGAGGAGCAGGCCCGCCGCCAGGAGCAGCCATTCCATCAGGAGCGGCCTCCCGCGGCGTCCCGCCGTGCGGGGGCGGGGCGGTCGGAGGCCGGGCGGCCGGGGGCGGGGCGGCCGGGGGCGGGGAGGGGGACGGTGGGTGAGCCGGCTCGGGGGCCGCGGCGGGGGACGCCGCGGCCGGGCCGGCAACTACTGAACGAGTCCATGAGAGCTCCAGGGTACCGGAGCGGGAGCCGCCGGGCGCGTGCTCACGACCAGCTGACGGGGCGCGCCCTGCCCTCCTCGTAGCCGGAGGCGGACTGGATGCCGACCACGGCCCGGGCCGCGAACTGCTCGAGGGTCGTGGCGCCCGCGTAGGTCATGGAGCTGCGCACGCCCGCGGTGATCTGGTCCACGAGGTCCTCCACGCCGGGGCGCTCGGGGTCCAGGTACATCTTGGAGCTCGAGATGCCCTCCTCGAACAGTCCCTTGCGGGCCCGGGCGAAGGCGCCCTCGCCGCGGGTGCGCTCGCGCACGGCGCGGGTCGAGGCCATGCCGAAGCTCTCCTTGTACATGCGGCCGTCGGCGTCCACGTTCAGCTCGCCGGGGCCCTCGTGGGTGCCGGCGAACCAGGAGCCCACCATCACCTGGCTGGCCCCGGCCGCAAGTGCGAGGGCCACGTCCCGGGGGTGCTTCACGCCGCCGTCCGCCCAGACGTGCCGGCCCAGCCCGGCGGCGGCCTCGGCGCACTCGAGCACGGCGGAGAACTGGGGCCGGCCCACGGCGGTCATCATCCGGGTGGTGCACATCGCGCCGGGGCCCACACCGACCTTCACGATGTCCGCGCCGGCGTCGACGAGGTCCTGGACGCCGTCGGCGGTGACCACGTTGCCGGCCACGACGGGCACGTCGGGGGCCGCCGCGCGGACCTGCTCGAGGGCCTCGATCATCTTGCGCTGGTGGCCGTGCGCGGTGTCCACGACGAGCACGTCCACGCCGGCGTCGAGCAGTGCCCGTGCCTTGCCCCGGACGTCCCCGTTGATCCCGACGGCGGCGCCCACCCGGAGCCGGCCCGCGCCGTCCAGCGCGGGGGTGTAGATGGTGGAGCGGACCGTGCCCTTGCGGGTCAGCACGCCCACGACCGTGTCGCCGTCGAGCACCGGCGCCACGTGGGCGCGGGTCTGGGTGAGCCGGTCGTAGGCGGCGGCGAGGACGTCGTCGCCGGACCCGGCACGGACCTCCGCCAGCGAGAACACCGGGGCGTCGGTGCGCATGATCGAGCCGAGCTGCGTGAATCGGTCCACCTCGGCGCAGTCGGCCGCGAGCACCACCCCGCGGTAGGCCCGCTCCGGGCCGCAGACCACCACGGCGCCGTGGGGGCGCTTGTGCATGATGCCCAGGGCGTCGTGGACGGTGTCCTCGGCGCCGAGCACCACCGGCGTCTCGAAGCGCGGCGAGCGGTCCTTGACCCAGGACGTGACGTCCGCGATGACGTCGAGCGGGATGTCCTGCGGCAGGATGCCCAGTCCGCCGCGGCGGGCGAGCGTCTCGACCATCCGGCGCCCGGTGACGGCCGTCATGTTCGCGGCCACCAGCGGCACGGTGGCGCCCGTGCCGTCGCGCGGGGAGAGGTCGACGTCGAACCGGGAGGTGACCCGGGAGCTCGAGGGGACGAGGAAGACGTCGCTGTAGGTCAGGTCGGACGTGGGGGTGTTGAGGAATCGCACGCCCGCCAGTCTAGCCGGGGGCCCGCGACACGCGCCCCGGGGGCGGGGCGGCGGACTAGCCATGCCGCCGCGCGGATCACTAGACTCGCCGGAGGTACGGCCGCGCCCGGTCGACGACCGTCCGGCACCTCCCGGAGGCGGACGCCTCCGGCTGTCACGGGAGACGGCCGGCGACGAACACCGGCGGCGGTCCGGACGCTGCCGGGACCGACACTGTGGGGACCGGGCAGACGGCCTCCACGCGATCAACCATGGAAGAGGCGTATTCCCCGTGCCACATCAGCCACAGCACCCCATCCCTGAAGAATTCGCAGGTAACGAGTGGCTCGTCGACGAACTGTTCGAGAAGTACCGGACGGACAAGAACTCGGTGGACGAGAAGTGGTGGCCCATCTTCGAGTCGATGAGCGCGGACAGCGGCACGGCCGCGGAGCAACCGGCCGCCGCGCAGGCCCCGGCGCCCCCGGCCGCCCAGGCCCCCGCGAAGGAGGCGGCCCCCGCGGCCTCCCCCGCGCGGCCCCAGGCCGCCGCCCAGCCCCCCGCGGCCCGGAGGACCTCCTCCGGAACCGCCGCCCGCACCGCCTCCGCCCCGACGGCGGAGCCCGCGACGGCGCCGGCGCCCACCCGGTCCGGGGCCAAGGCGGAGGGCCGGCCCGAGTCCGAGCACGGTGAGACCGAGGCCGCGGACGCGAAGAAGCCCATTCCGGCCCAGCCCGCCCGCGCCCGCGCCACGGCCCCCAACCACGACGCGCCGGCCGAGGACAAGGTCGTCAAGCTGCGCGGGCCCGCGAAGGCCGTGGCCGCCAACATGGACGCGTCCCTCACGGTGCCCACCGCCACGACGGTCCGGGCCGTCCCGGCGAAGCTGCTGATCGACAACCGGATCGTGATCAACAGCCACCTCTCCCGCAACCGTGGCGGCAAGGTGTCCTTCACGCACCTCATCGGCTACGCCGTGATCAAGGCGCTGGCCAACTACCCGTCCCAGAACGTCGTCTACGACGAGCAGGACGGCAAGCCCGTCGCGGTCCACCCGGCCCACGTCAACTTCGGCATCGCCATCGACATCCCGAACAAGGACGGCTCCCGCAACCTCGTGGTGCCGAACATCAAGGGCGCCGAGGCCATGTCCTTCACGCAGTTCTGGACCGCGTACGAGGACGTCGTCCGCCGCGCGCGCGCCAACGAGCTGACCATGGAGGACTACCAGGGCACCACGGTGTCCCTGACCAACCCGGGCGGCATCGGCACGGTCCACTCCGTGCCGCGGCTGTCCAAGGGACAGGCGTGCATCGTCGGCGTCGGCGCGCTCGACCACCCCGCCGAGTACCGGGGCTCCTCCCCCAAGACCATCGCGCGGCACGCGGTCTCGAAGATCATCACGCTGACCTCGACCTACGACCACCGCGTCATCCAGGGCGCGGGCTCCGGCGAGTTCCTGCGCCTGATCGAGTCCTACCTGCTGGGCGCGGAGGACTTCTACGACGAGATCTTCGAGGCCCTGCGGATCCCCTACGAGCCCGTGCGCTGGGCCGTGGACAACCAGGTCAACCCCGAGATCCAGGTCAACAAGGTCGCCCGGATCCAGCAGCTCATCCACGCGTACCGGGTCCGCGGACACCTCATGGCGGACACCAACCCGCTCGAGTACGTGATGCGCAAGCACCCGGACCTCGACATCCGCACCTACGGGCTGTCCCTGTGGGACCTGGAGCGCGAGTGGCCCACCGGGGGCTTCGGCGGCGCGGACGTCCTGAGCCTGCGCACCATCCTGGGCCGGCTGCGGGACGCCTACTGCCGCACCCTCGGCGTGGAGTACATGCACCTGCAGGAGCCGGAGGAGCGCGAGTGGTTCCAGGACCAGTTGGAGCACGGGTACCAGAAGCCCAGCCGTGAGGAGCAGTTCCGCATCCTCGGCCGGCTCAACGCCGCCGAGGCGTTCGAGACGTTCCTGCAGACCAAGTACGTCGGCCAGAAGCGCTTCTCCCTCGAGGGGGGCGAGTCCCTGATCCCGCTGCTGGACGAGATCATCTCCGACGCCGCCGACGCCGGGCTCGCCGGCGTGGGCATCGCCATGGCCCACCGCGGCCGGCTCAACGTGCTCACCAACATCGCCGGCAAGTCCTACGCCCAGGTCTTCCGGGAGTTCGAGGGCAGCCAGGACCCGCGCACCACCGAGGGCTCCGGCGACGTGAAGTACCACCTCGGCACGGAGGGCTCCTTCACCTCCGACAACGGCAACGAGACCCAGGTCTACCTCGCCGCGAACCCGTCCCACCTCGAGGCCGCCGACCCGGTCATCGAGGGCATCGCCCGGGCCAAGACCGACGTCCTGGGCGCCGGGCCCGAGGGCGACGGCACGTTCCCGGTGCTGCCGATCCAGGTGCACGGCGACGCGGCCTTCGCGGGCCAGGGCGTCGTGGCCGAGGTCCTGCAGATGGCCCTGCTGCCCGGCTACACCGTGGGCGGCACCGTCCACGTCGTCGTGAACAACCAGGTGGGCTTCACCACCTCGCCCGCCGCGGCCCGGTCCACCACCTACGCGACGGACATCGCCAAGGGCCTCCAGGCGCCGATCTTCCACGTCAACGCCGACGACCCCGAGGCCGTCACCCACGTGGGCCAGATGGCGTTCGCCTACCGGCAGACCTTCCACAAGGACGTCATCATCGACCTCGTCTGCTACCGGCGGCGCGGCCACAACGAGGGCGACGACCCCTCGATGACCCAGCCGCTGATGTACAACCTCATCGAGGAGAAGCGCTCGACCCGCAAGATCTACACCGAGAACCTCGTGGGGCGCGGCGACATCACCCAGGAGGAGGCCGACCGGGCGCTGAAGGACTACCAGGAGCGGCTGGAGCGGGTCTTCGCCGAGACCCACGAGGCGCAGACCTCCTCCATCCCGCTGGTCACCGGGGACTCCGCCGCGATCTCGAACATCGAGCGGCCCTCCGCCCAGCAGGCGGACTCGGGGGTCTCGATCCCCCGCACCACGGCGATCTCCACCGAGGCCGCCCAGCGCATCGGCGCGGTGCACGTGGAGGTCCCCGAGGACTTCGCCGTGCACAAGAAGCTGCGCAAGCTGCTCGAGCGCCGCGAGGCGATGACCCGCGAGGGCGGCGTGGACTGGGGCATGGGCGAGCTCATGGCCTTCGGGTCCCTCATGATGGAGGGCATCCCGGTCCGGATGTCCGGCCAGGACGTCCGGCGCGGCACCTTCACCCAGCGCCACGCCGTGTTCTACGACTCCGGCACCGGCGCGGAGTGGACCCCGCTCAACCACCTCTCCGGGAACCAGGCGCAGCTGGCGATCTACAACTCGCTGCTGTCCGAGTACGGCGTGCTGGGCTTCGAGTACGGCTACTCCGTGGAGCGGCCCGACGCCCTGACCGTGTGGGAGGCCCAGTTCGGCGACTTCGTCAACGGCGCCCAGATCATCCTGGACGAGTTCGTCTCCTCCGCGGAGCAGAAGTGGGGCCAGCGCTCGTCGCTGGTCATGCTCCTGCCGCACGGCTTCGAGGGGCAGGGACCGGACCACTCCTCGGCCCGCATCGAGCGCTTCCTGACACTGTGCGCCGAGAAGAACATGGTCGTGGCCAACCCCTCGACGCCGGCGAGCCACTTCCACCTGCTGCGCCGGCAGGCCTACAGCCGCCCGCGCAAGCCGCTGGTGGTGGCCACGCCGAAGCAGCTGCTGCGCCTCAAGGCGGCGGCCTCCCCGATCGAGGAGTTCACGTCCGGCGGGTTCCGCCCCGTGATCGGCGACCAGGCGGGGCTCGAGGCCTCCGAGGTCACGGACGTGGTGCTGGTCTCCGGCCGGCTCTACTACGACCTCGCCGCGGCCCGCGAGGAGCGCAAGGACCGGAGGACGGCGATCGTGCGCGTGGAGCAGCTGTACCCGCTGCCCCTCGCGGAGCTGCGGGAGGAGCTCGGCAAGTACCCCGAGGCCCGGCTCACGTGGGCGCAGGACGAGCCCGCCAACCAGGGCGCCTGGCCGTTCATGGCGGTCAACCTCGTGCCGCAGCTCGACCGGCCGGTCCGGCTGTCGTCCCGCCCCGCGTCCGCGTCCCCGGCCAACGGGTCGGCCAAGCGCCACGCGGCCGAGCTCGAGACCCTGGTGCAGACGGCCTTCGAGCGCGACTGAGCCCGTCCCGGGAGGGCGGGGGCCCGTGCCCCTGCCCTCCCGCACGTCCCCAGCGAGTCCGGCGCCGGCCCGTGCCCACGGGCCGGCGCCGCTCGTCCCCCCAGACATCCCGCACCCCCGACCAGAAAGAACGACGTGGAGCAACGAAGGATCAGAATTGTCGCAGTCGGTGACGAGCTGCTGGCCGGCGAGGGCGACCCCCGGGGCCTCGGCTGGTTCGGGCGGGTCATGGCCCGGACCCCGCACCACGTGGTCCCGGTGTCCGCCTACAACCTGGCGGCGCCCGGCGAGGGCAGCGAGTCGCTCAACGAGCGCTGGTTCGAGGAGGCGGCCCGCCGCTTCTCCCCCGGACACGACAACCGCCTGGTCATCGCGCCCTCCACCCTGGACATCGAGCTGTCCATCACGAGTGCGCGGTCCCGGCTGAACATGGCCAACATCATCGACACCGCCTCCCAGCACAACGTGCGGGTCCTCGTCGTCGGCCCCCCGCCCACGATGGACGCCGAGCGCAACCGCCGGATCGCGGACCTCTCGGCCGCCTACGCGGACGTGACGACCCGGCGCAACCACGTCTACGTGGACACCTTCAACCCGCTGCAGCACCACGAGCAGTGGCGCAAGGACCTCGCGGCCAACCACGGCCACCCCGGCCAGGCCGGCTACGGTCTGATGGCGTGGCTCGTCCTGCACCGCGGCTGGTACGACTGGCTGGACCTGCCCGAGCCCCGGTGAGCTACGCCCGTCCCGCGTGTGAGAGAATGGCGGGCAGTGCCTCGTCCGGCCGCCGCTGACATCACCAGACCACGCGGGAACGGACGCCGACACCCACGATCCGCCGCGGGCGACCGCGGACAGACAGGAGGCTCGTATGAGCAAGCGCGGACGCAAGCGCAAGGACCGCCGCAAGGGCGGCGCCAACCACGGCAAGCGCCCCAACGCCTGAGGTCCTTCCCGGACCCCGGCGACGCCGTGACGGAAGGGCCCCGGACCGCTGACGCGGTCCGGGGCCCTTCCGTGTGCCCGGGATCCGTCCCGGTGCCCGAGGCCCCTCCGTGCGGCCCGGCGCCGTCCGCGGGTCGGGGCGCCGCGCCCGGGCGGCCGGAGCGCACGCCGCCGGGCTCAGGCGGCCGGTGGGTCCTGGCGCGCCCCGTGCAGCCGGGCGAGGATGGAGAGCCGCAGGTCGGCGGGCGCGGTCTCCGCGCAGGACCGCCGGACCACGGAGCGGATGACGCACTCCAGGTCGTACTCGCGGGCGCACTCCGGGCACTCGAGGAGGTGGCCGTGGATCTCGTCGAGGTCCTCCGCCGGGAGCACCCCGTCGAGGTACTCGTAGATCAGCCGGATCCTCTCGTCCGTGCAGCATCCGGGGCTCTCGCAGTCGGCCATGTCTACTTGTCCTTTTCCTTCTTCTTGTCGCCGGTCACCCTGGACGTGTCGAAGCCGCGCTCGGCGGCGTAGTCGGCGAGCTTCTCGCGCAGCAGCTTCCGCCCGCGGTGCAGGCGGGACATCACCGTCCCGATCGGCGTGTCCATGATCTCGGAGATCTCCTTGTAGGCGAACCCCTCCACGTCGGAGAAGTACACCGCCAGCCGGAACTCCTCGGGCAGCTCCTGGAGGGCGCGCTTGACGTCGCTGTCCGGCAGGTGGTCCAGCGCCTCGACCTCCGCGGAGCGCAGCCCCGAGGAGGTGTGGGACTCGGCGCGGTGCAGCTGCCAGTCCTCCACGGTGTCGGTGTTGGCCTGCAGCGGCTCGCGCTGCCGCTTGCGGTACAGGTTGATGTACGTGTTCGTGAGGATGCGGTACAGCCACGCCTTGAGGTTCGTGCCGGGCTTGTACTGGTGGAACGCGGAGAAGGCCTTCGTGTAGGCCTCCTGCACGAGGTCCTCGGCGTCGGCCGGGTTGCGAGCCATGCGCAGGGCGGCGGCGTAGAGCTGGTCCACGTACTCCATGGCGTCCTGCTCGAAGCGCGCCTTCCGGTCCTCGGGGGTCTCGGTCTCGACGTCGACGGGCGGCTCGGTGCGCTGGGGCGCGGCCCCCGGCTGGTTCTGCTCGTTCATCACGGCCCAGTCTACGGGGACACGGGCCGGGGCCGGCTCGAGAACGCTCGTGGGGGCGGTGATGGCTGCTCCTCTCCCCCGGCCGTGCGGGTCCGCTCGCTGGACTGTGGTGGTGGCCTGCCCCTGGCGGGCCGGTCGCTGTCCTGCACAACGGGAGACACCGCCACGCCTATTCCCCACCGCGGTGGCCCCGTGCTCGCCCCGTGCGCGGTCCCCGTGGCTAGGATGGGACGAGCGGCGCCGTCCGCCGATCCAGCCCCGCCCGACCACAGCCCCGCGGTACCGCACTGCCGCCGAGGAGGAACCCATGAGCATCGTCCGTCGCATCGCCCGCCCGCTGCTGGCCACCGGTTACGTCGCCAACGGGGTGGAGAGCTTCCGCTCCTCGTCCAGCGCCGCCCAGCACCTCGCCCCCGCGGCGTCCGCCGTCACGAAGGCCTTCCCGCAGGTCGGCCCCGCACTCCAGAACCCCGCGATGGTGGCCCAGGGGCTCGCCGCGGCGCAGGTCGGCGCGGCCGTCCTCTTCGGCCTCGGCCGGCTGCCCCGCCTCTCGGCCGGCGTCCTCGTGACCACCACGGCCCTCAACGCCTACGCCGACTACCGCGCCGCGGAGGCGAGCACGGCGGAGCAGAAGGCCGCCCGCCGCTCCACCGCGTTCAAGAACGCCTCGCTCGTGGGCGCGGTCATGCTCGCCGCCGTGGACACCGAGGGCAACCCGTCCCTGCTGTGGCGCGCCGAGCACCTCGCCGGGGACGTCCGCAAGAACGCCTCCAAGCTGGGCAAGGACACCCAGAAGCAGGTCGCGAAGGCCGAGAAGGCCCTCCAGCACGCCGTCAAGCAGGGCTAGGCCGCGGCCCCCTGTCGTGATGCCGTCGGAGTCCTCCGCCCCCGTGGCCCGTCCCGACGCCGCGGAGCCGGCCCCGCAGCACGAGCTGTGGCCGGCTCCGTTCGTCGGTCCCCGTCCCGTCGTCGCCGAGCTGACGGTGCCGGGCTCGAAGTCCCTCACCAACCGGTACCTGCTGCTCGCCGCCCTGGCGGACGGCCCGTGCCGGCTGCGCTCGCCCCTGCACTCCCGCGACTCCCGGCTCATGGTCGAGGCCCTGCGCGCCCTGGGGGCCCGCGTCGAGGAGGTGCCGGGGGACGGCGGCTTCGGCCCCGACCTGCGCGTCGAGCCCGCCGCGTGGGACGCCACGGACCCGGTGACCGTCGAGTGCGGGCTGGCCGGGACCGTGATGCGCTTCGTGCCGCCCGTCGCCGCCCTCGCGCGGCGTCCCGTCACCTTCGACGGCGACCCGGGCGCCCGGGTGCGCCCCATGGGACCGGTGATCGACGCCCTGCGCGGGCTCGGCCTGCGCGTCGAGGACGACGGCCGCGGCCGGCTGCCCTTCACCGTGCACGGCACCGGCGGGGCGCGCGGCGGGGAGCTGGAGATCGACGCCACCGGCTCCAGTCAGTTCGTCTCCGCCCTGCTGCTCGCCGGCGCCCGCTTCGACGACGGGCTCGTGCTGCGCCACCGCAGCGCCGACGGCTCGGGCCGCGGCGTGCCGTCCATGCCGCACGTCGAGATGACCGTCGAGGTGCTGCGCGGCCTCGGGGTCTCCGTGGACGACACCGTGCCCGACGAGTGGCGGGTGGCCCCCGGGCCGGTGCGGGCCTTCGACGTGACCATCGAGCAGGACCTCTCCAACGCCGGGCCGTTCCTGGCCGCCGCGGTGGTGACCGGCGGGCGGGTCTCGGTGCCCCGCTGGCCCGCCCGCACCACCCAGGGCGGCGACCACTGGAAGCACATCCTCCCGGCCTTCGGCGCGGCCGTGGAGCTCACGGACGGGACCTTCACCGTCACGGGCCCCGTCACGGTGACCGGGGTCGACCTCGACCTCGGCGCGGCCGGGGAGCTCGCGCCCACCGTCGCGGCCGTGTGCGCGGTCGCCGGCACGCCCTCGCGGCTGCGCGGCATCGCGCACCTGCGCGGCCACGAGACCGACCGGCTCGCCGCGCTCGTCACCGAGATCAACCGGCTCGGCGGCGACGCCGAGGAGACCCCGGACGGGCTGGTGATCCGGCCGGCGCCCCTGCACGGGGGGACGTTCCACAGCTACGAGGACCACCGCATGGCCACCGCCGGCGCCGTGATCGGCCTCGTGGTCCCGGACGTCCGGGTCGAGAACATCGCGACCACCGCCAAGACCCTGCCCGAGTTCCCTCGGCTGTGGGCGGAGCTCACAGGCACGAGCCGTGACGCGTAGGGACTCCGTCCGGCGCGACTGGGACGAGTCGGACGTGCGCGTCCGTCCCAGCAAGACCGGCTCCCGCCCGCGCACCAAGGAGCGGCCCGCGCACGAGGACGCGGTCACCGGCCGCATCGTCACCGTGGACCGCGGCCGCTACACCGCGATCCTCGAGGAGGACACGCCCCGGGAGCGGCTGGTCGTGGCGGTGCGCGCCAGGGAGCTGCGGCGCCGGCCCGTGGTCGCCGGCGACCTCGTCGGCCTCGTCGGCGACGTCAGCGGCGCCCCGGACTCCCTGGCCCGCCTCGTGCGGATCGAGGAGCGCTCCACCGTCCTGCGCCGCAGCGCGGACGACACCGACCCGGTCGAGCGCGTCGTGGTCGCCAACGCCGACCAGCTCGTGGTCGTCGTGGCCGCCGCCAACCCCGAGCCCCGCACCGGGTTCATCGACCGCTCCCTCGTGGCCGCCTACGACGCCGGCATCGAGCCGCTGCTGTGCATCACCAAGACCGACCTGCGGGACCCCGCCGAGCTCATCTCCCACTACACGGCCCTCGAGCTGCCCGTGCTCGTCTCCGGGCCTGCCCGGGAGGTCCCGGCCGACGACGACGGGACCACGCTGCCCCTCGACCCCGCGCTCGTCGAGGCCCTGCGCGAGCGTCTCGACGGTCACGTCTCGGTGCTGCTGGGGCACTCCGGCGTGGGCAAGTCCACCCTCGTCAACGCCCTCACGGGCGCCGACCGGGCCACGGGCGGGGTGAACGCGGTGACCGGGCGGGGCCGGCACACGTCGTCGTCGGCCCTCGCCCTGAAGATCGAGGACGCCTCCCCCGGGTCCTGGATCATCGACACCCCCGGCATCCGCTCGTTCGGTCTGGCGCACGTGGACCACGACCGGATCGTGGAGTCCTTCGACGAGCTCGCCGAGGCGATCGCCGAGTGCCCCAAGGGCTGCCGGCACACGGGCACCTCCCCCGGCTGCGCCCTGGACGCCTGGGTGGCGCAGGGCCGCGCCGGGGACGCGGGCGCGTCCCGGCTGGTCTCCCTGCGCCGTCTGCTCGGGGCCGGGGAGCGCCCCGGGGAGGCCCGCGAGGACAAGGAGCTGGGCGTCCAGTGACCCGCCGGGCAGGGTGCCTCCCACCCCCGTCCGACCAGGCTCGGGACCGCGCTTCGGGGTAGGTTGGTCCAATGCGCAGCCCCAGCAACTACACCGACGACCTCCGCCTCGCCCACATCCTGGCCGACGCCGTGGACCGCCTGACCATGCGCCGGTTCAAGGCCCAGGACCTCGCGGTGGAGACCAAGCCCGACCTCACCCCCGTGACGGACGCCGACCGCGAGGCCGAGCAGCTCATCCGCACCCAGCTGGGGCGCGCGCGCAACCGGGACGCCGTGATCGGCGAGGAGTACGGCGCCACCGGCAGCGGCGCCCGGCAGTGGGTCGTGGACCCCATCGACGGCACCAAGAACTTCGTGCGCGGCGTGCCGGTGTGGGCCACCCTGATCGCCCTCGTCGACGAGGGCCGGCCGGTGGTCGGTGTGGTCTCCGCGCCGGCGCTCGGCCGCCGCTGGTGGGCGGCGGCCGGTGGGGGCGCGTTCACCGGCAAGTCCCTGGCCAACGCCCAGCGCATCCACGTCTCGCAGGTCGGGCGGCTGTCCGACGCCTCGCTGTCCTACTCCTCGCTCACCGGGTGGCGGGACCGCGGTGTGCGCGACCGCTTCCTGGAGCTCACCGACGAGGTCTGGCGGACCCGGGCCTACGGCGACTTCTGGTCCTACTGCCTCCTCGCCGAGGGCGCGGTGGACATCGCCTGCGAGCCCGAGCTCAGCCTGCACGACATGGCCGCGCTCGTGCCCGTGGTCGAGGAGGCCGGCGGCCGGTTCACGTCCCTCGAGGGCGAGCCCGGCCCGTTCGGCGGCAACGCGCTGGCCACCAACGGGCTGCTCCACGACGAGGTGCTGGGGATGCTGGCCACCGGTTCCTGAACCGCCGGCACGACGACGGGGGCCCGCACCGGTCGGTGCGGGCCCCCGTCGTCGTCGGTCGTCGTCCGTCGCCGGCAGGGGTCAGAGGTCCTGGCCGGTGAGGCCCATCTCCCGCTCGAGGCACTGCTGGAACGCGGCCTGGTCATTGGAGAACTGCGAGCAGGCCTCCATGGCCGGCCCGAACTCGCCGAACAGCGCCCCGAAGAGCACGAGGAAGAGGATGCTCGCCAGGATCGCCAGGACGCTCAGCACGATGCCGATGATCGGCAGGGCCTTGGACGCGCCCGGCGTCCTGCCCAGCTTGCGCAGCGCCACGATGCCCAGCACCAGGCCCACGAGGCCCGGGACGATGCCGAGCACGAACCAGCACGTCAGCAGCGCCACGATGCCCAGCACCAGGGAGGCGATGCCCAGACCCGTGCCGGCCGGCCGCGGGCTCGCGCCGTACTGGTTCATGTCGTACTGCCCCTGGTAGCCCTGCTGCCCCTGGTAGCCCTGACCGCCGTACTGGCCCTGGTTGTAGGCGTCCTGGCCGTACTGCCCCTGGTTGCACTGACCCTGTCCCTGGTAGCCCTGACCGCCGTACTGGTCCTGGCCGTACTGGCCCTGGCCGTAGGAGTCCTGGCCCTGGCCGTACTGGCTCTGGTAGCCCTGCTGCCCCTGGCCGTACTGCGGCGCGGAGTACTGGTCCCCCGCGGCGCCCTGGCCGGAGCGCGGCGGCTCGTAGGACGGGCCCGAGGGCGCTCCCTCGACGCGCTGGCCGTACTCGGGGACGTCCCGGCGGCCGGAGCTCGACGACCCGCCGGCACCGGTGCCGCTCTGGTCTGGCGTGTTGTCGTTGTGGCTCATGGCGATGCCCTTTCGGTCGTCTGCGGTACGGCACCAGCTTGTCACACGGCCCGCCGGGACGTCCCTCTCCCCCGCCGGGCACGGCCCGGGCGGCGGCCCGGCGTGCGGGTGGGTGGAGAGCGCCCGCGCGGTGTCCGGCGCGCGGATGAACCCGGGCACGGAGGAACCCGGGTACGGAAAAACCGGGCACGAAAAAACCGGGGAGCGCCTCGCGGCGCTCCCCGGTCAGGGATCTCGTGGAGATGGGGGGAATTGAACCCCCGTCCGATGCAGCATTGTCAGGGCTTCTCCGGGTGCAGTCTGCGTTGCGTTTTCTCAGTCCCGGCCCTCGTGCAGACACGTGGCCGACGGACTCAGTCGCGAAAGTGTTCTCCAGACGCCCGCGACGAACGGCTGGAGCAGTGGCCTTCTAAATGATGCCAGGCCCCGAGGCGAAGGCGAACTCGGGCTGACAGTCACCTTTGTAGCTGGTTACGCGGCGAGCGCGAAGTCAGCGTTGGTGGCGTTGCTCTTGGATTCGGCAACTATTGGTTTACAGAGAGCGTTTACGAGATAACCCTGCGTCCTCGACCCGCTTCCCCTGTCTCAACTCACATCGTCGAAACCGATCATCCCCGTATTCGTTTGTCAAACATCCTGCCGGAGCAGGATACATCAGTCTACCGCGCGGTACGAGCGTCCGCAAGCACTGGATCGGGTTGCTCAGCCCAGGTTCTTGTGGCGCATGGCCCGCTGGGCCTCGCGGTTGTCCTGCTGCTCCCGCAGGGTCTGGCGCTTGTCGTACTCCCGCTTGCCCTTGGCCACGGCGATCTCCACCTTGACCTTCTTCCCGTCCACGAAGTAGAGGGAGACCGGCACGATCGTGAATCCGGACTCCCGGGTCTTCTGCTGGATCTTGTCCATCTCACTGCGGTGCAGGAGCAGCTTCCGGCGGCGGCGGGCGGAGTGGTTGGTCCACGAGCCCTGCAGGTACTCGGGGATGTGGACGCCCTCGAGCCACAGCTCGCCGTCGGTGAACTGGCAGAACCCGTCCACGAGCGAGGCGCGCCCCATCCGCAGGGACTTCACCTCGGTGCCCATGAGCGCGAGACCGGCCTCGTAGGTGTCGAGGATGTGGTAGTCGTGCCGGGCCTTCTTGTTGTTGGCGATGACCTGGCGGCCGGTGTCCTTCTTGGCCATGGGCCTCCTCCCGGGTGACGGTGCGGACGGGGATCCGCCGCGCACCGGGGCACGCGGCAGGTCCTCCATCCTACGCCACGGCGGTCGCGCGGGACCGACGGCCGGCGGCCGGACCCGGCGGGTCCCCGCGCAGGAGCGTCGCCCCAGGTCACCGCTCCGGCACCCGGTAAGCTGGGCGGATGCTGGACCCAGCCCCCACCGAGCGCCCGCCCGCCGCGGACGTCCTGTACCTCGTCGGCACGAGCGGCCACCCGAACTTCGGCGACGAGTTCATCGTCGCCTCGTGGCTGCGCTTCCTCGCCCGCGCCCGGCCCGGCGCCGAGGTCTGGCTCGACTGCCCCAGCCCGGGGCTGGCGTCCCACCTCTTCGACGGACTGCACCCGGGGCTGCGGACCACCGACACCCTGTGGCGGCTCGCGTTCGAGACGACGGCGATGGACCCGGTCGCGGCCGACGCCCACGTGGACCGGGTGGTGACGCACCTGGGGTCCCCGCGCTACGACCTCGGCCTGCTCGGCGCCCGCCGGGCCGGCTCGGTGCACTTCCTCGGGGGCGGGTACCTGAACTCCATCTGGCCCCACCACGCGCGCCTGCTGCGCGCGGCGCTGCGGCTGCGCGAGGTCTCGGGCGCGAAGCTCGTCGCCACCGGCCTGGGCCTGGCCCCCGCCGCGGACGCCGAGGGCCTGCGCGCCGCGCTCGGCGCCTTCGACCACGCCACGGTCCGCGACGCGCCCAGCGCCCAGCTCTCCCGGGCCGACCGCGCCCCCGACGACGCCTTCCTCGGCCTGCCCGGCCTCGCGGGCTTCACCGGCGCACCGGCCGAGGGGGCGGACGACGGCGACGTGTGGGTGTGCCTGCAGAGCGACATGTCCGAGCCGGGGGTCCTCGACGACGCCGTCGCCGCCGTGCGGGCCGCGCTGACCGGCCCGGCGCTGGCCGGCCGGACCGTGCGGTACCTCGAGGCGATCCCGGGCGCCGACCGCACGGCCTTCGACCGGCTCGCCGACCTCGTCCCCGAGGAGAACTTCGTGCCCTTCACCCGGCTCTGGCAGGAGGGCTTCCCGGCCCGTCCGGGCCAGACGTGGCTCACCTCGCGGTTCCACTTCCACCTGCTCGCCGCCGCATGCGGCGCGGAGGGCACCGCGCTGGAGGTCAGCCCCGACTACTACCGCGTCAAGCACCAGTCCCTGCTCGAGGCCGGAACGGGGTGGTCCGTCACGCCGACCGGCAGCACGGAACCGGCCGCGCCGGACCGGTCGCCCTCCTTCCCGGCCACGGCCGCACGGCTGCACCGCGCCAAACTGCGGGAGGCGGAGGAGCTGTACCCGGCGGCCGCGGCCCCCGGGGAGAGCCCGGCCGGGCCGGAATCCCGCACCCTGCCGGGACGGACGGTGGCGCGCTTCCTGCGCCGCTGAGCACGGAGCCCCGGCCGGTCGCAGGACCGGCCGGGGCCCGGGCGGGGATCCCGCGGGAGCTCAGGCGTCGGCGGGGGCGTGGCGCTGGTCGGCGCGCCAGCGGATCCCGGCGTCGACGAAGCCGTCGATCGCGCCGTCGAAGATCGCCGAGGGGTTGCCCTCCTCGTGGTTGGTCCGCAGGTCCTTGACCATCTGGTACGGGTTCAGGACGTAGGAGCGCATCTGGTCGCCCCAGGACGCCTTGACGTCACCGGCCAGCTCCTTCTTCTTGGCGCTCTCCTCCTCCTGCCGCTGCAGGAGCAGCCGCGACTGGAGCACGCGCAGCGCGGCGGCGCGGTTCTGGAGCTGGGACTTCTCGTTCTGCATGGACACGACGATGCCCGTGGGGATGTGGGTCATCCGCACCGCGGAGTCCGTGGTGTTCACGGACTGGCCGCCGGGGCCCGAGGAGCGGAAGACGTCCACCTTGATCTCGGCCTCGGGGATCTCGACGGAGTCGTCCTGCTCGATGAGCGGGATGACCTCCACGGCCGCGAACGAGGTCTGGCGCCGACCCTGGTTGTCGAACGGGGAGATGCGCACGAGCCGGTGGGTGCCGGCCTCCACGGACAGGGTGCCGAAGGCGTAGGGCGCCTTGACCTCGAAGGTCGCGGACTTCAGGCCCGCCTCCTCCGCGTAGGAGGTGTCGAGGACGGTGGTCGGGTAGCCGTGGCGCTCGGCCCAGCGCAGGTACATGCGCATGAGCATCTCGGCGAAGTCGGCGGCGTCCACGCCGCCGGCGCCGGCGCGGATGGTCACCACGGCCTCGCGCTCGTCGTACTCGCCCGAGAGCAGGGTCTGGACCTCCAGCCGGGAGAGCGCCTTCTTGACCGCGGCGAGCTCCTCCACGGCGAGCTCCAGGGTCTCGGCGTCGTCCTCCTCGGCGGCCAGCTGCACCATGACCTCGATGTCGTCGATGCGACCGCCCAGCTTCTCGAGCCGCTCGAGGTCGGACTGCTTGTGAGAGAGCTTGGAGGTGATCTTCTGCGCCGCGGCCTGGTCGTCCCACAGGTCCGGGGCCGTCGCCTGCTGCGAGAGCTCGGCGATGTCCCGCTTGATGGCGTCGACGTCGCTCACGGCCTCGATGGACGCGAACGTGGAACGGAGGGCGGAGATCTCTGCCGGGAAGTCAAGGGAGGCCATGGAAGCCAAGATTATCCCATGGGGGCAAATCACCCGGGCCCCGCCCGGTCCCCCTCTGGCAGGATGGTGCCGACAGGAAGGAAGCACGATGCGCATCCCCCGCACGCTGGCCCTGGTCCTCGCCGGCGGGAAGGGCTCCCGGCTCGGCGCCCTGACCGAGAAGAAGGTCAAGCCCGCCCTGCCCGTGGCGGGCACCTACCGGCTCATCGACGTCGCCCTGTCCAACCTCGCGCACTCCCACATCTCGGACGTGTGGGTCGTCGAGCAGTTCCTCCCGCACAGCCTCAACCAGCACCTGGCCAACGGGCGCCCCTGGGACCTCGACCGCACCCACGGCGGTCTCCAGGTGCTGCCCCCGTACCAGGGGGCCGAGGGCGAGGGCTTCGCCGAGGGCAACGCGGACTCGCTCTACCGGCAGAAGGACCTGATCCGCGACTTCGCCCCGGACCTCGTCCTCGTGCTCAGCGCCGACCACCTCTACACGCTGAACTTCCTCGACGTGATCGACACGCACCTCGCGCGGGGCGCCGACCTGACCGTCGTCACCACCCTGGTCGACGAGGACCCCTCCCGCTACGGCGTGGTGCAGACCGACGACGACGGCCGCGTCACCGGCTTCGACTACAAGCCCGACGAGCCCCGGGGGCGGCTGGTCGCCGGCGAGATGTTCCTCTACGACGCCGGCCGGCTGCTGGAGGCCCTGGACGTCCTGCACGAGCAGGAGGGCCGGTTGGAGGACTACGGCAACGACCTGGTCCCGTGGTTCGTGGCGCACCGGACGGTGGTGGAGCACCGCCTGGACGGGTACTGGATGGACCTGGGCACCCTGCAGTCCTACTGGACCGCCCACATGCAGATGCTCGACGGCGAGGGCGTCACCCTGGACGACCCCGGCTGGCCGATCCTCTCGGCCCAGCCGCAGCGGGTGCCCGCCCGGATCGCGGGCAGCGCCGAGCTGCGCGGGTCGATGGTCGCGGCGGGCGCGGTCGTGCGCGGCGCCGTGGAGCACTCGGTGCTCGGCCCCGGCGTCGTCGTCGAGGAGGGCGCCACGGTGCGCGGCTCGGTGCTGCTGGACGGCGTGCGGGTGGGCGCCGGGGTGACCCTCGACAACGTCGTGGCCGACGCCGGCGCCGACATCTCCGGCGGCAGCCGCCGCGGCTCCGCGAAGGGCGTGACGCTCATCGACGAGGACGGCGAGGTGCGCACCACGGAGGAGTTCGACCGCCGGGCGGTCCTGCCCAGCGGTTTTTGAGCCCACCGCGGAGGGATCCTCGCCGGGCGGGGTGCTAGTGGGCCGGGTGCTAGTGGGCGTGGCGGTAGGGCTGCGGTTCGGGCAGCCCGGCGCGGGAACGCACCCGCCGGCCCAGTCGCTCGATCGAGGTCAGTGCCGCGGCGACGTCCTCCGCCCGCACGGCGAAGGGCATGCTGTGGATGGTCTCGCTCTCCACGGTGGCGGCCCGTGCCACGGCCCGGATCTCCTCGGTGTCCTCCGGGCGCAGCCCGATCTCCGTGAGGGTGGTCGGCAGGCCGACCCGGGTGGTGAACTCGATGAAGTCCACGAGCTCCGAGGTCGGCGCGCCCTCCAGCACGAGTTGGGTGATCGAGCCGATGTTGACCTTCTGCCCGTGGGCCAGGCCGTGGGTCTGCGGTGCCGCGGTCAGCCCGTTGTGGACGGCGTGGGCCGCCGCCAGTCCTCCCGACTCGAAGCCGAGCCCGGACAGCAGGGTGTTCGCCTCGATGACCTTCTCCAGCGCCGGGGTCACGACGTGGTCCCGGGCGGCGTCCATCGCGACGAGGGCGTTGTCCCACAGCACGTCCCAGCTCAGCCGGGCCAGGGCGGTGCCCGTGAGGGTGGCCGTCCCCCCGGCCATGGTCAGCGACCCCGAGGCGGCGGTGGCCCGGGCCTCGAGCCAGGTGGCCAGGGCGTCGCCGACGCCCGCCGCCAGGAACGTCGCCGGCGCGTTGGCCACCAGCTGGGAGTCGACGAGGACGAGGTCGGGGTTGCGGGGGAAGAAGCGGTACTCCTCGAAGACGCCCTCGTCGGTGTAGACGACCGCCAGCGCCGAGGTCGGCGCGTCGGTGGAGGCGACGGTGGGGACGGTGACCCACCGGATCCCGGCGAGGAACCCGGAGGCCTTGACCGCGTCGATGGTGCTGCCGCCGCCCACGGCCACGGCCACGTCGGCACCCACGTCGCGGATGACCGCGGTGAGCCGGTCGATCTCCCCGGCCGAGGGGATGCCGTGGAAGGTCTCGCGCGTGGTCGCCATGCCGGCCCGGGTCAGGGACGTCTCCACGTCGTGGCCCACGAACCCCCAGACGACGTCGTCGGCCACGACGAGGGGTGTCCGCCCGACGGCGGCGAGGTACTCCCCCAGGCGTGCGATGGCGCCCGGTCCCTGGACGTAGCGCCCTGGGCTGATGACGGAGCGGACGGGAGCGTCCATGGTCTTCTCCTTCGACGACGGGGCCGGCAGGTCGTTCCCCCTGCCGTCCGGGATGCTCTCCCGGGTGCCCGCCAGCGTAGGAACGCCACGGTGGTGGGCGCCAGGGACGTTCTCGCCGGCTGAGAAACCGGGGAGGCGGCCCGGTCACGTCCAGGGGTCCCCGGAACGCCGTCCGCCGCCCGACCCGGGAGAGCCCCGGTCGTCATCTCCTGGTCATCACCCGGTAGTGCTCCTCGATCCGCTCCGCGGGCAGCTCCTTGGTGTAGACCGCCACCTTGCCGACGGCCCCGTCGAAGAACGACCTCAGGTCCCGGGTGCCCACGCGGAACGGCGCACTGCCGCGCCGGGGCACGACGACCGTGCCGTCGTGCTTCAGGTCGTCCTGGTCCATGCGCTTCCCGTTCCGGTAGATCTTCGTGTAGCCGTTCGGGTACGACCCGCCCTTGTCCTTGGCGTTGATGACGAGCACGTAGTGGATCCACTCCCCCTTGCGCACCGGTACCTGGAAGTAGGACCCCGGCCCCTCTCCTCCGGACGGGTTGAACGCGTAGCCGGAGATGCGGTTGGGCCGGTTCTCGGAGTTGCTCTTCGAGTACATCCGCGCCACGTACTCGTGGTTCCTCGGCGCGCCCTTGCCCATCCAGTGCACGTACCCCGATCCCTCCTGGGACCGGAAGTCGAGCGTGTCGGGGCGCATCCACGCCTCGATGGTGAGCACGCCCCGAGTGGCTGCGCTGAGGGCGGCGGCGTCGGGGACCTGGAGGTACTGGCCGGTGCCGTCGAAGTCCGCGGCCGTGTCCCCGTTCGGCAGGGTCGTCCGCTGGGGCTTGCCGTGGTAGCTGCCGTGGAGCCTGCCCGCGAGGTCCTTCTCCGTGCCGGCACCGGGACTGCGCATGGCCCAGTACGCAGCGGGTCTGTCCTTCGTGACCGTGTCGTCGTAGGAGACCGGGCGGGCCGCAGTCCGGAGGACGTCCCCGGGCTCTTCCAGGGCGGCCGACGACGGCAGCCCGGCGATGCCCAGCGTCAGCGCGAACAGCAGCGTCAGCACGCCCTGCACAGGCGCGCTCCGCCGCCCTCGCGCGCGAACAGTACTCATGTCGGGACCTCGATGTGGTATCGGACGGGACCGCGCGCACCGGTTGCTTCCCTCGTGCGCATCCCGCTCACTGCGGTGCCGGCCGTGCGGCCGCACCGGACGTCGTCGCGACACCTCCTCCCCCACAAGGACCGATGCCTGAGGACCGGTCCGGAGGAACATCCACCGGCACCAGCGTGCGCCGCCGGTGGCGACCGGTCAATGAGATCGCGCCGAACAGCGCCCCAATGGTTATGGTCCCCGTCGCGCCGCCCGGACCCGGCCCGGACGCCAGGGCGGGCGCCGTGCCCGCGGCACTGCCCCCGGAGTGCTCACGAGCGGGTCGCCGGCACCGGGGCGGTGACGTCATCGCCCCAACTGGGCGCGGGCCTCGCTCGTGGCGGTGATCGGGATGCCGTCGGGCACCAGGAGGTTGACCACCGGCGGGTGCACGACGGCGGACAGGGTCACCTCCGCGGTCCGCCCGTCCGGGCTCCCGGTGGGTCCGGCCAGCGCCAGTCCCGGGGTGCCCGACCAGGCCCGGACCGTGTCGAGGTAGGCGGCCGCGGCCCCCGCCACGGCGTCGTCGTCCAGGACCGTGGCGGGCGGGGCGCCGGTCTCCCCCGGGTCCAGCGCCACGAACGTGTCGGCCGCGGCGAGCGCGGCGTTGTCGGCCAGCACCTGCAGCTTGCGCTCCCCCACGTAGACCGCGGTGACGCCCATGACCACGACGGTCAACAGGAGCAGCACGACCGCGAAGCCGATGACCAGGATCGTGACCTGGCCGTCGTCCCGGTCCTGGGCCCCGGACTCGGCCCGGTCCCTGTCCCCGTCCCGGTGCGGGTCCGGGCGGGCGGTCCGCCCGCTCATCCGTAGCGCCCGATCACGACCGTCGCCGAGGACGTCAGCACGGCGACGTCCAGGTCGGTGAACCCGGGCACCAGCGGCAGCGGGAGCTCCAGGGTGGCGTGCACCGTGGCCACCGCACCGGGCGCCGCGCAGGCGCCGTCGGAGCACTCGAGCCGGATCGCCAGCCGGTCGGGGGCGAAACCCTGGTCCGACGCCGCCAGCTGCGCCGCGGCGCCCAGCCCGGCGTCCGAGAGCGTCCCGGGCTCGGCGCGGGCCAGCACCTGGGAGGTCTGCTGCGCGGCGGCCACGACCGCGAAGGCCCCGGACTGGACCTGGGCCACCGCGAGCACGAAGTAGACCACCGGAACGAGCAGCAGCGTGCCCAGCGCGACGAACTCCACGACGGCGCTGCCCTCGTCACCGTCCGCACGCCCGTCGATCGCTGCGGGCGCCTCAGTCGCCGAGGACGGCATGGCCGCGCACCTCCAGGGAGTCGGGCGGGCCGAACAGCGCCACGACCGGCAGCGGCGACACCACCGTGATCTCGAGGGTCCGCAGCTCGCCCACCGTCACGGGGGTCGCGACGACGTCCTGGGCGTACCGGGGTCCCAGGGCGCCGGAGACGATCCGGCGGGTCCGCTCGACCCCGTCCTCGGGCGAGCGGTCGGCCAGGGTGCCGTACCGGGCGCCGGCCGCGGCGGCGTCGATCAGCGTGTTCCGCACGTGCAGGGCCAGGGCGAGTTGCAGCGTGGCCGCGAAGATCATCGCCACGAGGCCGGCCACCATCACGTACTCGACCACCGCACTGCCCCGGTCCGTCTCCGGGGGCCCGGCCTCCGGCCGGGCGCGGTTGCCGCGCATCCTCAGTTCTGGCTCACGCGGGCCATCGCGTCCTGGAAGAGCCCCTCCAGGGCCGGCTGCGCCACCAGCAGCAGGCCGGCCACGAGCACCGCGGACATCAGGGTCAGCATCACCCAGCCGGGGACGTCGCCGCGGTCGGGGTCACCGGCGGAGAGCCGGTCGCGCAGCGCGGACAGTGCCGGGGCGAACACGCCGAGCAGGGCGGCGAGCCGGTGGAGGTGTGTCATGGGTTCGTCCTTTCCTGGAGGGCGGCCGGTCTCCGGCCGCCCGGGTGAGAGGTCAGAAGCCGAGCTCGAGCACGGCGAGCCCGGGGTACACGGCGAACACGACCGTCAGCGGCAGCACGAAGAACACGAGGGGGACCATCATGGCGATCTCCTTGCGCCCGGCGGCCTCCATCAGCTCGCGCTTGTCGTTGTCCCGCACGTCCTGGGCCTGGGCCCGCAGCACGTCCGCCAGGGGCGTGCCGCGTTCGATGGCCACGACGATGCCGTCCACGAACCGCCCGATCGGGGCCACCGGGGTGCGGGCGGAGAAGTCCTGGAGCGCGTGCACGAGTCCGGCGCCGGACCGGGTCTGCGCGAGCACCGCACGGAACTCGGCGGTGAGCTCCCCCTCGGCGACCCGGCACACCCGCTCGAGCGAACCCACCGCGCTCTCCCCCGCGCCGACCGACAGCGCCATCAGCTCGGCCACGGCGGGGAACTCGGCCAGCATCCGGGCCTCGCGAACCCGGATCCGCCGGCCCAGCAGGTGCCCGCGCAGCAGGTGCCCGGCGGCCGTGGCCGCGCCCACGGCCAGCAGCACCCCGCCGGGGCCCGTTCCCCAGCGGGCCGCGGCGGCCGTGCCGAGCAGGACGCCGAGCAGGAGACCCCCTGTCGCGAACAGGAGCTGCTCGGCGCGGAAGTCCGCCGCCGTGGTGGTGACCCCCGCCCGGACGAGCCGTCTCTCCAGGGCGGCCGAGGGGGCGGCGTGCCGGAACACGCGGTGGGCCAGCCCGCGCACGAGCGGATCCAGTCCCACCGCCGCCCGCCCGGGGGGCCGGGCCGAGCGGTGCCCGGGGCGGGCGAGCAGCGCCGACTGGACCTCCACCGAGCGCAGCTGAGGAGAGATCCGGGTCGCGAAGGACGGCCCGCCGGTGACGCGGGCACCGGTGAGCACCAGCCACAGCCCGGCGGCGTGCACCAGGGCGAGGAGCACCAGCAGGGCGGGGGAAGCACTCACCGCAGCACCCGCTCGGGCTCGGGCAGGGCCCCGATCCGCAGCATGAGGCGGTAGGCGGTCGCGGAGACGAGCAGCCCGCCGATCAGCACGAGGGCGCCGGCCGGGGTGTCGTAGGCGCGGATCGCGGCGGGCTGGGTGGCCATCAGCGCCAGGACGATCCACGGTGCTGCCACCGCGAGGCGGGCGGCGTTGACCGTCCAGGACTGACGGGCCTCCAGCTCCCCGCGAGTGCGGGCGTTCTCCCGCAGGAACTCCGAGAGCGTCCCGAGCAGCCGGCCGAGGTCGGTGCCGCCGACCTCGCGGGTCACCCGCAGGGCCTCGACGATGTTGTCGGCCACGGGGTCGGCCAGCCGGTCCTTGAGCAGGGTGAGCGCGCCCTGCAGCTGCCCGGAGGCGCGGTAGTCGGCGGCGAACCGGGCGAAGGCTGGTCGCACCGGCTCGGGCCCGCGGTACTGCAGCTGGATGAGCGCCTCGGGCAGGGACATCCCGGCCCGGATCGCCGAGCGCAGGTGGTCGACGACGTCGGGCCACACCGCGCGCAGAGCGGCCGCCCGGCGCCGTGCCCGGTGCTGGACCACGGCCAGGGGAACCCAGCCGCCCAGGACGCCGGCGCACAGGCCGAGGACGGACGCGCCGGTGACCGCTGCGACGAGCAGTCCGCTCAGTGTCCCTGTCGCGGCGCAGGCGGCCAGCAGTCCCGCCGGGCCGACCCGGGACAGATCCGCGCGCAGCAGCAGCTCGCGCAGCCGGCCGGGCCTGCGCGTGCCGACCGGGCGCGGCGCCTCCTCGGCCCAGCAGGACCACCAGAGCAGGAACACGCCCGCTCCCAGCAGCACGCCCAGCGCCGCGCTCACCGCACTGCTCCGCCCGGGCCGTCGTCCGCCAGCAGGTCGCTCACCCGGTGCCCGGCGCGCTCGAACTTCCATGCCGCCGGCGCCTCGGCCGCCACCGCCAGCAGGGCGCCTCCCGCCTCGGCGAAGACCGGGTACGTCTCGATCACGCCGTTCTCCACCCGGTTGCCGATCGCGAGGATCTCGCTCACCCGGCGGCCGCCGTGCCGGTCGCGGTGGCAGTGCACCACGAGGTCGAAGCACGAGGCCACCGTGGGCACCACGAAACCGGAGCTGATGTTCTCCCCCGCCAGCAGCGGCAGGGTGCAGATCTTGGTCACGGCGTCCCGGGCGGAGTTGGCGTGCAGGCTGCACATCCCCGGCAATCCGCTGTTCAGTGCGATGAGCATGTCCAGGCTCTCCGCCTCCCGGACCTCCCCGACCACGAGCCGGTCCGGGCGCATCCTCAGCGCCTCCTTGACGAGCCGTCGCAGGGGGATCTCGCCCGTGCCCTCGAGGTTGGGCTGACGGCACTGCATCCCCACGACGTCGCGCAGCGGGACCTGCAGCTCGAAGATCTCCTCCACCGTCACCACCCGCTCCCGTGGCCCGATCGAGGCGCACAGACAGTTGAGCAGCGTCGTCTTGCCGACCTAGCGCTAATCCATCCCCATGACCAAGAAGCGCAGCGCGGTGGCGATCTACGCCCGCATCTCCCAGGACCGGACCGGCGAAGAGCTAGGGGTAAAGCGTCAGCTCCAGGACTGTCGGGCCGAGGCCGAGCGGCGCGGTTGGATCGTGGCACAGGAGTACGTGGACGACGACATCAGCGCGTATTCGGGCAAGAAACGTCCGGAGTACGAGCGGATGCTGCGGGACATCGGGGAGGGCCGCCGGGACGGAGTGATCGTCTGGCACATGGACCGGCTGCACCGCCGCCCGGTGGAGCTGGAGGGGTTCGTGGAGGTCTGCGCCCGCGCTGGGGTCCGTGATGTGGTGACGCTGTCCGGGGACGTGGACTTGGTCAACGGGGACGGGCTACTCATGGCCCGTTTGCTGGCCGCAGTCGCCGCGAACGAGTCCGACGCCAAGCGCCGCCGGGGTGCACGGAAGGCCCTGGAAATTGCCGAGGCTGGCAGGCCCATGATGGGCGGGCCGCGCCCGTTCGGATTCCTCGACGACCGCGTGACCCACCACCCGGCCGAGGCCCCCGTAATCCGCCAACTGGCCCGCCGGGCCTTGGCCGGGGAGACTCTAACTTCCCTGGCGAGCTGGCTGCAGAACGAGGGCATCACGACGACCCAGGGCAAGGAGTGGCGGACCAACACACTCCGCACGGTGCTGACGAATCCGCGCATGTGGGGCATGCGCGTGCACCAAGGACAGGTGATCGGCAAAGCGGTGTGGGAGCCGATCATCACCGAGGACGAGGGCGAGCGGTTGCGGCGGAAGCTACTGGACCCGGCCCGACGGACCAACCGCAGTGCCCGCCGCTATCCGCTGAGCGGGATGCTGGAGTGCGGCAAGTGCGGCAACCGGATGCACTCCCACCCACGCGGGCAGTACCGCCGGTATGGCTGCCTCAAAGGCCCGGACTCACGCGGCTGCGGGAGCGTCTTCATCTACGCCGAGCGGCTGGAGGAATGGGTGGCCGCAGCCGTGCTTGTGCGCCTGGACTCCTCCGAGATGCACCAGAAACTCGCTATGGACACCACCAACCCCGATGAAGCACGTGCCCTGGAGGAAGCTATCGAGGCCGACGCCGCAAAGCTCGTGGAGCTGGCGGAGATGTGGGCTGACGGAGAGATCACCCGCGCCCAGATGAAGACCATGCAGAGTCGCGTCGAGGCCCGGTTGGAGGACAACCGGCGGGCGTTCTCCCGGCTCACGCATCCGGCGGATGCCGCCGAGTACATCGGCCACGGCCAAGAGTTGGAAGCCAAGTGGCACACCCTGAACCTGTCCCAGCAGGTGGCGATCATCAAGGCCGTGCTGCACAAGCTCACGATCCTGCCCGCCACGAAACCGGGGCGGCACGGCATAGACAAAGACCGAGTCCTGCCCGACTGGCGGCTGTAGGGGCCGGGGCGGGGCGGTTGCGTGCTCGGCGCCGGGGCGCCGTGCGCGCGCTACCTCCCTGCCACCGTCCCCAGCAGGTCGCCAATGCGGCGCAGCGCCTCCGGATCCGTGACTTTCTCCGGGACTCCCTGGGCCTCGCACGTCGCCCGGACCCACTCGGCAAGCTCAACCCGATCAATCCCGCTCACCGCTGGTCGTCCCACTGCGCCCAGATGGCCGGCGGACCGACCCAGACCTCGACGTCCTCGGAGTTCCATCGCACCGCCGGCGCGACACCGAAGACAGCTGATGCTTGCTCGATGACCGCCTCGGACGTGGTGCCGTAGAGCTGCAGCTTCCTGGGCTGGTACCCCTGGGCCACCTCGTAGCGGTGCATGCCCGGTACCCGGACGGCTGGATCATCGAAGGTCTTGCCCACGTACTTGGACAAATACCGAGCCGCGATCCGGGCCTCACCCAGCGACCCGGAGCCGATCGGCCCGCCGCCCAGGCGCTTGATGCCGACGAAGCCGCGCCCCCAGGTGGTCTTAATCAGACGTTGCGGAACGTACTGGCCCACGGCGAAGTGCACATGGAAGTGCACCCCGTCCTTATGCAGCTCGGGCACCCAGATGTACGGCAGCGGACGCCCGCCGAGCGCCTCGCGCAGCTCACGGAAGAACAGGCCGACGTGCTGGCGCAGCTCGTTCGGGTTGGAACAACGTGGGTCACCGTAGGTCAGTGTCCCCAGGCGGTTGAGCCGGTTGGCGGCGCAGTACCGGCGGAGCTTGGCCCGAGCACGTTGGGCAGCCGACTTGGCGGCACGTTCCGGGTCACGGGCATTACCGGGGGCGACGTAGGAGCGGTCAGGCTGGTGGGAACCAACGAAGCAGCCGCCGCCCTCCCCAGCATCGGGGTACCGGGACAGCAGCCAGCCAGCTCGAGGAGGCGCGAAAACGGACGAGGGGCGGGGGGATTCGACAGACACAGGGACTCCGGGAAGAGGAAACCGACAAGGAACCGCTGAAGTCCGTGGACCGTGAGAACAAGCTACAGAAGACAGACCTCAGCACCCGGTCTCGCTCCGGATGGGCCCTTCTGTATTGCCGTGAGCGTTCTTTTGGATGCTGGCCTACCGGCACCGCTCGACCTCGCCCAGAAGAGGTCACCTGCATATTTTCTCTGTCAGGGTTCTGGGACCGGCTTCTCCCCTACGCGACATTGCTTAAGTGATACCACGGACTCCGGTGCCCGCGGCACCTCCCAGCCGAGCCGCGGCTGGGAGGTTGCCCACGGTCACCTGGGAGGCTGCCGCGGGACCGTTCGTCCTCGCCCGCGGGGCGGGCTCCGGGCGCTGCGTCCCTTGCCCACGGGGCACCCCGGCCACTTTCCAGCCCCGCCAGGACCCCCACGAGTTACGTTGCTAGTTCAAGTCAAGGGCTGGGCAGGTGCTACGCACCCGCCCAGCCCGCACTAACGACCTAGCACTTAGATGCCGGGTGGATTGACCGCATACTTGAAAGAAACCTGGTGATCATAGTGAGTGTGCCTGTGATAACTGCTGTCACTATCCATACTGATTTCGACGTACACGCGCTCGCCGACCATGCCTGAAGTAATAGCCACTTCAAAGCTAACATCCGTGCCGATGGCGATCGGGGTCTTCGTGACGCGACTATTCTCGCTTGGGAAGGTACGAACGCGCCACTTGAGCTCCCGACCCTGAGGGTCCCAACCCCGGGCATCGAATGTTATCGAATCCCCTACTTTCAACCGGAGGTCGGTTTCGCAGATAGGATCTTTGTCGGGACGCATTTCGGGCTCATGGCCGAAAGAATCACGCACCCATTCGATAACCGGGTAGTACATAGCGTCTGGGGACCGACTGGACAGATGCGTGGTTACAGACGTCCGGATCGTCCCCGCAATCCCTTCCAGGAGTGCGCGCTCATGGTGCAAGAGCTCACGACTGTGCGCAGGAGCATTTCGAAAATCCTCCACCTTATCGGCCAGGACAGTAAATTCTTTCTTTTCCCCCAATGCGGGAGAAAAATCTTGCCAATTTTTCTCTATTACTTTTCGTAGTTGGTAAAAGTGCGTGTAAGAGATGAGCGAGCTGGGAACCTTCGCAGGAGCCCTGCGTTTCGCCTCTTCCACATGGCGTTGCTCCAGAGCTTGCACCTCTTCAGGGGTGAAGACGATATTCATCCATTGCTGCCCATGCTTTTCACTAAGGACGGCATCGAGAAGATGACGCAAGTCGCCTTCTATGACCGATATTGCGGCTGTGGGTTCCATACATGCAAACCTATCAGCCAGCGATTACATGCCAGTTGGTTTACAACTGGTCGGGTTGCCGGCCTGGGTAGCGCCCGAGACGAGGATGTTGAGCCCGCTGGCCACGGCCGCGTCCAGGAAGCGTGCCGCGCGCGGTGGCAGGGAGCCCAGCTCCACGAGGTCGTCCAGCCGCCGTGCCCGGGCCACGAACTTGCGGATGTTCACGGCCCAGTGCCGGCGCGTCACGTCGGGGATCACCACGTGCAGCCGGGACCCGTCCGGCAGCGCCGCGTCCACGAACGGGGAGGACAGGTCCAGGCGGCGGCCCGAGGACTTGAGCATGCGCTCCACCAGGTTGCGGATCTGCGCCTCGGTCAGCACGAGGCTCGTCAGCTCGGACTCCCCGCTGCGGGCGGCGTAGACCTCCGCGGGGCCGTTGATCCAGATCTCCTCGATCCGCGGGTCGTCGAGCAGCGGCTGCAGCGGGCCGAACCCGGCGACCAGGTCCAGCAGCACCCGGCGGGCGGCGTCCAGGTCCGCCAGGGCCGGCAGCACCCCGCGCGCCGAGCGCTGGTCGTAGTCGCGCACCGCGGCGTCCACCAGCTCGCGGGTCCGCTCAAGCTCCAGCACCGGGTCCAGGCCCCGGCGCCGGATCAGCTCCCGCACCTCGGCCTCGACCAGCCCGAGGGCGTCCTCGGAGAGCAGTGCCGTCATCCGTCCCCCTGTGCGTCGCCCGGCGCGGGACCCGTGCCGGTCGCGCTCCCCCCGGAGCGCATGCACAGGAACATAGGCCGATCCGCAGTCGTCCCCACAACCCCGTTCCGGCCTCCTGTGGACAGCCGTGGCTGACCTGCGACGTTGTTCCCGTCCGGAAACACATGAACTGTCACAGGATGCCCGCGCATGAAATCCGTCCCGGAGTGACGCCGCTCCGCCCCGCCGGCGTGCGCGTCGTGCCGTAGTGTGGGCGGGCGAACACGCTCCCCGCTGGGCGGCCGCGGCACGGCACCGCCCGGGGCACGCTCGCCGCCGCCGATCGCTAGGACTCCCGTGACTCCCGTGACCACCGAGCAGGACGACCCCCGCCCCGACGTCACCGCCCGGGCCCGGGCGCTGCTCCGCGCGGCCCTCCCCTTCACCGGCAACCTGCTCACGAGCGCGGTCGGCGCGGCTCTCGGCCGGCACCTGGTGACCCCGTCACCGGGTCCGAGGGCCTCCGTGCCCCGGGACTGGCCGGCCACCTTCGCGCACCGGGGCGGCGCCGAGGTCGCCCCGGAGAACACCCTCGAGGCGTTCCGGGCGGCCGAGGCCCTCGGGGACGTCGTGCTGGAGCTCGACGTGCAGGCCTCCGCCGACGGCACGGCCGTGCTGATGCACGACCTCACGGTGGACCGCACGACGGACGGGACCGGAGCCGTCGCGCTGATGTCCACCGCGGAGCTCCAGCGCCTGGACGCCGGGCACACGTTCACCCGCGACGGCGGGACCTTCCCGTGGCGGGGGCGCGGGGTGCACGTCCCCACGCTCGCGGAGGTCTACGAGGCGTTCCCCGACCACCGCGTGGCGATCGAGCTCAAGGGCAACCGTCCCGGCGCCGAGGAGATCGTCTGGCGGGCCATCCGGGCGGCGGGCGCCCAGGAGCGCACGCTCGTCGCGACGAACCGCACGGCCTCGATCCGGCGGTTCCGCCAGGTCTCGGGCGGGGCGGTCCCCACGGCGGCCGCCCTCACGGAGTTCGCGGCCTTCCGGCTGCTGTGCCTGCTGGGCCGGCACCGCCACTACACGTTCCCGTTCCAGGGCCTGCAGCCGCCCGACACCCTCCTGGGGCTGCGCGTGCTCACGCCTGGGCTGCTGCGGGCAGCCCAGCAGGCAGATCTGCGGGTCGACGTGTGGACGATCGACCGGGAGGACGACATGCGCCGCCTGCTCGAGTGGGGCGTGGACGGCGTCATGACGGACCGGCCGGACCTGCTGTCCCGGGTGGTCCGGGAGGCCTGACCCGCGCCGGGACGGTCAGGCCGCGGGGCGAGCCGCCGGGGAGGTCTCCGCGAAGTGCCGCACCGAGGGCCGCTCGGCGTGCTCCGGGGTCGGCGCCCAGGGCCGCTCCGCCTCGGCGACGGCGATGTGCCGTGCCAGCCGGGTCACGTTGACCTCCTGCTGGCGGTTGCGCAGCGCGGAGGTGGCCTGGGTGATCATGAAGATCACCACGAAGCCGTACAGGACGAGGTCCGTGCCGCGCCCGATCCCGAAGACGTGGGCGACGCCCGTGAGCAGGTCGGGGAAGAAGATGGACAGCGCCGCGAAGACGAAGAAGGCCAGGCCCACCACGCGGCGGATCGCCTGGTGCTTGGCGTTGGCCCCGCCGCGGATCAGGGCGAGCGCGCCGTAGCCCACGGCCAGGACCAGCAGGATCTGGACGGCGTAGATCATCGGACGGCTCTTCCCTTCGACGGTGCGTACTGGGTGCGGACTACTTGACGAACAGCTCGGCGAGGATGTTCACGCCGTTGAGCAGCGACTGCCCCTTGGACTTCGAGTAGTCCGTGTAGATGATCTCGACCGGGTGCTCGACCCAGCGGGGCCGGATGTCGGCGAGCTGGTTGACGATCTCCGAGGCGTGCGCCATCCGGTTCTGGGTCAGCCGGATCCGGGACAGGGTGCCCCGGTCGAGAGCGCGCAGCCCGTTGTGGGCGTCGGAGAGGTCCATGCCGGTGGACAGCTTCGAGAAGAACGCGGCGGTGCGCAGCACGATCCGCTTGAGCGGGGAGATCCGGGTGCGCCGGTCGAGGAAGCGGGAGCCGAGCACGACCTCGGCCTCGCCCGAGCGGATCCGCTCGACCATGTCCCACGCGTCCACCACGCGGTGCTGGCCGTCGGAGTCGAAGGTCACCACGCAGTCCATCCCGGGGTCCTGCAGGGCGTACTCGAAGCCGGTCTGCAGCGCCGCGCCCTGCCCCAGGTTGATGGGGTGCTGGACGACGACGGCGCCGGCCTCGGCGCAGATCCGGGCCGAGTCGTCGGAGGATCCGTCGTCGACGCAGACGACGTGCGGGAAGGTCTTCCGGAGCTCCTTCAGCACCTCTCCCACGACGGCCGCCTCGTTGTACACGGGCATGACGATCCACGAACGACTCACCCGGACATTCTCGCACAGCGCGCCGGGCCCGCCCGTCAGGTCGCCGGTCGCGCCCTGGTCGGCCGATATGATCGAGCGGACCCCTTCCCCCCACCGTGAGGACGAGACCGTGCCCGCTGCCAGACTGAGCCCCGCAGGACCGACGTGCTGACGGACTGGGGACCCTATCTGCCGGCGTTCCTGGTCCTGCTGGCGTTCCTGTGGCTGCCCGGGCTGGCCCTGCTGTGGGCCTTCGGTCAGCGCGGGGGGCGGATCCTGCTGACGGCACCGGTCTTCAGCGTCGCCGTCGTCGGGCTCACGGGCGTGGTCCTGGACCTGGCGGGCATCCCCTACGGCGCGCTCGCCCAGGTGGCCGCCGCCGTGGTGCTGGCGGCGCTGGCGTGGCTGGTCGGCCGGCTGCTCCCCCGGGGCGGCCACGTGCCCGGCTCGCACGCCGCCGGGGCGGACCCGGCAGACCCGGAGGCGCGCTTCTGCGAGGGGCGCCGCTGGCTGTTCCCGGCGGGCGCGGCCGCCGGGCTGGCGATCGGGGCGGTGCTGCTGGTGCGCCGGATGGCGTCCGTGATCGGCCACCCGGAGGCGATGGCCCAGCGCTGGGACAACATCTTCCACCTCAACGCCATCCGCTACGTCGTGGAGACCGGCAACGGCTCCACCCTGACGCTGAACCGGATGGTGAACCCGGAGAGCACCATCGCCCTCTACCCCGCGGCGTGGCACCAGCTGGCGTCCCTCGCGGTGCCCCTGACCGGCGACAGCGTGCTCGTCGCCCACAACCTGACGCTGCTCGCGGTGGCGGGGCTCGTCTGGCCCGCCTCGTGCATCTTCCTGGTCCGCTGCCTCGTCGGCCCCTCCCCCGTGGCGGCCGTGGTCGCCGGCACGGCCGCCGCCGGGTTCAGCGTCTTCCCGCTCGGCCTGATGGCTTGGGGCCCGCTGTTCCCGAACATCCTCGCCCTGGCGCTCGCCCCCGTGTCCCTCGGCCTGCTCGTGCGGCTGCTCGGCCCCGGCGTGACCGCGGACCGGACGGCCCGCACCCCGGACGCGGCTGGCAGGGTCCGGCTGGCCGCCAGCCTGGTGGTCACCCTCGGCGCGCTGTTCGTCTCCCAGCCCAACGCGTTCCTGGCCCTGCTCGTGGTCGCGGTCCCCCTGGCGGCCACGGCGTGGTGGCTCGGCCTGCGGGCCGCCGCGGGCGCCCGGCACCGCGGTCCCGCCCTCGGGATGGTGGCCGTGGCGGCGGTCGTGGTCACGGCGTGGCTGCTCCTGTGGAACGTCCTGACCACGGACCGCGCCTGGGATCCCTTCACGTCCTTCGGCCGGGGTGTGGGCGAGGCCGTCATGTTCACGTCCAACGGCCGCGACGACGTCCCCTGGGTGCTCGTGGTCCTGACCGCCGCCGGGGTCTACGCCGCGATCAGCCGCCGCCGGCTGCGCTGGCTCGTGCTGGGTCACCTGTCGCTCGTGCTCCTGTACGCGGTCTCCGCCGGCGGCGAGGAGGGCCCCTGGCGGGAGTGGCTGACCGGCGGATGGTACGTGGACTCCTACCGCCTGGCGGCCACCCTGCCGCTGACCGCCATCCCCCTCGCCGCCCTCGGCGCCGTGCACGTGGTGGACGGACTGGCCACCGGCGCCGCCGCCCTCACCTCGTTCGCCGGCCGGCCCCGGGCCGGGCGCGCCGCCTATCCCGTCGCGGCGGTCGTGGTGCTGGCGCTCGCGGTGCCGTACTCCCAGGTCGAGTCCCTCACCCAGGCCACGAGGTGGGGCAAGCAGTACTACGCGTGGGAGGGCCCCGAGAGCGTGCTGACGCAGGAGGAGTACGAGTTCCTGGAGGGCCTCGACGAGCTCACGGACCCTGAGGACGTCATCGCCGTCAACCCGTGGAACGGCGGTTCCCTGGCGTTCGCGGTCGCCGAGCGGCCCGTGACCCAGTACCACGTGGGGACGCCGGATCCGCAGGTGCGGGAGGTCGTGACGGGCATCGACACGGCCGCCCCCGGCAGCCCCGCGTGCGAGGCCGCGGACGAGCTCGACGTCCGCTACGTCCTGGACTTCGGGACCCAGTTCATCATCCCGGACAACCCGGCCGCCCTCGCCTACACCGGGGTCAACGCCGTGGACCCGGCCGTCGACCTGAACCTGGCGCTGGTCGAGCGCAGCGGTGAGGCGGCGCTCTACGAGATCGTCGGCTGCGACGGCGCCTGATCCTACGGCGGGCCCCCGGCCCCGCGGTGGGCTCCGGCCTGCGACGCACGAC
>NZ_BAAGPL010000005.1:61683-114065 GCF_054784195.1 Kocuria himachalensis
CCGTCGTCGTCCGGGTGGGGGACCGTCAGCCGGCGTTCTCCGCGGCGCGGAACTGCTCGATCACCTCGTCGATGGGCCCGTCGCTGCGGACCCGGCCGTGCTCGATCCACACCCCGCGGTCGCAGACCTTGCGGACCACGTCGAAGTCGTGGCTGACGACCAGCAGCGTCTTGCCCTCCGCCGAGAGCTCCTTGACCCGGCCCAGGCTCTTGCGCTGGAAGGGCTCGTCGCCCACCGAGAGGATCTCGTCGATGATGAAGATGTCCGGGTCGGTGAACACCGCCACGGCGAACGCCAGGCGCAGGTACATGCCGGACGAGTAGAACTTCACCTCGGTGTCGATGAACTGCTCGATCTCGGAGAACGCCACGATCTGGTCGAACTTCCGGTCGATGTCCTCCTTGGACATCCCGAGGATCGCGCCGTTGAGGTACACGTTGTCGCGGCCCGTGAGGTCGGGGTGGAAGCCCGCGCCCACCTCGATCAGCCCGGCCACCCGCCCGTTGACCGTCAGCGAGCCCCCGTCGGGGCTCATCACGCCGGAGACCAGCTTGAGGAACGTGGACTTCCCGGAGCCGTTGAGCCCCACGAGCGCCACGCTCTCGCCCGGCCGGATGCTGAGGCTGAGGTCCTCGAGGGCCCGGAAGCGATTGGAGATGTCCTGGCGACGTCCCCGCGCGAGCCACATCACCGTCTCCTTGAGGGAGCGGGCGTGGCGGAGCGAGAACTCCTTGGCCAGGTGCTCGGCCACCACGGCGGGCTCGGCCGGCGGGGTGGTGCGGTCGGTGCTCATCGTCACAGCTCCTGCGCGAATCGGCCCTCGAGGCGACGGAACAGCAGGTCGCCCAGGAACATGATGACCGTGACCACGAGCAGCGCCACCGGCGTCCAGAGGGAGAACAGGTGGGGCGGCACCTCGTGGGCGCCGGGGGTGGTGGTCGGCAGCCAGAACGCCGCGTGCGAGAGCTCCACGGCCACGGTCAGGGGGTTGAGCATGAACCCGGCGAACCATACCGGGCCCAGCACGTCGCGGACCATCGTCCACGCATAGAGCACCGGGGCGGACCACGTGCTGACCATGACGATCAGGTCCACGAAGTTCTCGGCGTCGCGGAAGAACACGTTCGCCGCGCCGAAGAGCATGCCCAGCCCGGCCCCCAGCAGACCCACGATCAGCAGCGCCGCGGGCACGGCCAGCAGGGAGATCCACGTGGGCGACCAGCCCACGATCAGGGCGGCCAGGAGCATGACGACCAGCTGCGGCATGAGGTGCACCCCGGCCACCCACACGGACGCCACCGGGAACATCTGCCGGGGCAGGTAGATCTTCTTGATCAGGCTCGCGTTGGCCACGATCGAGCGCGCCGCGTTGCCGAAGGACTCCGAGAAGAAGTTGATCAGGATGATCCCGGAGAACAGGTACACGGCGTAGTTCTCCATGCCCCGCTCCAGGCCCAGGAAGATGCCGAGGGCCACGTAGAAGACCACGAACTGGATCCCCGGCTTGACGTAGGACCACAGCAGCCCGAGGACGGTGCCCCGGTAGCGGATCTGCAGCTCCTTGTCGACGAGCAGCTTCAGCAGGTAGCGCTGGCGGAACACCGCCGGCAGCCCCGTCCCGGGGGACGGTCTCCGGACGACCGTGGCAGCCGGCATCAGGCGCCGATCTCCGAGTGCTCGCGGAAGGTCGCCTCCCAGGCCTCCATGGAGGTCACCTCCGGCAGCGCGGCGCGGTAGCGGCGCGACAGCTCCGGCCAGCGCAGGGCCAGCTGGGCGTGCAGCCGCAGGGACTCCGCCATCAGGGCGCGCGCCTCCCGGGGCGAGCGCTTGTACCAGGTGTAGCCGGTGCCGTCCGAGGCGGAGACCAGGGCGCTGTCGTAGCGGGCGAGCCGCCACCACCGGGCGTCCTGGTAGGGCAGGTGCACCTGCGGGTGCTGCTCGGCCTGCTCCTGCGGGCGCACGGCGAGGTGGCGCACCACGGCGGTGGTCGCGGAGGTGAGCACCTTCAGCCCGTGCGGGGCGGAGAGCCGGCGCGTCCGGACGGGCTTGGCCGACGCGACCGTGGGGTACGCGTCCAGGTCCGGCTGGTACACGGCGTCGGAGTGCTGGGTCATCATCCGGCGCACGTCCCGGATCCGCTGGGGCAGCAGCTCGTGCAGGGTCTCCGGGCCGGCCAGGACGTCCCGGAGTGCCAGGACCCGGGCCTCCTCCGCGAAGTACTGCATGGACAACAGGTGCCGCAGGTCCTTGATCCCGTTGCGCCCGAGCACCTCGCCGCCGCGGTCGAACGGGGAGTGCAGCAGGGCTGCCACGAGCTGGTTGCGCTTGTGGAAGTACGCCTGCCAGCTGATGGTGTCGTCCTTGTCGGCCCAGGCCAGGTGCCACACGGCCACGCCGGGCAGGGACACGGTGCGGTAGCCGGCCGCCTTGGCGCGGATGCCGTACTCGACGTCGTCCCACTTGATGAACACGGGCAGCGCCAGGCCGATCTCGCGGATCACCCGGGTGGGGATCAGGCACATCCACCACGCGTTGTAGTCCACCTCGATGCGGCGGTGCATCCACGCCGTGCTGCGCAGGTTGCTGCGCCGGAAGTCGTGGCCGATCTCCACGCCCTCGCCGGCGGGGCCGTACTGGAAGCTGTACGGGTCCATGGCCTCGCCGAAGTTGTGGATCTTCGTCGGGTTGAGCAGGTCGATCATGTGCCCGCCGACCAGCGTGGGCCGCTTGCAGAAGTCGGCGAAGACGCTGATCCGGCGCACGGCCTCCGGCTCGATCTCGACGTCGTCGTCCATGAGCAGCACGTAGGTGCTGTCGGCGCGGACGGCCTCGTACATGCCGCGGGCGAAGCCGCCGGCCCCGCCGAGGTTGCCCTGGTCGATGACGCGCAGGCGGTCGCCGAAGCGCGCCTGGACGTCCGCGAAACCCGGCTCGTCGACGACCTTCTGGTTGCCCTGGTCCACGATCACGACCTGCGCGACCTGCGGCAGCTGGTCGCGCTGCTCGTCCAGGAGGCGGGCGTTGGTGAGGCAGTAGGAGGGCTTGTTCATGGTCGTGATCTGGAGGGTGACGGACCCCTCCGTGGTGCCCGTGCCGTCGCCCAGCCACTGGGCGCCCAGCACCTCGAGCTCCTGGTCCCCCGCGGTGGCGTCGAACCAGTACCACCCGCCGTCGGCGAAGGCCGTCAGCGGTAGCAGGACCTCGGTCAGCCGGTCGGCGCCGGAGACCTCGTGCACCGAGACGGGCACGGACTCGCTGCGCGCGTTGGAGCTGTGCACGTTCACCGAGCCGCGGCCGGTGGTGCGCACCCGCAGCACGACCTCGCGCAGATGGGTGTTGTGCCGCCAGTAGCTGGCCGGGAACGCGTTGAAGTACGTGGCGAAGGACACGGTGCTCCGGGCCGGCACGCGCACGGACGTGCGGCCGAGGATCGCCGCGCCGCCGGCGGCGCCGGCGTCGGAGGCCACGTTGACCACGATCTGGGGCCGCTGCTCCTTCGTGTCCTCCTGCTGGGCGGCGGTGCCCGTGTCCGCCCGGGAGTCCAGGTAGAGGGGCTGGGTCGGGAAACGGTCCTTGGCCGGGAAGACGAGCTCCTGCAGCACTCGGTGGGCGGTGCCCTCGGTGCCGGTCCGTTCGGTGTCCTGGGTCGTCGCGGTCACGCGTCCACTCCCCCGCTCTCGATGGTGGCCCCGCCGGTGAAGTGGGGCGTGAGCTTGTTGTCGACCATGGACAGCGCGGCCCCGATGGCCATGTGCATGTCCAGGTACTTGTAGGTGCCGAGGCGTCCGCCGAACAGGACGTTGTCCTCGCCGCGGGCGAGGTCGCGGTACTTCAGCAGCTTCTCGCGGTCCACCGAGGTGTTGACCGGGTAGTACGGCTCGTCGCCCTTCTCCGCGAAGCGGGAGAACTCCCGCATGATCACCGTGGCGTCCGTGGTGTAGTCGCGCTGCGGGTAGAAGTGGCGGAACTCCAGGATCCGGGTGAAGGGGACGTCGGGGTCCGGGTAGTTGATCACCGGGGCGCCCTGGAAGTCCTCGATGGGCAGGACCTCCTGCTCCAGGTCGATGGTCCGCCACGAGAGGTCGCCCTCGGCGTAGTCGAAGTACCGGTCCACGGGGCCCGTGTAGACCACCGGGACCTGCCCGGCGACGGCGGAGCGGGAGTAGTCGTGGCCCTCGTCGAAGAAGTCGGTGTCCAGCCGGACGTCGATCTTGGGGTGGTCCGCCATGCGCTCGAGCCACGCCGTGTAGCCGTCCACCGGGAGTCCCTCGTACTTGTCGTTGAAGTACCGGTTGTCGTAGGTGTAGCGGACAGGGAGCCGGTTGATGATCGAGGCGGGCAGGTCCTTGGGGTCCGTCTGCCACTGCTTGCCCGTGTAGTGCTTGATGAACGCCTCGTAGAGCGGCCGGCCGATGAGCTGGATGCCCTTGTCGTTGAGGTTCTGGGGGTCCGTCCCCGCGAGCTCGCCGGCCTGCTCCTGGATCAGCGCCCGGGCCTCGGCCGGGGAGTATGCCGCGCGGAAGAACTGGTTGATGGTGCCGAGGTTGATCGGCATGGGGAAGACCTCGTCGTGGTGGCGCGTGTAGACGCGGTGCACGTAGTCCGTGAAGTCGGTGAACCGGTTCACGTAGTCCCAGACCCGCTCGTTGGAGGTGTGGAACAGGTGGGCGCCGTAGCGGTGCACCTCGATCCCGGTCTGGGGCTCGTTCTCCGTGTAGGCGTTGCCCCCGATGTGGGGCCGCCGGTCGATGATGGCCACGTCGAGGCCCAGCTCGTTGGCGGCCCTCTCGGCCACGGTCAGGCCGAACAGGCCGGACCCTACGACGACGAGATCTGCGTTCACGGGCTAACTCCTGGGGTTGGTGTCGTGGTGGGCCCGGCCGGCGTCCGGCCGGTGAGGGGGCGGCACGGGCGCACCGGGCGTGCGCTGCGTACCAAAGTACCTGATCAGTCGGGGAAGCCCTGGAGCAGCCAGTCGGCGGCGAGGCGACCGGAGGCCGCCAGAGAGGCGTTCTCGGCCGCCCACGCGGCCCGTCGGCGGCGCTCCCGGTCGTTGTCCTCGGCCAGCGCCGGGTCGAGCCGGCGGTCGAGGGCGGCGATCATGGCCTCGGCCACCGCGTCGGCGTCGTGGTCGACGGCCGCGCCCAGACCGTTGGCCTCCACGAGCTCGGCGGCGACCCCCGCCCCCGCGTAGACGACCGGCGTCCCGCACGCCGCGGCGGCGTAGATCTTGGTGGGCTTGGTGAAGTCGTAGCCGATGCCCGGGAGCACCGCCCCCAGGGCGGCGACGGCGCCCCGGGTCCACTCGGCGGTCTCGGCGGCGGGGCGCAGCCCCTCGAAGTGCACGCTCCCGGGGGCGAGCCGCTCGGCGATCTCCTGGACCCGGTCGATGTCGGAGCCGCGGCCGAAGAAGCGCAGCCGGGCGTCGGGGTGGGCCGCGAGGACGCGGGGCATGGCGCGGACGAAGACGTCGGCGCCCTGCCACTCGGACATCGACCCGGCGTAGACGAAGTAGGGGGCGCCGGGCTCGGCCACGGGTCCGTCGGGGCGGAAGACGTCGGTGTCGATGCCGTTCTCCGCCACGAGCACCTTCTCCCACGCCACGCCGGTGACGGACTGCAGCTCGCGGCCCATGGCCTCGGACACGGTGAGCACGCCCGCGGCCCGCCGGGCCGCGAGGGTCTCCATGAGGCGCATGGCCCGCTTCACCGGCGCGGACACCTGCATCTTCTCGGCGGCGGTGGTCCAGATGTCCGGGGCGTACCAGACGTAGGGCCGCCCCCGGAGGACCGAGGAGACGAGCACGGCCATCCCCGTGGTGGGGGGCGGTTCGCTGACCACGAGGTCGGCCCGGGTGGCCAGCAGCCGGAAGAGGACGGGGACGTCGAAGCTGAGGTACTGGACGATCCCGCGCACGTAGTCGAACCGGTCCCGCAGGACGGGCCACCGGCGCACCGGATAGGGCTCGGGCTCGATCACGGACCCGGCGGGCGGGCGCGTGGTGAGGACCGTGACCTGCGCCCCCGCCTCGGTCAGGCCACGGGCCAGGGCCCGCAGCCGGAACGACGCGGCGGCCGGCTCGGGGGCGAAGATGCGGCTGACGATGACGATGCGGCGGGGAGTCACGGGACCACCTGTTCGGAGCTGCTCGGCGGGAGGGAGGGGAGAGGACGGGGGCCGGGCACGACGTCGGCGGGCACGGGCGGTTCAACTGTACTGGTCCGGGCCGGCGGTCCGGGGCGGGCGCGCCCCGGGGCCGCGGCGGAGCCGGACGGGCGGTCCGCTACCGGACGGTGCGGCTCGTCCACGCGAGCACGCCCGGCCGGAAGAGCAGGACGAGCACGACGACGGCCGGCACGGCCGTCGCGAGCCCGGGCGCCCACTGCACCGACCGGAGCAGGGGGTAGGCGAGCACCAGGAGGAAGAGCTGGACCACGAGGGCGGCCGCGCGGGGCCACCGGAAGCCGCGCCAGAGTCCCTGGCCCACGCGCAGCAGCCACAGGGCGCCCCCGGCAGAGACCGCCGCGAGGAAGACGGTTCCGCCGACGGTCAGGGGCTCCTCGAACAGGAGGGACCAGACCAGCCGCAGCGCGGCCCCCGCGAGGACCAGGGCCTCGAGCAGCACCACGCCGGTCAGGACCACGACCTCGCGCGGCCGGGCGTCCCGGGACGGGGTGGGCATGGGCGTTCTCCTTCCGGCCGGGCTGCGGGCGCGGGCCCTGGCGCTCCCCGCCACCCTAGTCCGCCGGCCGCCGGTGCGGGCGCCCGCGCGGACCACGGAGCCGCCCGCCCGGGCATCCTGTGAGCAACGCCTCACCGACCCGGGTGTGACGCGCCCCCCAAAGCCCTTGTCCACACCCCCTGGGCGTGGGAAGGTGGACGTCAGTTCTTCACAAGGCCCGTGCGAATGGGCCTTTTCTCTTGTCCCGGACGCGGCCGCCGCAGGATCCTTCTGCCCTGCGCTCCGGGACCCGCCCTTGAAAGGAGCGATCGCTGACCATGGATTGGCGTAGCCGCGCAGCATGCCTGGAGAAGGATCCCGAGCTGTTCTTCCCCGTGGGCAACACCGGACCTGCTCTCCTCCAGATCGAGGAGGCCAAGGCCGTGTGCCGAAGCTGCCCGGTGATGGACACCTGCCTCCAGTGGGCCCTCGAGTCCGGCCAGGACGCGGGCGTCTGGGGCGGGATGAGCGAGGACGAGCGCCGCGCCCTCAAGCGCCGCGCCGCCCGCGCCCGCCGCGCCTCCTGAGCGCTGCGCTCGCACCGAGGACCGGGAACCCCGCGGGGTCCCGGTCCTCGCCGCTCCCCGGCCCGGCCCGGGCCTAGTCGTCGAGCCGGGCGCACACCGTCACCTCGGTGCCCCCGCCCTGCCGCGGCTCCCAGCGGATCCGGCCCCCGAGCTCGCCCGCCACGAGAGTGCGCACGATCTGCATCCCGAGCCCCTCGCCGCCGGCCGCCCGGCGGAAGGCCCCGACCCCGGACTCCTCGATGACGACGTCGCCCATCCCGGCGCCGTCGTCGCTCACCACGACCTCGAGCAGCTGACCGGGGCCGGCCTCGTCCTGCACGCGGGACGCCTCCAGCGTGACCGTGCCGGTCCGCCCGGCGAGGCCGTGCTCGACCGCGTTCGTGACGAGCTCGTTGATCACGAGCGCCAGGGGGGTGGCCAGGCGGGTGGGCAGCTCGCCGAACTCGCCGATCATCCGGGTGTGCACCGTCTGCCCGGGGGAGGCCACCTCCGCCGCGAGCCGGAACTGCCGGGCGATGAGCTCGTCGAAGTCCACGTTCTGCGTGAACCCCTGGGAGAGCGTTTCGTGCACCATCGCGATGGTCGCGACCCGGCGCATGGCCTGCTCGAGGCCGTGGCGCGCCTCGTCCGTCGTCATCCGCCGGGCCTGCAGGCGCAGCAGTGCGGAGACGGTCTGCAGGTTGTTCTTGACGCGGTGGTGGATCTCCCGCACGGTCGCGTCCTTCGAGACGAGCTCCAGGTCCCGGCGGCGCAGCTCGGTGACGTCCCGGCAGAGCAGCACCGCCCCGAGCCGGCCGGACCGGTCCCGCAGCGGGACGGAGCGGAAGTTGACGCTCACGCGCGCGCCTTCCACCTCGGTGCGCCACGCCGTCCGCCCGCTGAGCACGGGGGCGAGGGTCTCGTCGGCGTCCGCTCCGGGCCCCAGCACGGGGGGCACGAGGTCCATGAGCCGCTCCCCGAGCAGCTCGCCGTCGATCCCCAGCCGGCGCAGCGCCGACTCCGCGTTGGGCGAGACGTAGGTCACGCGGTCCTCGGCGTCGAGCCGGATCGCCCCGTCCCCGACGCGCGGCGCGCCGCGGCGCGATCCCGTCGGGGCGGAGAAGTCCGGCCACAGGCCCTCGTTGGCCATCCGCAGCAGCGCGTCGGCCGTCTCGCGGTAGACGATCTCCTGCCGGGAAACCACCTGCCCCGGAGACCGTCCGGTGTGCAGGGTCAGCAGGGCGAGCGTCCGCCCCTTGCGCACGAGCGGCACCACCTTGACGGGCCCGGAGGAGCCCGCCTCCTCCCCGGCCGCGCGCACCCGCTCGATCCGCCGGCCCACCCAGGCGGCCCGCAGGAACCCGCTCAGCTCCTCGGGCAGCAGCTCGCCCACCATGTCCTTGTGGAAGACCGTGGGACCCGTCGCGGGCCGCACGTGGGCGAGCACCCGGAACGGGCTGCCGGGGGCCGGCATGCCACGGCCGTTGCCGCTGCCCGCGGCCGGGATGTAGTCGGCGGGGAAGCTGAGGATCAGATCGCCGAAGGCGAGGTCGGAGATGAGCTGCCAGTCCCCCACGAGCAGGTGGAGCCACTCGTAGTCCCCGGGCCCGAAGTCATGGGTGTCCCTGAGCAGTTCCGTGAACGCCACATCGCCTCCGGTGGTCGCAGGTGGGGGGACCCGGACGGTGCCCCCGCGATCAGCGCCGCAGCCAGGCCCCGATCCTGCCGCCCAGCCTAGTACCGTGCACGAGCGGGTCCCCGCCCTCCCCGGCCTCCCCGGGGTCGGCGAGCACCCGGCCGGCCAGCGCCCGGAGCGCGGCCCGCACCGGGGTCCCCGCCGCGGTCTCCGCGAGGACGGCCCCCGCCAGCAGCGCCTCGTCGCAGGTCGCCGGGTCCCACGGCACGAACAGCTCGACCGCCGGGCCGGAGCCGAACCGCGCCCACGCCTCCCGGATCCCCAGCTCCGGGGAGCGTCCCGCCGCCGAGCGGCGCAGCTTGTTGACGGCGACGACGAGCCGGGCGCCGGGCGCGGCCGCGGCGACGTCCGGCAGGCCCTTGACCAGTCTCGGCACGCCGATGGTGTCCGCGGCGCCCACGGCCACCACCACGTCGGCGCGCTCCAGGACCGTGAGGGCCGCCGCGTGCCGGCGGGGAGCCATGGTGTCGACGGTGAGCTCCTCGTCGGCCTCCAGCGCGAAGCCGCAGTCCACCACCGTGGTGCCGAACTCCTGCACCGCGCGCTCGAGCACCGCCGCCACGGCGCTCGAGCGCAGCTCCGGCCAGCGGTCCTGGCGGGTCAGTCCCGTGAGCACCCGGACGGTGCGCCCGGCGACGGCCACGTCGGCCGCCGTCCGCCGCAGGGCCGCGCCGTCGAGCCGCCCCTGGTCGGCGAGCCGGCACGCCTGGGCCAGACCCGCCGCCTCGTCCAGCATCCCGAGGGCGGCGGCCACCGAGGGGCCGTAGGTGTCCGCGTCGACGAGGACCGTGTCCTGCCCGAGGAGCGCGAGCTCGGCGGCGAGGTTGACGGCCACCGTGGTCCGGCCCGGCGCCCCCGTGGGTCCCCACACCGCCACGATCCGCCCCGTGCCCCGGGGGCCCGGCGGCTCCGCGCCGCCGGGGTCCTCCCCGTCGCGCGGGTCCGCGCCGGCCGCTGAGGACGTCGCGTCCCCGGTGGCCGTCGGGTCCGCACGTCCCGCCGCGACGACGTCGGCGTACCCCACGGCGCTCGCGGCGCCCGTCGCGGCGGCGACGGCCTCCTCGACGAGGCGCGCGGCGTCCTCGGGGGTCGCGCGCTCCGGGACGACCACGGCGCCCAGGCCGGCGAGGCGGCGGTGGTCGTGGCCCTCGAGCACCAGCAGCGCCGCGCCGCCGAGCCGGATCTGCTCCAGCAGGCTCGCCGTGAGGTCCTCGGCGCCCTCCGCGACGAGGGCGGCCCGGCCCAGGCCGGAACGTGCCGCGGCCAGCAGCTCCGTGAGGTCGAGGCAGCGGCGGACCACCGTGACCGGCCCGTGCAGCCGTTCGATCCCGTCGACGAGGGGCCATGTCGAGACCCCGAGGGCCATGACCGGGAGGACCATCACCGGCCGCCCGCGGGATTCCACACGAGCGTGACGCGGGCGTCGTTGCCGAGCGCGTCCACGAGCTCCTCCATCGGGTCCTCCTCGACCAGCACGTGCACCACGGTGCCGCGGCCCGCGCCGAGGGCGGTCTGCTCCGCCTGCACCCCGGCGATCTCGGCGGCGGGAAGCAGCAGGCGGGCCGGCTCGTGGCCGCGGCCGGAGGGCTTCTGCGCGGCGACCCAGACGTCCACGCGCGTTCCCGCCCCGGCGTCCTGGGGCAGCGGGTGGTCCACCGGGACGGCGACCGGTTTGCGGTCCAGCCGGTCCGCGGTGCCCAGAGCGGTCCCCGGCAGCAGCTGGCCCGCCGGGATCCGCTGCGTCGCGACCGTGCCCGGTCCGGGCGCGGCGTCCGCCGGGACGTACAGGTCCGCCGCGTCCTGCAGCCGGACGTCGACGGCCACCACGTCCTCCCCGGTCACGTCCTGCCCGACCTCGATGTCGCGGGCGGCCGCCAGGTAGGGATCCGTCCGGTTCGTGACGGTGACCACGGCGGTCACCCCGGCGACGGAGAGCAGCACGAGCAGCAGCCCGGTGAGCAGCCTCGGGTCCCGCCATGTCGGTCTCCGGAACCGGGCCGTCGGAGCGTCCGTGCCCCTGACCGTGCCGCTCATCGGCGACCGCCTCTCTCGATGCTCGGCACGGCCGTGCGGACCGTGCTCGTCGCGCACATTCTGCCCGCGGGCACGGTCCCCGGGAACCGGTCGGTGCACAACTGGGGACAGGACGCGCGCCCCGGACCGCGCCCCCGAGCCCGCGGGACGGTCGCCTCGGCCGCATGTGGACGAGGAGCCGCTCCGCCCGTTCGGTGGCAGACTGGAACGGGAGAGCAACCACGAGCAAGGAGGCGGAGGATGGCGCAGCAGCGCTTCCTGACCTTGGCGGACGTCGCCGAGATCCTCAACATCTCGGCCACGCAGGCGAGGGCTCTCGTGCGCAGCGGGGAGCTGCCCGCCATCCAGGTGGGCGGACGGGGCCAGTGGCGCGTCGAGACCGCCAAGCTGGAGGAGTACATCGCCCGCGGGTACGAGCGGACGGCGGAAGCGGTGCGCTCGGGGGCACTCGACTGAGCCACCGGGACGGCGCCGCCGGCCGGCTCACCCCGCCGTGAGCGAGGAGACGCAGACCAGCGCGGGGAACGGCACGGCGCGCAGAGCGGTCACGCTGCTGCGTCTGCGGTAGTCGTCGTCCGGGTGCAGCGCCAGGTCGAAGAAGTCCGCGCCCACCCGGTCCACCGTCCCGTCGAGCTCGCCCAGCGGTCCTCCTCCGGTGAGGCGGATCCGCACCCCGGCCCTGGCCCGGGCCAGGGCGCGCAGCGCGTGTCCCAGGCCCAGCCGCAGCGCCACCGGGTCGTCACCGGGCGCCCACCCCCGGCCGAGGGACTCCCACCACAGGACGGCGCCCAGCGGCACCAGGTGCTCGGTCCCCCGGTCCTCGAGGGCGACCCAGCCGGCGCCCACCGTGCGCACCCGGCCCTCGACCGGCACGGACCCCGTCAGCAGGGCCCGGACGGGTTCGCCCTGCCGGAGGCGCAACCGGTCGGCCAGGCGCACCCGCGAGTACTCCGCGCGGGCCTGCTCCGCGGCCTCCTCCTCCACACCCTGCTGGTGCGCGGAGGCCAGCTGCGCCTCCAGGTCCGCGAACAGTTGCTCCCAGCGCACTGCGGGGCCTCCTCGTCCGGCTCCCGGGCCGTCCGGTCGCGCAGGGCCTCAACGTAGGCGTCCGCCCCGCACCGGTCAAGGAACGTCATGTCCACCGCGGTCCGCCGATCCCTTTACACCGGCGGCCGACAAGTGCTAATCCTGACCTGGAACGTCAAATTGAATCAAACGCTATCAAACGGTATCAAAGACCATTCTCGGGAGACGGCATGAACGGCACGACGGGATCCGCGCGCACCACCGTCACACCACCGTGGTCGGTGCTCCTGGTGCCCGCCCTGGGCGCGGCCACCGGGGCCTGCGGCACCGTCCTGGCGGGCGCGAGCGGCGGCCGCCTCACCGGGGGCTCGGGCACCGGAGCGCTGATCGGGTTGGCCGCGGCGGTGATCGGCTGCGCCGTGGTGGTGGTCTGGACCCTCGCCGCCGCCCTGGCGGTGCTCGCGGTGCTGGCCGGTCACCACCGCTGGGAGCGCCTGGCAGGGATCTGCGGGCGGTGCTCTCCCGTCCTGCTGCGCCGCGCGGCGACCGCGGCACTGGGCCTGCAGCTCCTCGCGGCCCCGGGGGCGGCCGCCGACGACCACCCCTCCCCGTTCTGGGACGCCGGTGCGTCCGCACAGGAGGCGACGCCTCCCGCTCCGCAGGAGACGCCCCCCGCTTCGCACGCGCCGGCCCCCACCCCGGAGGCACCGGGATCGGTGCGCCAACCCGGTTCCGGCGCCGGGTCCGATCCCGACCGGGACAGGGACCGGGAGCCCGCCCCCGTGGCCCCGACCGCGCCGACCCCCTGCCCCCCACGGACGGGGGCGTCGGCGGCGGAGCGCACGGTGGACGGCGCCGTCACGGTGGTGCACGGGGACACCCTGTGGTCCCTGGCCGCCGCCCATCTGGGGCCCGCGGCCTCCGACGTGGAGGTCGCCCGCGCGTGGCCCCGCTGGTACGCGCTGAACCGGCACGTTCTCGCGGACGGCCCGCACCGGCTCCTGCCGGGCCAGCGGCTCCTGGTGCCCGGCGCCGGAGACCCCTGATGTGCCCGCGTCCCGGCTCCGCAGCACCCGCCCACCGACCCACCGCAGCACCGTTCCCAGGAGGCCCGTCATGAACGCACCCGCCGCCGGTTCCGACCCGGTTGCCCGTCCGCTCGCGCCCGAGCGCGGACGCCCGACGGCCGGTCCGCCGGCACGCCGCACGCGCCCGGCGCCGCCCACGGCCCCTGGCGGCTACACGTGGGGTGCCACGCGCGTGCTGGGCCACGACGCCGAGGACGAGCTGGGCCGGGTCACGGCGCTCGCCCGGTCCATCGGACAGGCTGCCGTGGAGGTGCTCGGCGGGAGCCGGCCGGCCGCGCAGCTGAGCCGCTGGACCACCCCGGAGATCGTGGAGCGCTTCCAGCAGCGCGTCGACATGCTCCGGCTGCTGCAGGAGCAGTTCGAGGGCAAGGCCGCGCTCCAGGAGCTGCACCGCAACCCCCACGTGCGCAGGTGCCGGGTCTGCCGGGTCGACCGCGGGATCTACGAGGTGGCCCTGGTGGTGGTCGAGCCGCGGCGCAGCCGGGCCGTGGCCATGCGCGCGGAGCGCCTGGGCCGGGGCTGGAGCGTCACGCAGCTCGAGGTCGGCTGAGCGCACCGCGTCACGGCGCGCTCAACCCCCGGAGGACCCAGCCGTCGGAGCACTCAGCCCTCGGAGCACTCAGCCCTCGGAGCACTCAGCCGTCGGAGGACTCGGCGCTGCCGGCCCGGGCGCGGGCCCGGCGTCCCGCCCGGTTGGGCGAGGCCTCGCCGGCGTCCGTCTCGTCCTCCCCTCGGCCCGCCGCGGTGGGCTCCGTGCGGGTCTGCGTGCCGCCGGTCTCGGCGGGCGCGGTGTACTGCAGGAAACTGGGCTGACGGGGGATCTGCAGCTCGACGGGCCCGCCGTCGGGGCCGACGCGCTGGCGGCGGATCTCCATCCGGTACAGGGTCGAGACCGTCTCCTCGCGGATCGCGCCCATCATCTCCTGGAACATCGCGTAGCCCTCGCGCTGATACTCCACGAGCGGGTCGCGCTGGGCCATGGCGCGCAGGCCGATGCCCTCCTTGAGGTAGTCCATCTCGTAGAGGTGCTCGGGCCACTTGCGCCCGATGACCGACAGCAGCACGCGCCGCTCCAGGTTGCGCATGGCCTCCGCGCCGACCTCCTCCTCCCGCTGGTCGTAGACGAGGCGGGCGTCGGAGAGGATCTGCTCGCGCAGGAACTCCGCCGTGAGCCGCGTGCGGCCCCCGGCCTCCTCCACGACCTCGTCGACCGACAGGGTCACGGGGTAGATGGTGCGCAGGGACTCCCACAGGCCGTCCAGGTCCCAGTCCTCGGGGTGGCCGACCGCCGTGCGGTCCTGCACGGTGGAGGTGACGACCTCGTCGACGAACTGGGCGATCTGCCCCTGGAGGTCGTCGCCCTCGAGGACCCGGCGGCGGTCGCGGTAGACCGCTTCGCGCTGGCGGTTGAGGACGTCGTCGTACTTCAGGACGTTCTTGCGCTGCTCGGCATTGCGCCCCTCGACCTGGCTCTGCGCCGAGGCGATGGCGCGGGAGACGATCTTGTGCTCGAGAGCGGTGTCGTCCGGCGCCCCCGCCATGAGCCGCTGGGCGGCGCCGGCGTTGAACAGCCGCATGAGGTCGTCCGCGAGGGAGAGGTAGAAGCGGGACTCGCCCGGATCCCCCTGGCGCCCGGAGCGTCCGCGCAGCTGGTTGTCGATGCGCCGCGACTCGTGGCGCTCGGTGCCCAGGACGTAGAGACCGCCGACGGCGACCACCTCCTGGTGCTCGGCGCGGGTCTCCTCCTCGCAGGCGGCCATCACGTCCGGCCACACGCGCTCGTAGTCCTCCGCGTCCCGCTGCGGGTCCAGGCCCTTCTCCCGCATCCGGTCCACGGCGTTGAACTCTGCGTTGCCCCCGAGCATGATGTCGGTTCCGCGGCCGGCCATGTTGGTGGCCACGGTCACCGCGCCCTTGCGGCCGGCCTGCGCGACGATCGCGGCCTCCCGGGCGTGGTTCTTCGCGTTGAGCACCTCGTGGCGGACGCCGCGCTGGGCGAGCAGCTTCGAGAGGTACTCGCTCTTCTCGACCGACACGGTTCCCACGAGGACCGGCTGGCCCAGCGCGTGCCGCTCCTCGATGTCCTTGACCACCGCGGCGAACTTCGCGACCTCGTTCTTGTAGACGAGGTCGGGGCGGTCGATGCGGGCGAGGGGACGGTGCGTCTCGATGGACACGACGCCCAGCCCGTAGGTGTTCATGAACTCCGCGGCCTCGGTCTCGGCGGTTCCGGTCATGCCCGAGAGCTTCTCGTAGAGGCGGAAGTAGTTCTGCAGGGTGACCGTGGCGAGGGTCTGGTTCTCCGCCTTGATCTCCACGCCCTCCTTCGCCTCGATGGCCTGGTGCATGCCCTCGTTGTAGCGGCGGCCCGCGAGGATGCGCCCGGTGTGCTCGTCGACGATCATGACCTCGCCCTTCAGCACCACGTAGTCCTTGTTGGCGCGGAAGAGCTCCTTGGCCTTGATGGCGTTGTTCAGGAAGCCGATGAGCGGCGTGTTCTGGGCCTCGTAGAGATTGTCGATGCCGAGCCAGTCCTCGACCTTCTCGATCCCGGACTCGAGCACGCCCACGGTGCGCTTCTTCTCGTCCACCTCGTAGTCCGTGCCCGCGTCGAGCCGCTGGACGAGGCGGCCGAACTCGGTGTACCACCGGTTGGCCTCGCCGGAGGCGGGTCCGGAGATGATGAGCGGGGTGCGGGCCTCGTCGATCAGGATGGAGTCCACCTCGTCGACGATCGCGAAGTTGTGGCCCCGCTGCACGAGCTCGTCGGGGCTCCACGCCATGTTGTCGCGGAGGTAGTCGAAGCCGAACTCGTTGTTCGTGCCGTACGTGATGTCGGCGACGTACTGCTGCCGGCGGGTCGCCGGGTCCTGGTTGGCCAGCACCACGCCGGTCTCCATGCCCAGGAACCGGTAGACGCGCCCCATGAGGTTGGCCTGGTACTCGGCCAGGTAGTCGTTCACGGTGACGACGTGGACGCCGTTGCCGGAGAGGGCGTTGAGATAGGCGGGGGCCGTGGCGACGAGGGTCTTGCCCTCGCCGGTCTTCATCTCGGCGATGTTCCCGAGGTGCAGGGCGGCGCCACCCATGAGCTGGACGTCGTAGTGGCGCTGGCCGAGGGTGCGGGACGCGGCCTCCCGGACCACGGCGAAGGCCTCGGGCAGCAGCCGGTCCAGGGACTCGCCGTCGGCGACCCGGGCCCGGAACGCGTCCGTCTCGGCGCGCAGCTCCGCGTCGCTGAGCTCCCGGAAGCCGTCCTCGAGGCTGTTGATGGCGGTCGTGTAGGACCGCAGCCTCGTCAGGACCTTCTTGTCTCCGGTCCTGAGGACTTTCTCCAGGAATGACGCCACGTGCACACGCTCCTCGTGTTCGACTGCCGTGCTGGGACTGATGGGGGGGGGTATCCGGCACCGTCTCCAGTCTACGGGAGCCGGTGCCGGTCTCCGGGCGCGGACGAGCCCGGTGGCCGCAACCACCGGGCTCTTCCGGGGCGGGACCCGGCCGGCACCCAGCCGGACGGGCCTGCCGTCACGGGGGTGCGGTCAGCGGGCGGGCTCGGGCTGGTAGGCCCGGACGCTCTCCTCGGACTCCTCGCCGTCCTCGCTGAGGCTGATCACGCCGTAGCTCCAGCCCTTGCGGCGGTAGACCGCGGAGGGCTCGCCGGTGTCCTTGTCGACGAAGAGGTAGAAGTCGTGGCCGACGAGCTCCATGTGGTCGACGGCTTCGTCGACGCTCAGTTCGGAGGCCGGGAACCGCTTGCGCCGGATCTCGACGGGGGTGACCGCGTCGGTGAGGCTGACGCTCTGGTCGAACGCCTCCTGCTCGGCGGTCGCGAGCTCGGCGGCGGTGGTGTAGATGGGTCCGGAACTCGGGACCACGGGCAGGGCGCCGGTGGCCTCGTGAACGGCCGTGGGACGGTGGGCGCCGCGGTGCACCTTGCGGCGGTCGCGCGCCCGGCGCAGGCGTTCGAGCAGCTTGCTGTAGGCCTCGTCGAAGGCGGCGAACTTGTCGTCGCCGCGGGCCTCGGCCCGCAGGACGGGGCCGCGGCCGGAGACCGTGATCTCCACGCCCATGCCCTGGTGCCCGGGCAGCGCGTGGTCCTTGGTGACCTTGACATCAATGCGCTGGACCTTCTCGCCCAGCTCCTCGAACTTGACGACCTTCTCGGCGGCGTACTCCTTGAACCGCTCCGGTACGGCGACGTTGCGCCCCATGACGTTCAGTTCCATGATGCCCTCCAAATCTCGGGGGTGACGTGGGCGGATGGCGCCGCCCACCCGGGAGGATTGTTGCGTCCCGTGACTCAACGTTAGTTGAATCACACGGGATGTACACCCGGCCCCGGCCGCGCCGGACCTGAATCAGCGGTGAGCGGAACCGCCGGAGGGCGCACGGCTGCGAGCACCACCGCACCGACCACCTCGGCCCCACCGGCCCGCAGCGCGCGGGCCGCCTCCCCGAGGGTCGCGCCCGTGGTCAGCACGTCGTCGACGACGACGCAGCGGGCGCCGGGGGCCGCGGCGCACCGCATGGACCCGGCAGGACGGGCCCGCCGGCCCGCGGTGCCCAGTCGCTTCTGCGCCGGCCCGGTCGGGAGGGCCCCGGTCCTGCGGTGCCGCAGCCCGCGGCCCACGACCGCCTCGGCGGGGAGCACACCGCGGCGCGCGCAGTCCTCGAGCAGCAGCCGCACCGGGTCGAACCAGCGGCGCCGCAGGGCCGCGGGGCTCGTGGGCACCGGGACGAGCAGAACGGGCCCGGGCGGCCAGCCGGGTGCGGCCGCGTGCAGGGCCGTGGCCAGGCAGGCGGCGAGCACGGGGACCAGGTCCGTGCGCCCGGTGCTCTTGAGCGCGAGCAGGCACGTGGCGAGTCCGTGGGCATAGCGCCCGGCCGCGACGACCGCCAGCGGCGGGTCGAGCAGCGGCGCGGCCGAGGACGCCTCGAAGGGACGGGCGCAGGACCGGCGCAGCACCAGCCGGCAGGCACGGCACAGGGAGACCCCTGGGGCACGGCACACGGCGCACTCCACGGGCAGGAGCACCTCGGCGGCCTCGGCCAGCCGGTCGAGGACCCGGACGGCCGCCCGGTCGAGGGCGCGGGTGGTGGACGAGGTCGAGGTCGAGGTCATGTTCCCATCCTGGCCCGTGCCCGCAGACGTGGTCGGGGCACGGCTCCGGTCCGGACTGCCGGGCCTGTGGACGGCGGGTCGTCAGCCGGCGAACGCCGTGTCCAGCACGTCCTCGCTCTGCGGCGCCCAGGCGTTTCCGGTGAGCATGTGCAGGGTGCCGCCGGCCACGGCGTAGACGGCGGACGTGCCGTTGCCGCCGCTGAGCCCGGTGAGACCCACGACGCCGGGCAGTTCGCGGAAGCGCCCGGACACGTCGTAGACGCGGGGCCGGACGGAGCCGGTCCCGCCGAGCGGTGCCGCGACGAACTCCCGGTCGCTGAGCCACAGCGCCGCGTCCGCGTCGACGTCCGCGGCCACCCGGAACGGCTCGTTGAGCCGGCGCGGCGTGCCGTCGGGCTCGCGCACCACGCCGGTCAGCCAGATCTGGGAGACCCCGTCGTCCTCGGTGACGACGAGCGCGCGCGTGCCCCCGCGCGAGATCCGCAGGGAGGTCACGGTCCGAGCCGCGAGCCAGGAGGCCTCGACGCGGACCGGGTCCCCGGCGCTCGAGCCGGTGCGCACGGCCCGGACGGTCCCGGCGGAGTCCCCGGTCCACACCCACCCGTGCTCGTCGAAGCTCGGCCGGGTCAGGCCGGTCCCGCTGAGTCGCTCCACGGGCTCCTCCTCCCGGGCCACGGTCACCAGCGAGCCCGTGCCCGTGTCCACGAACGCGAAGTGCTCGGCGGCGGCGTCCATCGCGGGGCTGGACGGGTGGTGGCCGTCCAGCGGCGGGATCCCGTCCACGTTCTCGGTCTGACCACCCTGGTAGAACACCAGCGCCCCGTCGCGCAGCCCCACCTGGCGGGACGGGACGGTGACGTCCTGCACGGGCGCGGAGTCCGTCCACCCCGCGCCCAGCTCCACCGGTGCCCCCTCGACGAGCAGCTCCACGTCGTTCACCGCGGTGAGGGACCGGAGGCTCAACGAGAGCTGGTCGTGCATCCGGCGGTTGATCTCGATGTTCGCCGGGTCGAACTCGGGCACGCTGAGCTCCACCGTGGCGGTGCCGTCCCGCACGGGCACCGCCGAGCGCGCGAGCGTGGTCCCCGGGGGGAACGCCGAGGTCACCGCTCCTCGGAGGTAGGGCGCGGGGCCGCCGAGCAGGGCCCGCACGATCGACGTCGACACCGGCACCCGGTCCGGGAACCACCGGGGGTCGACCACCACGTTGGACAGGTCCTCGTCCGCGAAGTAGAGGTGGTGGGGCTCGAAGATGTCCTCGAAGTCGTCCGGGGTGAGCGCCGTCGCGTCGGGGGCGTCGGCGATCCGCCACTGGCCGTCCACCTGGACCACGTCGAAGTCGAGCACCTCGGTGGCGCCCGCCGGCTTGCGCTCGATCACGCCGTTGCCGTCGACCACGCTGTCCACCTCGAGGTTCACCCGGTACTCGTTCTCCTCGAGCCGGGGCACGGGCACGGCGTCCCCGCGGTGCACGAGGGTGCGCGCGTCGGGGTGCCAGGTGCCCGCGAGCTCCGGGGTGAGGTACTCGCGGGCCACGGAGTAGTCGTCGGCCACGCCGGTCCCGGCCGCGAGGAAGCCCCGCACGATCTGCTCCGGCGTCGCCCCCTCGCGGGGGCCGGCCGGCTCGACGTCGTAGGAGGGCTGGACGGCGGACCGGGTGGGCTCGGCGTGCCGGTGCACGGGTCCCGTCCGGGGAATGGCGCCGCAGCCGCCGAGCGCCACGGCCGCGGCCAGGGCCAGCGCGGCCGTGCGCGTTGGCCGCCGGGTCCCGCTCATGACCGGTCCTCCTCGACGCCGGACGACTGCGCCGCGGAGGCGGAGGGCGCCTGCCCCGCGGCGGCAGGGGGCGCCAGGGCCAGGGTCCCCGTCCTCGTGACCACCGCCGTCTCCGGGTACGCGTCGGCGTCGGGCGGGAGGCCGAGCGGGCTCTCGTCGTCGGGCCCGAGCCGCCGTGCGCGGGTCCGGGGCAGGGTGAGCCGGAAGCACGCGCCCTCCCCCGGGGCGCCCCAGACGTCGAGCCGGCCGCCGTGCAGCCGGGTGTCCTCGGTGGCGATCGCGAGGCCCAGCCCCGTCCCCCCGGTCGTGCGGGCCCGGGCGGGGTCCGCACGCCAGAAGCGGTTGAACGCCTTGGCGGCCTCCTCCTCGGTCATCCCGATGCCGTGGTCGCGCACGGCCACCGCCGCGGCCACCTCGGAGGCCCCGACGACGACGTCGATGGGCCGGCCCTCCCCGTGCTCGAGGGCGTTGACCACGAGGTTGCGCAGGATCCGCTCGATCCGTCGCTGGTCCCCCTGGACGGTGCAGCGGGACAGCTCCGAGCGCACCCGCACCGTGGAGCCGGAGGAGACGGCGAGCGGGGCGGCGGCCTCCACGACGTCGTGCACGACCGAGAACAGCTCCACGCTGGCCACCTCGAGCCGGGCCGCGCCCGCGTCGAAGCGGGAGATCTCCAGCAGGTCGGCCAGCAGGGAGTCGAAGCGGTCCACCTGGTGGTAGAGCAGCTCGGCGGAGCGCCGGTTGACGGGGTCGAAGTCCTCGCGGGCGTTGAAGAGGACCTCGGCCGCCATCCGCACCGTGGTCAGCGGGGTGCGCAGCTCGTGGGAGACGTCCGAGACGAAGGTCTGCTGCATCGAGGAGAGCTGCTCGAGCTGGGTGATCTGCTCCTGCAGGCTGTCCGCCATGCGGTTGAAGGACCGGGCGAGACGGGCGACCTCGTGGGAGCCGCTGACGGGCATCCGCACGCCCAGGTCGCCGTCCGCGAGCTGCTCGGCCACGCGGGCGGTGCTGGACACGGGACGGACGACCTCGCGGGTGACGTACCAGACGATCGCGCCCACGAGCAGGAGCAGGACGACCACCGACAGGAGCAGCACCGCGTGCATCGCGTCGAGGGTGCGCTGCGGCTCGGAGAAGTCGTAGACGAGGTAGAGGCCGTAGCGGCTGTTCTGGTAGAGGTCCACCACGGTGCCGACGACGATGACGGGGGCCTCCTCCCCGTTCTCCGTCACCCTGACCGAGGCGGGCTGCCAGAACACGCCGTCCTGCTCCGCGAGCCGCTCCTGCAGCTCCGGCGGCACCGTGCTCGAGGTCATCCAGGGGTTCTGGCTCTGCGCCGGGATGAGGGTCTGCCCGCTCGTGAAGTCCATCGGGAGCAGGATCCAGCGCTCCGTCTCCGCACCGTCGACCGAGAGCGAACCGAGGGTCGAGGCCACGAGCGCCTGCAGCTCGTCGCGGTCGGAGGCGTCCGAGGCGTCGAAGCTGGCCTGCACCTGCTCGAAGTCCGCGGTGGCCGAGGCGAGGACCTGGTCCAGCCGTTCGTTGAACAGCCGGTCCGCGATCTGGTGCGAGAGGAAGCTGCCCGTGACGAAGAACGCCAGCGCGGTCAGGGACAGGGACACGGCGATGGCCCGGAACTGCAGGGACTGCCGCCACCGGCGGGCCAGCAGGAGCCGCCCCAGCCGCAGCCGCCGGGACGCGGCACCGGCCGGCCCACGGCGCCGGGGGGAGACGGCGGCGTCCGGCGGGGTCATCGGGCGGACGTGCCCGCCTTGTAGCCGACGCCGCGCACGGTGACCACGATCTCGGGGCTCTCCGGGTCACGCTCGATCTTGGAGCGCAGCCGCTGCACGTGGACGTTGACGAGCCGCGTGTCGGCGGCGTGCTGGTAGCCCCAGACGTCGCGGAGCAGCATCTCCCGCGAGAACACCTGGTGCGGTGCGCGCGCCAGGGCGGTGAGCAGGTCGAACTCGAGGGGCGTGAGGCCGATCTCGTGGTCCCCGCGGTGCACGCTGTGCCCGCTCACGTCGATGGTCAGGTCGCCGATCCGCAGCTCCTGCGAGTTGGCGCGCTCGACGGGGCGCAACCGGGCCCTGACCCGGGCCACGAGCTCGGCGGGCTTGAACGGCTTGGGCACGTAGTCGTCGGCCCCGGCCTCCAGGCCGCGGACCACGTCGACGGTGTCCGACTTGGCGGTGAGCATGACGACCGGGACGTCGGAGATCGTGCGGATCTCGCGGCACACCTGGATGCCGTCCTTGCCCGGGAGCATGAGGTCGAGCAGCAGCAGGTCCGGGCGCACGGCCCGGAAGGTGTCCACGGCGGTGGCACCGTCGTAGCAGAAGACGGGCTCGAAGCCCTCTGCGGTCAGGACGATCCCGATCATCTCCGACAGGGCGGCGTCGTCGTCGACGACCAGTATTCGCGCGTTCATCGCCTCTCCGGTGGTGTGGGGCGGACCCGCCGGGGCGGGGGCCGCCGTGACCCGGGGCGTCCGGGGCGTCGTGGCCCGGGGTGTCCTGGGCGTGGTGGTGGACCGGGGTCCACCTGCATTGTGGCGGATTGCGGCCCGGCCCGCACCTCGGCACGGAGTGTGTCGGTCCACGAGGTGGGACGGGCTCAGTCCTCGGCGGCGGTCCGGGCCAGCGCCGAGGCGGTCCCGGTGACCCGAGCGAGGACCTCGCGCAGCGCGGCGGGGCCCAGGGCGTCGAGCTCCTCGCGCGGTGTGATCCGGACCTGGTCGAGGGCGGTGGCCGGCAGGCCCAGGTCCCGCCAGACGGACCACACGCCCGAGGCGAGGGCGCGGGCCGATCCGGGGTGCACGGGAACGAGGCCGAGCCACAGCTGCATGCCGTCCTCTACGAGCGCGGCGAGCGGCTCCCAGTCGTGGACGGAGCCGGTGGGGGCCGGCACCTGCACGGCGTCCGCACCGGTCTCCCGGGCGAGCCGGGGATCGACCTCGGGCGGCAGCCGCAGGGCGACGGCGGCGGCGCCGGCCGCCCGGCAGGCGTCGACGACGGCTCGGAGCGACCGCCGTGCCTCCGCGAGGGGGACCGCGCGCAGGGTCCGGTAGCCGCTCATCGTGGGCAGGCCGCCCGCGAGCACCCGGCCGAGCTCGGGCTCGTCCAGCTGGACGATGACGTCGCGCCCGGGCGCCGCGGCGCGCACGGCCCGGACGTGCTCGAGGACGCCGGAGGCCAAGGAGTCCGCGATGTCGCGGCGGGCGCCGTGGTCCTTGAGCGCCCGCTCCCCCGCGTGCAGGTGGAGCCGGGCGGCCAGGCTGAGCGGGCCGAGCAGCTGGGTCTTGACCGGCGCGTCGTCGGGACCGCTCTCGGCGCCGATCACGTCGGCGAGCACGTTGACGTCGCCGGCCAGCAGCGCCCGGGCGGACCGGGAGTCCTTGCCCGGCACTCCGGACACGCGCAGCCCGTGGGGCTGCTGGTCCGCGTACAGCTCGTCGAGCACCGCCGCCGTGCGGGCGACGGGGTCGGCGGCCGCACCGCGGCCCGGAAGGACGGGCAGGAACGAGATGTGCGGGGCGCCGAGCTCACCCCGCAGCAGCGTGACGGACTCGACGACGTCGGTGCCCGGCATCGCGCCGAGGGCCGTGCCCAGGACGCCGGGGACGTCGGGGTCGGTGCGCCGGGGACCGGTCGGGACGCTGCGGGTCACGACGGGTCGTCGTCCTGCCGCCGGTGGTCCTCGGAGAGGGCCACGTGGTGGCGGATGACCTCGCTGATGATGAAGTTCAGGAACTTCTCCGCGAACTCGGGGTCGAGCTGTGCGGAGGCGGCGAGCGCCCGGAGGCGGCCGATCTGGGCGGCCTCGCGGTCCGGGTCTCCGGCGGGCAGGCCGTGCGTGGCCTTGAGGACGCCGACGCGCTGGGTGGCCTTGAAACGCTCGGCGAGCAGGTGCACCAGGGCCGCGTCGATGTTGTCGATGGTGCCGCGGATGGACTGCAGCTCGGCGAGCACGCGGGGGTCGGCCTGCTCCTGCAGCGAGGACGCGGTGGCGTCGAAGTCCTGGTGGGCCCGGACGTCGGCGGAGGCGTGGGGGTGCGGTGCGCTCATGCCGGCCAGTCTATCGGGCGGGGTCGGGCCGGCCGGCGACGTCGGGGCGGGCCAGCGAGTGGGCGCGGTCGACCGTGGCCTGGCCGAGGACCCGGGTGCCCTGGTAGAGCACGACCGACTGGCCGGGGGCCACGCCGCGCATCGGCTCCTCGAGGCGGACCACGAGCTCGGGCACCGGGTCGCCGTCGGGCCCCCCGACGAGCTCGAGGTGCGCCCGGGCGGGAACGGGGTCCCCGTGCGCCCGGACCTGGGCGAGGACGGGGAACGGGGCCGACGCCGTTCCGGCCGCGGCCCCGCGCCGCAGGAGCGGTGCCGCCTCCGGCACGGGCGACCCGGCCCAGGAGGGGCGGATCCCGCGCAGCTCGTCGACCGCGAGCATCTCCTGCGGTCCCACCACGACCTCGTTGGTCTTCGGCCGGATCTCCAGGACGAAGCGCGGCTTGCCGTCGGGGGCGGGGGTGCCGATGCGCAGGCCCTTGCGCTGGCCCACGGTGAACGCGTTGGCGCCGGGGTGGGTGCCGACCACGGTGCCCTCGACGTCCTTGATCTCGCCCTCGGTCATCTCGATGCGCTCGGCGAGCCAGCCGCGGGTGTCGCCGTCGGGGATGAAGCAGATGTCGTGGGAGTCGGGCTTGCTCGCCACGGACAGCCCGCGGCGCGCCGCCTCGGCCCGCACCTCGGCCTTGGACGGGGTCTCGGCCAGCGGGAGCAGCACGTGCTCGAGCTGCTCGGCGGTGAGCACGCCGAGGACGTAGGACTGGTCCTTCGCCCAGTCGGCGGCCCGGTGCAGCTCCCGCCGGCCGTCGGCGTCCTCGACGACCTTGGCGTAGTGGCCGGTGCACACGGCGTCGAAGCCCAGGGCGAGGGCCTTCTCGAGCAGGGCGGCGAACTTGATCTTCTCGTTGCAGCGCAGGCACGGGTTGGGGGTGCGCCCCGCGGCGTACTCCGCCACGAAGTCGTCCACGACGTCGGCCTGGAAGCGCTCGGAGAAGTCCCACACGTAGTACGGGATGCCGAGGACGTCGGCGGCGCGCCAGGCGTCCCGGGAGTCCTCGATCGTGCAGCAGCCCCGGGAGCCGGTGCGCAGGGTGCCGGGGGTGCGCGAGAGCGCGAGGTGGACGCCCGTCACGTCGTGGCCGGCGTCGACGGCGCGGGCCGCCGCCACGGCCGAGTCGACGCCGCCGCTCATGGCTGCCAGTACTCGCACGGTGAGATCGTCTCCAGGGGTCGGGGGTTCGTGGTCCGTGTCGTCAACAGGGCGCGGCGGGCCGGTATTCCCCCGGCGTGGCGGGGGGCCTTGCGCGGGCCCGGACCGGCGCGGGCTCAGACCGGCGCCGCGCCGGAGAGCCCGGCGCGCAGCGCCCGACGGTGGACCTCGGGCAGCGCGGCGAGGAGGGCGTCGACGTCGGCGCCGGTGCTGGTGCGGCCCAGGCTGAACCGCTGCGCGCCGCGGGCGGTGGCCTCGTCCAGGCCCATGGCCAGCAGCACGGAGGACGCCCGGGGCACCCCGGCGTGGCAGGCCGAGCCGGTGGAGGAGGCGATCCTCGCGCCGTCCAGCAGGAAAAGCAGGGAGTCCCCCTCGCACCCGGGGAAGGTGAAGTGGGCGTTGCCGGGCAGCCGGGCGCCCGCGTGCGCCCGGTCCTCGGGTCCGCGCAGGACGGCGTCCGGCACGATCCGGCGCACGCCCTCCACCAGCCGGTCGCGCAGCCGGGCGAGCCGCTCCGCCTCGGCCTCGCGCTCCGCGGCTGCCTCCCGCGCCGCCACGCCGAATCCGGCGAGCGCGGCGGCGTCGAGCGTGCCCGAGCGCACCGTGCGCTCCTGCCCGCCGCCGTGCTGGACGGGCGCCAGTCCCACGGTCCGACCGGCCACGAGGGCCCCGGCGCCCACCGGGCCGCCCACCTTGTGGGCCGAGACCGCCAGCGTGGTGAGCCCTGGCAGGTGCGCGTCGACGGGCAGTGAGCCGAAGGCCTGCACGGCGTCGCAGTGGAAGGGGACCCCGAACTCCTCAGCGAGCGCGGCGAGCTCCGCGACGGGCTGGACGGTGCCCACCTCGTTGTTCGCCCACATGACGGTCAGCAGCGCGGTGGCGCCCGGGTCCCGGGCCAGTTCCTCCCGGACGGCTGCCGGGTCCACCCGGCCGGCCGCGTCGACGGGCAGCCAGACGGCCTCGGCGCCCTCGTGGGCGGCAAGCCACTCGACGGTGTCGGCCACCGCGGCGTGCTCCACCGCGGAGACGAGGACGCGCCGGCGGCGCGGGTCCTGCTCGCGCCGGTGCCGGTACAGGCCCTGGACGGCCAGGTTGTCGGCCTCGGTGCCCCCGGAGGTGAAGACCACCTCGACGGGCTCCGCGCCCAGCGCCGCCGCCACCTCGTCGCGGGCCTGCTCGACGACGGCGCGCGCCGCGCGGCCGGGCCGGTGCAGCGAGGACGGGTTGCCGCCGCGGGCCAGCTGCTCGGTGACCGCGGCGAGCGCGGAGGGCCGGAGGGGCGCGGTGGCGGCGTGGTCGAGGTAGACGGGCTCGTGCGGCACGGACGCCAGTCTAGGGGCCCGGCCTGGGCGCGCGCCCGGCGTCCGTAGACTGGCGGTCATGCTCCGCATCCTCTTCCACACCCCCGAGATCCCGGGCAACACCGGCAACGCGATCCGTCTCGCCGCGGTCACCGGGGCCGAGCTGCACCTGGTGGAGCCCCTGGGCTTCGACTTCGGCTCCGCGCACCTGCGCCGGGCCGGCCTCGACTACCACGACCTCGCGGTGCTGACCGTCCACCCGGACCTGGACGCGGCCTGGGCCGCCCTGGCCCCGGAGCGGGTCTGGGCGTTCACCACCGACGGCGAGGTCTCGCACACGGACGTGGCCTACCGCCCCGGGGACGTGCTGCTGTTCGGGCCCGAGTCGGTGGGCCTGCCCGCCGCGGTGAAGGCGGACCCGCACGTCACCGCACGGGTCCGCATTCCCATGCTCCCGGCCCGCCGGTCGCTGAACCTCGCGAACTCGGCGTCCATCGCCGTCTACGAGGCCTGGCGCCAGCTGGGCTTCGCGGGCGCCGGGAGCTGACGCCGGGCAGGAGGCCCGGCCGCTCTCCGCGGCTCACTGCTGCCCGCTGCTGCTCGCTGGGGCCCGCTGCTCACTGCTGGTCGGCGGCGTCGCCGACCGTCACCTCCACGGAGCGCTCCTCGCCGTCCCGCACGAACGTCATCGTCCCGGTGCCACCGGCGGGCAGCTCGCGCACGGCCGCCGTGAGCGAGTTCGCGTCCTGGATCCGGTGGCCGTTGAACTCCGTGATCACGTCGTCCACCTCCAGTCCGGCGTCGTCGGCCGGCGAGCCGGGCACGACCTCCTGCACCGCGGCGCCGTCGGAGAAGGCCCGGCTCCGGCCGTCCCCGCCGGGAGCGGCGCTCACGCTCGTGCCGAGGTAGCCGTGCGTGGCCCGGCCGTTCTCGATGATCTCCTCGGCCACCCGCTTCGCCGTGTCGACCGGGATCGAGAAGCCCACGCCGATGTTGCCGGCCTCCGTGCCGGAGCCGGCCGAGGCGATGGCCACGTTGATCCCGATCACCTCGCCGTCCGTGTCGATCAGCGGCCCGCCCGAGTTGCCGGGGTTGATGGCGGCGTCGGTCTGGATCACGTTGAGGAACACCGAGGACGAGGAGCCCTGCGAGCGGCCGCCGGAGCCGCCGTCCTCGTCGGGGAAGTTGAAGAAGAAGTCGTTGCCGTTGCCCTGCTCGCCGCTCTCGCCCTCCGACGGCGTGCCCGGCGCGGCGGAGGAGGCCACCGTGATGGTGCGGTTGAGGGTGGAGACGATCCCGTCCGTCACGGTGCCCGCGAGGCCCAGCGGCGCGCCGATCGCGATGGCCGTGTCGCCCACGTTCACGTCCTCCAGGGAGCCCAGGGTGGCGGGGGTCAGGCCCTGGGCGTCGACCTTGAGCACCGCGAGGTCGGACAGCGGGTCGGTGCCGACCACCTCGGCCGGGAGCACCCTGCCGTCGTCGAGCTGCACCTCGAGGTTGGGGCTGCTCGTGGTCCCGTCGAGGGTGACCACGTGCGTGTTGGTGAGGATGTGGCCCTCGTCGTCGATGATCACCCCCGAGCCGGAGCCGTTCTGGCCGCCGCCGGACGCGGAGATCGTCACCACGGACGGGGACGCCTTCACGGCCGCCGCGGTGACCGCGTTCACCTCGTCCTGGTCGTTGACGATGACCGAGCTGGACGTCGGCCCGCCCGCCGCCGGTGCCGCGCCGCCGCCGTCCAGCAGGGCGTCCGTCCCCACGGCCGCGCCCGCCCCGACCAGTGCGGCCAGGACCATGCCCGTCACGAGCGATCCCCCCGAGAAGCGCCGCCGCTCCCGGCGGCCTCCGGTGCCGCTCCCGGCGCCGCTCCCCCACGGGTGCTGGACGGCGGGGTCTCCGCCGCCCCGCCACGCGCCGGGGTACGGACCCGTGTCATGATCGCCGCCCTGCCGCGCCCCGTAGACGGGGCGCGGGTCCTGCTCACCACCGGCCGCCCACGAGTCGTGGGCCGGACGGCCGCTGACCGGCGGGAGCGGCTGCGTGAGCTGCGGATCGGCACCGTCACGGGGGTCGCGGGGCTCGGACATGGGGGTCTCCTCCTGGAAACGGACGGGCCCGGCACGCCCCCGGGGAGGCGGGGTGGCGCGGGCGGCTCTGCCCACAAGTATCCACATCAGCACTGAGACGACGCTGAGAGCCCTGGCCGTGGCCGGGGTGCCGCCCGGACGGCGGCCGTGGGCCCGCCGGGTGCTCACCGTCAGGTCATCAGCCGCCTTGGGGTTTCGCCCTGCGCGTAGGCTCGGCGCCGATCGCCACGCCGCGGGGCCCCCGCCCTAGAATCGGGAGCACCGACCATGTGAGGGAGATCATGCACTGGCGCCCCATTGCCCGCCGGACCGCCGCCGGCTGCGGTCTGACGCTCGCCCTGTTCGTACCCACGGGGGCGGCTGTCGCCCAGCCGCCCGTCGACGTGCCCCCGGGCGAGCGGATCGTCGACGAGTCCGGGGTCCTGGACGACCCCTCGGCCCTGGCCGCCGACGTGCGCGAGCTCGCCACCCAGGAGGGCATCACCCTCACCGCGGTCTTCGTCGACTCCTTCACCGACCCGTCCGATCCCGACGCGTGGCTGCAGGAGTTCGCCGCGATCAACGGTCTCGGCAGCTCGGACGCGGTGCTGGTCGTCGCCACGGAGGACCGGCAGCAGCGCTTCTCCGCGTACTCCGAGGGGCCCCTCAGCGCCGAGCAGCAGGAGCGCATCAACCGGCAGTACATCACGCCGGCGCTCGCGGCCGACGACTGGGACGGCGCGGTCGCAGGCGCCGTCGAGGGCATCGAGGCCGAGCTCTCCGGCGCCCCCGCCGGGACCCAGGACGGCTCCGACGGGGGTGGCGCGGGGTTCGGGCTGCTCGGTCTCGGGGCGCTGGGCCTGGGCGGGCTCGCCGTCTACGGCATGGCCTCCCGCAACAAGAAGCGCCGGCAGCAGGGACCTGCGCCGCAGGGCGGGCCCGGCGGCCCGGGCGGTCCGCAGGGCCCCGGCAGCCCCTACCAGGACGTCCCGGTGCCGGAGCTGCGCAAGCGGGCCGGGGAGCTGCTCGTCTCCACCGACAACGCCATCCAGCACTCCGAGCAGGAGCTCGCCTTCGCGCAGCTGCAGTACGGGGACGAGCAGGTCGAGCCGTTCCGCCGCGCGATCCAGGACGCCAAGAAGCACATGCAGGCCTCCTTCTCCCTCCAGCAGCAGCTCGAGGACCACATCCCCGACACGGAGCAGCAGCAGCGGGCCTGGCTCGGCGAGATCATCGCCCGCTCCCAGGACGCCCAGCGCCCGCTGCAGGAGCACCAGGAGGCCTTCAGCGCGCTGCGCCGGCTGGAGTCCCGGGCCCCGCAGGCCCTCGAGGACGTCCAGCGCCACGCCGAGGCCGTGCGCCCCCGCTTCGCCACGGCCGACACCCGGCTGCGGCAGCTGACCACCCGCTACAACGAGACCGCGCTCGCCCCCGTCAAGGACAACATCGACCAGGCCCGGGACCGGCTCGACTTCGTGGACACCGCCGTGCAGGAGGCCCGCACCGACCTCGCCGCCGGGCGCACGAGCGACGCGGTGCTGGACATCCGCGCGGCCGAGGAAGGGGTGGGGCAGGCCGGGGGCCTGCTCGACGCGGTGGAGCACGCGGCCACCGAGCTCGCCCAGGCCGAGGAGTCCCTCAAGGACGCCGTGACCATCGCCCAGCGGGACGTCGCCGAGGCGGACGCCCTCGTCCGGCGCGGCTCCAACCCGGAGCTCGCCGGGGCGGTCGCCGGCGTCGGCGCCGTCCTGCGCACCGTCGAGGAGCAGATGGGCGCGGGCCGGATCGATCCGCTCGGGCTGAGCCGGCGCCTGGCCGTGGCCAAGGACGAGCTCGACAAGGGGCTCGCGTCGGTGCGCTCGCAGAACGACCGGGACCGCTCCGCGCGGGAGACCCTCGCCCACACCCTCGTCTCCGCGCAGGCACAGCTGAGCTCGGCGAGCGAGTACATCTGGGCCCGCCGCGGCGGTGTCGGCCCGGAGGCGCGCACCCGCCTCGCGGAGGCCGAGCGCTGCCTCGAGGCCGCCCAGCAGGCCCGGAGGTCGGACCCCTCCGAGGCACTGACCTACGCCAACGAGGCCGTCCGCCTCGCCGGTGAGGCCCAGTACATCGCGCAGCAGGACGTCGACTCCTTCTCCTACGGCGGCTTCGGCACGCCCGTGGGGATGGGCGGCCACCACGGCCGCTCCAACAGCGGTCTGGGCGGCGCGATGCTCGGCGGCATCCTCCTCGGATCGATCCTCAACGGAGGCGGCGGATTCGGCGGCGGAGGAGGCGGCGGGTTCGGCGGCAGCTTCGGTGGCGGGTTCGGCGGCGGGGGCGGCGGCTTCGGCGGCGGCATCGGGGGCAGCTTCTGAGCCCGGGCGGCCGCCGGCCCCTGCCGGACGGCCCCCGACCAACCACCGACCCGTCCGCCCCGTGATCCCTGTCCACCCCACGATCCCCGACCGACCCGCGATCCCGGGAGGCCCTCCCGGGACGCACCAGAGGAGAGAAGGAACCATGATCAAGCAGTCCATCTTCGGCCGCATCGCCCAGCTCGCGAAGGCCAACATCAACGCCATGATCGACGCCGCCGAGGACCCGCAGCTCATGCTGGACCAGATGGTGCGCGACTACACCGAGAACATCCGCGAGGCCGAGGCCGCGGTCGCGCAGACCATCGGCAGCCTGCGCCTGCTCGAGCAGGACCACGCGGAGGACGTGCGCGAGTCGCAGGAGTGGGGCAACAAGGCTCTCGCGGCCTCGAACAAGGCCGAGGAGTACCGGGGAGCGGGCAAGGCCTCGGAGGCCGACAAGTTCGACAACCTGGCCAAGGTCGCCCTCCAGCGCCAGATCCAGTACGAGACGGAGGCGCGGGGCGCCGAGCCGCAGATCCAGTCCCAGACCGAGGTCGTGGACAAGCTCAAGGACGGGCTCAACAAGATGCGGGGCAAGCTCCAGGAGCTGTCCAACAAGCGGGACGAGCTCAACGCCCGGCAGAAGACCGCGCAGGCGCAGGCGCAGGTGCAGGACGCGCTGAAGGCCTTCGACGTGCTCGACCCGACGAGCGAGGTGTCCCGCTTCGAGGACAAGATCCGCCGTGAGGAGGCGCGCGTGCTGGGCCAGCAGGAGCTCGCCGCGTCCTCCCTCGACGCTCAGTTCGAGTCCCTCGAGTCCCTGGGACAGCAGTCGGAGATCGAGGCGCGGCTCGCCGCCCTGAAGTCCAGGAACGCCGAGAGGATCGTCTCCTCCGAAGAGGTCTGACCCGGTCGCCCCGGAGACCGGAGGAGCCCCCACGGCCGCAGCCGTGGGGGCTCCTCTCCGCCCGGGAGTTCCCGGGCACGGCGAAGGCCCCCGGACCGTGACGGTCCGGGGGCCTTCCGTGGTTGCGGGGGCAAGATTTGAACTTGCGACCTCTGGGTTATGAGCCCAGCGAGCTACCGAACTGCTCCACCCCGCGGCGACATGTACGACTATACGTGCCGCGGGGTGGGCCCGCAAATCGGCTACGGGGCGGGCTGCTCGGCCGGCTCCTCGGGGGCCAGGGCGCCCTCCGCCTCGGGGGCGACGACGCCGTCCGCCTCGAGCGCCCGCTCGATGGCGTCCTGCAACCGCTGCTGGGCCTCGCCGTAGGAGGTCCAGTCGCCCTCCTGGAGTGCCGTCTCGGACTCCTGGATCGCCTGGTTGGCGTCGCGCAGGGCGTCCTCGAGGCTGGCGCCGCCGGCCGGGGCCTCCGCCCCGTCCTCGCCGGCCCCGTCCGGGGAGCCGGCCTCGGCGTCGTCGACGCCCGCGCCGGACGACGTCTGGGCGCCGGAGTCGCCCTGGAAGACCTCGTCGAGGGCCTCCTCGAGGGTGGGCGCGAAGCCCACCTCCTCGCCGAATCCGACGAGCACGCGCCGCAGCGTCGGGTACGCGGCGTCGCCCGAGGACTGGACGTAGACGGGCTGGACGTAGAGCATGCCGCCGCCCGCGGGCAGGGTGAGGAGGTTGCCGTTGATGACCTCGGAGGCGCCCTGGCGGAGCAGGTTCAGCTCCGTGGAGACGTCGGTGTCCGAGTTGAACAGGTTCTGCGCCTGGCCGGGGCCGGGCACCACGGAGGAGCGCGGCAGCTCGAGGAGGCGCAGCGTCCCGTACTCGTCGCTCTTCACGCCGTCCTCACCGGTGCCGGCGTCGGAGTTGGCGGAGAGGTACCCGTACATCACGTTGCGGGTGTTGCCCGTCTCGGACTGCTGCGGGATGAAGGAGGTGGTGAGGGAGAAGTTGGCCTCCTCCTCGCCGGGCATCCGCATCGACAGGTAGTACGGGGGCAGCGCCACGTCGGAGTCCTGCGTCGGGTCGTTGGGCACGGACCACACGTCGTCGTTCTGGTAGAAGCTGCCCGAGTCCGTGACGTGGTAGCGGTTGAGCAGCTCGCGCTGGACCTTGAACATGTCCTGCGGGTAGCGCACGTGCGCCATGAGCTCCGCCGACATCTCGGAGTACGGCTTCAGCGTGTTCGGGAAGACGTTCTGCCACGCCTTCAGCACCGGGTCCTGGTCGTCCCACGCGTACAGGTTCACGGTGCCGTCATAGGCGTTGACCGTGGCCTTGACCGAGTTGCGGATGTAGTTGACCCGCTCGGGCGGGAGGGCCGCGGCGGCGCCCTGGGCGGTCTGCGTGTCCTGCGTCGCCTCCTGGAGCACCGACGGCGTCGAGTACGGGAAGGCGTCCGAGGTGGTGTAGGCGTCCACGATCCACTGCACCTGGCCGTCGATGATGGCCGGGTACGGGGCGCCGTCGACCGTCAGGTACGGGGCCACCTTCTCGATGCGCTCGCGCGGGTCCCGGTCGTAGAGGATCTGCGACTCCGGGCGCACGGCGTCCGAGAGCAGCATGTCCGAGGACTGGAACTTGATGCCGTAGGCGAGACGGTTGAAGAAGTTGCCGATGCTCGGCCCGCCGTTGCCGGCGAACGTCGTCTTGGCGTCGCCCGCCTCGTCGCCGGCCGTCTGCGGGCGGTCCAGCTCGAGGGGCTCGTCGCCCTCCGCGCCGCCGACGATCGAGTACATCGGGGAGTTCTCCCCGAAGTAGATGCGCGGCTCGTAGTCGTCCGAGATCACGCCCCGGGACGGGATCCCGGACTGCATGAACTGCGGCTTGCCGTCCACCTCGACCCGGTTGCCGTAGGCGGCGACCACGCCGTAGCCGTGCGTGTAGACCACGTGCTGGTTGAACCACCCCTGGTTCTGGTCCGGGTTCAGCTCACGGGTCGCGATGACGGTGTCCTGGACCTCGCCGTCGATCTCGTAGCGGTCCACGTTGAGGGTGTCCGGGAACTGGTAGTAGGGGCGGAACTGCTGCAGCTGCGAGAACGCGGCGGAGACCACGTTGGGGTCCAGCAGGCGGATGTTCGACGTCGTCTCGGTGTCCTGGCGCAGCGCGCCCTGCTCGGTCTCCGTGGTGGCGTCGTACGGCATGACCTCGGCCGCGTCCAGCCCGTAGGCCGAGCGCGTGAGGTCGATGTTGCGCTGGATGTACTGGCTCTCCAGGGCCTGCTCGGTGGGCGTGACCTGGAAGCGCTGGACGATCCACGGGTAGATCCCGCCGGCCACCACGGCGACCACGAGCAGCATGGCGGTGCCGATGATCGGAAGCCGCCAGCGGCCGATGAAGGACGCGACGACGAACAGGACCGCGACGATCAGGGCGGCCGCTGCGAGGATCGCCTTGGTGGGGATCACGGCGTTGACGTCGGTGTACAGGGCGCCCGTCCACGTCCCGGACGTGGACTGCAGCGTGGAGTACCGGTCCAGCCAGAAGTTCGCGGCCTGGAGCAGCAGGAACAGCGCGGCCAGCACCCCCAGGTGCACGCGCGACGCGCGGGAGGTGCTGAGCCCCCGCTCGGTGATCCGGATGCCGCCGTAGACGTAGTGCATCAGGATCCCCGCCACGCCGGCCAGCAGGATCGCCGAGACGAGGAAGCCGATGAGGAAGCGCAGGAAGGGGAGGGTGAAGACGTAGAAGCCGAGGTCGAGACCGAACTGCGGGTCCTCCTGACCGAACGGCTCCTGGTTGAGGAACAGCAGCACGGTGTCCCACTGGGTCATCGCCGTGCTCGCCGCGAAGAGACCGAAGAGCACGGGTACGACCACCATGACGATCTTGCGGACCGGCTCCAGGGCCTCCTGGTAGCGGCGCAGGTTGTCGTCCACGATGGACTCGGCCGTGATCGGCCGGTTCCGGTAGGCGAGGAAGAGGCTGGCGAACATCAGTGCCGCCACGAGCACGGCGGCGACCACGAAGATCACGATCTTCGTGACGTTCTCGGTGACGAACACGCTGAGGTAGCCCAGCTGGTCGTACCACAGGACGTCCGTGTAGAGCTGCGTCAGTCCCACGAAGGCGGCCACGAGGACCAGGACGACCACGACCGTCGGCCACAGCGCACCCCGTTTCCGCCGCTGTCCTGCTGGCTGCTGTCTCGGTGGTCGGGGGGCTGTGGGTCCGGCGGTCACTGGTTACCTCTGCAATCGGGGTCGTTCGTCAGGTGTGGTGCGTGAAGTCGTGGGGGGCGGCCCGCGTCGGGGAGGGGCGCCGCCGGCGGGTCGCCGGGACACCCCGTCCATTCTGCCCGCGGGCTTCTCGGGGGTGCAATCGAGCACACGGCGCCCGTCATCGGGCGGCGCACCCCGGCAGCGCCGAGAGGTCCCCGCCGTCCCCGGCCGCCTCGGCGGCGGCCACGGCGTCGTCGAGGGTGCGCACGGACACGACCGTCAGCCCCTCGGGGACGTGCCCCTGCGCCTCGGCGCAGTTGCCCTCCGGGGCGAGGAAGACCTCGGCCCCGGCCGCTGCGGCGCCCTCGAGCTTCTGCCGGATGCCGCCGATGGGCCCCACCTCGCCCTCCGGGGTGATGGTGCCGGTGCCGGCCACGTGCCGGTCGCCGGCGATCGATCCCGGCGTCAGCTCGTCGACGATCCCCAGCGCGAACATCAGTCCCGCGCTGGGCCCGCCGACCTCGTCGAGCTCGAAGGCCACGTCGATCGGGAAGTCGTAGGCGGCCAGCAGGAACACGCCGAGCTGCCAGTTCCCCGACGCCTCGTCGCGCACGGTGTCCACCTCGACGTCGCGCGGCGTCCCGGCGCGCTCGACCTGCAGGGTGACGCCCCCCTCCCCCGCGGCGTCCAGAGCCGACTTGAGGGACGGCAGCGACCGGACGGGCTCGCCGTCCACGCCGCGCAGGACGTCGCCGTGCTCGAGCACCCCCTCCGCGGGGCCGCCCGGGACGGTCTCCTGCACCGAGAGGCGCGTGGCGAAGTCCTGGCCCAGGTGCGTCAGCGCCGCGGCGACGGAGTCCTCCTGCGAGGTGCTCATGGCGGCCATGCTGTGCTGGGCGGCCTCCTCGTCGGAGACGTCCCGGGGGTAGAGGGTGTCGGCCGGCACGACGGAGGCGGACGGGTCCAGCCAGGAGCCGAGGACGGTGAGCACGGTGACGTTCTTGTTGGGTCCCCCGGTGACGTAGACCGTGGTCAGGTCCAGGACGGACTCGCTCGGGTAGGTCGGGGCGCCGGAGACCCCCAGCAGCTGCCGTCCCTCGTGCTCCCCCACCGTGTTGAACGTGGGCCCGGGCGCCTCGATCACGAACGGCGCGGGCAGCACCGTCCCGGCCAGCAGCAGCCCGGCGGAGCCCAGCAGCGCCCAGGACTCGAGGCCGCGGCGGCGCAGGGCACGGCGCGGGCGGGGGGGTGCGGTCACGGGCGGTCCTCGGCGTCGTCGTCGGGAGGACCGGGGGCCGCGGGGCCGCCCGGTCCGGACGGTCCAGCTTATCGTGCGGACCCCGTCCTGAGCTTCCAGCGAACTGGGAGTTGGCTCATGGTCGGCCCCGTCCGGTGCTCGCTACGCTGGGAGCAGAGACGTCGGGCGCGCCCGTGCCGCCCGATCCCCGACCCGACCGAAGAACGGTGGACCCATGACTCCCCAGCCTCCCAACGACCGCCCCGGGAACAACCCCGGGGACGACTCCGGCGACGGTCCCAAGGACCCCTTCCAGGAGATGCTCGAACGCCTCATGGGGCAGAGCGGGATGAGCCCCGAGGACTTCCAGCGCGCCGGCGTGCCGGTGGATCCCCAGGCGATGTCCATGATGTTCCAGCAGATCCAGTCCATGATGGGCGCCGGGGCGTCCGAGGGACCGGTCAACTGGAAGCTCGCCCACGACCACGCCCGGCAGATCGCCGCCGCCGACGGCGACCCGTCCGTGACCCCCGCCCAGCGCGGCGCGGTCGAGGACGCGATGCGCCTCGCCGAGCTGTGGCTGGCCGACCACACCGAGTTCGACCAGACCGCGATCCGGCCCCAGGCGTGGTCCCGGGCGGAGTGGATCGAGGCCACCCAGGAGACCTGGAAGGACATGACGGGCCCGGTCGCGGAGTCCGTGACGAAGGCGCTGACCGACGCCCTCACCCAGCAGCTGCCCCCCGAGCTGTCCGCCATGATGGGCGGGGCCTCGGGCATGCTCGCCGGCGCGGGCGGGATGCTGTTCGGGATCCAGCTCGGCCAGGCCATCGGCGGGCTGTCCCGCGAGGTGCTGTGCTCCACCGACATCGGCCTCCCGCTCGCGGAGGGCCGCTCCGGGCTGCTGCCCGCCAGCATCAAGGCGTTCGGCGAGGGCCTGGACATCCCGGCGCAGGAGATCATGCTGTACGTCGCCGTGCGCGAGGCGGCCCACGTCCGCCTGTTCGCGGCGAACCCGTGGCTGCGTCAGCACATCCTGGACCTCGTCAAGCGCTTCTCCGCGGGGATCCACATCGACATGTCCCGCATCGAGGAGGCCGCCCGGGACATCGACCCGATGGACCCGTCGAGCATGCAGGAGGCCCTGTCCTCCGGCATCTTCGCCCCGCAGCAGACCCCGGACCAGGAGGTCACCCTCAAGCGGCTCGAGACGGTGCTCGCCCTCGTGGAGGGCTGGGTGCACGTGGTGACCGTCGCCTCGACCGTCAACCTGCCCTCCGCGGAGGCCCTGTCCGAGACCGTCCGGCGGCGCCGCGCCTCCGGCGGGCCCGCCGAGCACGCGTTCGGCGCCCTCGTGGGGCTGGAGCTGCGCCCGCGCCGGCTGCGGGAGGCCGCGCAGTTCTGGCACTACGTCGGCGAGCGCCGCGGCGTGCAGGACCGGGACGGACTGTGGGACGCCGCGGAGCTGCTGCCCACCGACGAGGACCTGGACGACCCCGCGGGCTTCTCCGAGCGCCGCGGGCTGCTCACCGCGTCGGAGGACGAGGTCGACGCCGCGCTCCAGCGGCTGCTCGCGGGCGGCTACGAGGGGCCCGGCGCGGACGGCGGCGCCGGGACGGACGGCCGTCCCGGGACGGACGGCGGTTCCGGCCGGCCGGAGGGCGACGGGCCTCAGGACGGGGACGGCTCGCGCTGATCCGCTGCGGCGCGTCCCGCGTGCCCGTGCGCCCACGCGGCGCCGTCGAGGAACGCCCGGGCCTTCTCGGCGAGGGGGTACCGGGCCTCGAGCTCCCGGAACCGGGGGCTGTGGTCGGCCTCGAGCAGGTGCGCGAGCTCGTGGACCAGCACGAAGTCGAGCACCCACTCCGGGGCCTCCTGGAGCTGCGCCGAGATCCTGATGACGCCGGTGGCGGGCGTCGCGGAGCCCCAGCGGGTGTGCTGCCGGCCGGACCACCGCACGTCCGAGGGTCGGGCGCGGCCGTCGAGGTGGCGCCGCGACAGCTCCTGGGCGCGCCACAGGAGGCGGTCGTCGGAGCGCCGGTCGGCGCCCTTCGCCGCCTCGCGGCGCCGGCGCTCCACGACCCGGGGCACGAGCTCCCGGGTCCAGTGCTCGATCTCCCGCCGGGTGGCCGTCTGGGGGACCGAGAGCACCACCGTGTCCTCGCTCCAGTGGGCGGACACGGTCTTGCGCCGGCGGGCGGAGCGGCGCACGACGACCTCGGGCTGCGACGGTACGGGCATGGGGCCATTGAACACGCCGCGGGCGTGAGCCGCGAAACGCCCGCCCGCGCCCGTGTGCACCGTCCTCCGACGTGCACTGTGGACGACCCCCCGGAGGACGCGCCGCGGGCACGGTCCGGGCGAGAGTGACGGCGTCCCGCCCGCGCGTCCCGGAAGGCGTCCCGTGCCCACCACCCCGCTCCCCGGCCCTCGTCCGGGTCCCCGCCCCGGTCCGGACCTGCGTCCGGTCTGTCTCGAACGCCCCCGCCCGGACGAGGTGCACGTCCTGCTCCTGGGACTGGACGGTCTCGCGGCGGCGCTCGCCGTGCGCCTGCTGCGCTGCGGCGTGCTCGGGCTCAACGTCAGCGACGCCGCCCCCGTGACGACCGCCGACCTCGGGACCGGCGCGTACCGGCCCGCGGACGCCGGCCGGAGCCGGGAGGCGGCCCTGCGCCGGAGGCTGCGCGAGCTCGACCCCCGGTGCGCCCCGGTCAGCGCGCCGGAGCTGTTCCCCGGTGCGCTGCTGCCGGGCACCGTCGTGGTGCGCAGCGTCGGGCAGCCGGCCCCGGGCGGCAGGCTCCCGCCCGGGGCGGCGGAACCGGAGGCGTGGGCGGGGATCGATCCCCGGCACCCGCTGGTGTCGCTGCACCACGCCGACGGTGTCCTGCTGCGCTGGCCCACCGTGGCCTGGGCGCACCGGCCCTGCCCGGACTGCGTGCGGGCGACGCTCGAGGGCAGGCAGCCCGGCTCGGCGCCGCACGGCCCCGCCGCCGTCCTGGAGGCGTGGGCGGCCGCGGCCCACGCGGAGGCCGTCGCGGTCCGCCTGGCCGTCGAGGTGCTCGCGGTGGCCCTGGACACGCTGTGCCGCGCCGACGGCCGGGGACTGGGGCCCGCGGTCCGGGAGCAGCGCGGTGCCCGGCACGCCGTCCTCTTCGCCCCGCCGTGGCCGGACGCGGTGTCCTGGCCGGAGCTCGACCGGAGCCGGTGCCTGTGCGGGCTCGATCAGGAGTGAGCGCGGGCGCCCCGCGGGCGGGACCGGTGCTGGGGCGGGCGGGGCCCGTCCGCCTCGCGCAGCGCGTCGAGGAACCGTGAGGGCTTGCGCGTGGGCCTGCCGCCCGGGGTGCGGGAGAGGGTCCAGGAGAGCACCAGGTGCTCCCGGGCCCGGGTGATGCCCACGTAGAGCAGCCGGCGCTCCTCGTCGATCTCGTCCGGGGTCTCGGCGAAGCCGATCGGCATCAGCCCCTCGCTGAGGCCCGCCAGGAACACGGCGTCCCACTCGAGGCCCTTGGCCGAGTGCAGGGACGCCAGGGTCACCCCGTTCATCACGGGAGCGTCCTGCTGGGCCATGCGCCGCTCGAGCTCCGCGGCGAGGTCGGGGAGGACGAACTGCTCCTCGCGGGCCGCCGCCTCCGCCGCCATCCGGTCCGCGAGGGAGACCAGCGCGGCCAGCGACTCCCACCGCTCCCGCACCGCGCCCGTCGAGCGCGGCGCCCGGTCCGAGTAGCCCAGGGAGGAGAGGATGTCGCGCACCAGGCGCGTGGGCTCGTCCGTGGCCTCCGCCGCCCGCGCCGCCGTGCGCAGCTGCACCACGGCCTGCTTGACCTCGGGCCGGTTGAAGAACCGTTCCGTGCCGCGCAGCTGGAAGCCGATGCCCGCCTGCGCGAGCGCGGTCTCGAAGGCCTGCGACTGCCCGTTGGTGCGGAAGAGCACGGCGATCTCGGCCGCGGGAACGCCGTCGTCGATCAGGTCCTGGATGCGCGCCGCCGTTCCCGCCGCCTCGGCCTCGTCGTCCGCGTACTCGTTCCAGGACGGGGGCGGCCCGTCCGGGCGCTGCGCCACGAGGCGTAGCGGAGTGGCCCAGGCGCCGGGGGTCGAGCCCCGTGCCGGCCGGCGGGCGGCGAGCAGGCGGTTGGCCGTCTCCACGACCTGCGGGGTGGAGCGGTAGTCGCGCACGAGCTCGATCACCCGCGCCTGCGGGTGCCGGGCCGGGAACTCGAGCAGGTGCCGGGAGGTGGCACCGGTGAAGGAGTAGATCGTCTGGGAGGCGTCGCCCACCACGCAGAAGTCGTCCCGGCCCCCGAGCCAGGCGTCGAGGAGGCGCTGCTGGAGCGGGGACACGTCCTGGTACTCGTCGACCACGAAGTGCCGGTACTGCTCGCGCACGGTCGCGGCGACCCGCTCGTCCTCCTCGAGCACGGCCACCGTGAGCAGCAGGACGTCCTCGAAGTCGATGAGGTGCCGGTCGGTCTTGAGCTCTTCGTAGGACTGGTACAGGCGCTGGACCGTGCGCACGTCGTAGTTCAGCGGCATCTCGCGCCCGGCGGCCCGGGCCGGGTAGGTGTCGGGGGTGAGCATCGAGACCTTGGCCCACTCGATCTCGGCGGCGAGGTCCCGCACGGCCGCGCGGTCCGTGGACAGGCGCATGTTCTGCGCGGCCTCGGTGATGAGCCGTGCCTTGTGCTCCACGAGCCCGGGCAGGGGCCCGCCGACGGCCTGGGGCCAGAAGTACTGCAGCTGGCGCAGCGCCGCGGCGTGGAACGTGCGCGTCTGCACCCCGGCGGCCCCGAGGCCGCGCAGCCGGTTGCGCATCTCGTTGGCGGCCCGGGCCGTGAACGTCAGGGCCAGGACCTTCTGCGGGGTGTAGACGCCCGTGGCGATGCCGTAGGCGATCCGGTGGGTGATGGCCCGGGTCTTGCCCGTGCCGGCGCCCGCGAGCACGCACACGGGTCCGCGCAGCGTGGTCGCGACCTCCCGCTGCTCGGGGTCCAGACCGGCGAGGATGCGCTCCTCGAGGGTCGACTCCACGTCCGTGGCGGCCTCGCCCCCGGTCACCACGCGGTCTCCGGGAGGTCCTCGCCGAGCCAGTGCGCGATGAGCGCGTGCGCGATGGAGACCCGTCCGGGGAGGATCACCGACCCGGTGCGTGCCGCCTCCCGCAGCTGCGCCCGCGTGAACCAGCGCAGCTCCAGGATCTCCTGGCCGTCCGGGACGGCCGCGCCGGACCGCACCACGGCCCGGCAGCCGAGCATCAGGGAGCGCGGGAACGGCCAAGGCTGGGACCCCAGGTACTGCACGTCCCCCACGGTCAGGCCGGCCTCCTCGGCGACCTCGCGGACCACGGCCTGCTCCAGGGACTCCCCCGGCTCCACGAACCCGGCGAGGGTCGAGAACCGGTTGCCCTTCCAGAGCGCGGAGCGGCCCAGCAGCAGCCGCTCCCGGGCGGGATCGGGGTGGCCGTCGCTGACCGCCACGATGATCGCGGGGTCGGTGCGCGGGAAGTGCAGGGAGTCGTCGTTGGGGCACTGCCGGGCCCACCCGGAGCGGATCACCTCGGTGGGCTCCCCGCACTGCGGGCACCGGGGGTGGTCCCGGTGCCACAGGCCCACGGACTGGGCGGTGACGAGCAGCGCGGTGTCACCGGTCGAGAGCACCGGGCCGAGCTCCCGCAGCCCGGCCCAGCGCAGATCCTCCCGGCCCCGGGCGGCGGCGAACGCGGTGACCGCCGCCCCGAGGGGCTCGGGCACCGCGAAGGGCTCCGCCGCGGCGTCCTCGCCCCCGGGCTCGGGGGCGGCGACGGCGCGCAGGAGGACCCGGGGTCCGCGGCCTCCGTCGACGCCGGGCAGCCGGCCCAGGTACACTTCCGGCCGGCGCGGGTCGTACGGCAGGGCCGGGAGTCCGGCCGCGGGCACCAGGACCAGGGCGTCGCCGGACACGGGGGCGAGACCGCCTGCGAGCACGAGCACGAGCGTGGTGGGGTCCTCCGCGGCGAGCACGCGCACGTCCTGGAGCTCGCGGTCGACGGCGTCGCGGTCGAAGGCGGTCGCCGCGAACGGCATGCGGGTCGGCGAGAGACGCTCGGGGGCGGGCACGGGGCGGGAGCCGGGGACGGGCTCGGAAGGGGTGGAGGCGGGCACGTCCCCCACTGTAGCGACCCGGGCGGATCACCGGCCCGGGAGTTCCGGGACGGGGGACGGCTGCCGTGCCCCCGCCTGGCCTCTTGTAGGGTGGACGCCGTGAGCACGTCCCTCGAGCACCTGGCCGCCGTCGCCGCCGCAGGCGTCCCCGGACTCGCGCCCGTGGCCGTGGGCCCCTCCCCCGACGACGACGCCGACTTCCGCTCCGCTGTCGTCCTCGACGCCTCCGGCCGGCGCTGGCGCGTGCGTTCCCCGCTGAGCCCCGAGGCGAGCGTGCGCCTGGAGACCGAGCACCTCGTGCTGCGCTCCTTCACTCCCGCCGTCCGGTCCCGGCTCCCGTTCCTGGTCCCCACCGCCGCGGGCTCCGTGGCGGACGGTGACCTGCACGCCTTCGTGCACTCCCACATCGAGGGCGCCCCGCTGGACATCGACGCGCTCGCCCGCATGGCCGCCGACCCGGACCCCGAGCACCACCGGCACGTGCCGAGCGCCGATCCGCCGCCCACACTCACCGTGCAGCTCGGGCGGCTGCTGGCCGCGATCCACGCGCTGCCGACGGCGCTGGTCCTGGACGCCGACCTGCCCGGCTACACCGCCGAGCAGTGCCGGCAGCGGCACCTCGCGGAGCTGCGCCGGGCCGCCGACACGCAGCGCGTGCCGGCCGCGCTGCTGCGCCGGTGGGAGCGGGTCCTGGAGGACCGTGCCGTGTGGCGGTTCCAGCCGCGCGTGGTGCACGGCGACCTGCAGGAGGACGACCTCCTGATCTCCCGCGGACGGGTGCGCGGGGTGACCGGGTGGACCGATCTGCACGTGGGCGATCCCGCCGAGGACTTCGCGTGGCTCTTCGCGGCGCGAGACGCCCGCCTCGCCGAAGGGGTGCTCGAGGCCTACGCCGCGGCCTGCCGCCGCACGTCCTTCCAGGCACCCGACCGCGAACCGGACCCGCACCTGCTGGAACGAGCCCGGCTGGACGCCGAGCTCGCCCTCGCGCAGTGGCTCGTGCGCGGCGTCGACCGCGGCGCGCAGGACCTGGTGGCCGACGCGGAGCAGATGCTCGCCACGCTCGAGCAGGACGTCGCCCGGCGCCCCGACCCGGCACCGGGCGCCGCCGCCCCGGAGGGCGCGCCGGAGACCCCCGTGCGGGACGGCATCCCCGCGGCCACCGCCCCGGACCCCGCGCCCCAGGACCCCGACCAGGCCGGAGCAGAGTCCGGGCGTCGCGGCGGCACCGCCGACCAGTAGCACTCGATGACGTCGGCACGGTGCCCTGGCACCGGGCCGGCGCCCCTCTCGCGCGGCGATCGGCTGGTCCCGGGCACTCCGTCCAGATCCGGTGGGGCCCACCCCGGCCGGCGTCTTCGACAGCAGGAGCTGCCCGGGGACCGGTCTCCGGACGGCCTCACCGGGAGGGTCGTACGGTCGAAACGGTACTGCCACCGCGGTGGGTTGCGCAGGGTGGCGCCCATGATCGGACTGCTGCTGCAGGTGCTGCGGCTGTTCAAGGCGCTGGCGCACATCGTGGAAGAACCGGAGGGCCGGGCCCTGCTGATCCTGGCGATGATCCAGCTGCTCGCGGGCACCGTCTTCTACGCGTTGGCCGAGGGCTGGCGCTGGCTCGACGCCCTGTACTTCTGCGTCACCGCGCTGTCGACCGTCGGGTACGGGGATCTGTCCCCGAGCACGGACCTGGACAAGATCTTCACCGTGTTCTACATCCTCACCGGCGTCGGAGTGCTGGTGGGATCCGTCAATCTGGTGGCCCAGCACTCCCTCTCCCCGCGAGCCCGCAACGGCGACGCGTCCGACGGGCGGCCCGACCGGCCGTGAGCCGCTGTCGGGGCCGGACACCGCCCGGGACACCGGAACGTCGGTGCCCGGCCGGGCCGGCACTGCCGTGAACCGGTCCCGGTCCGGGGGCACGTCCTCGGACCCGCCGGGCCCGCCTAGGGGCGCAGCACCACGTCGTAGGCCTCCCGGACCACCGCCTCGAGCTCCTCGGGCCCGGACAGGTCGTGCGGGCGGACCACCCGGTCCTCGGCCACGTAGTAGAAGGCGGCGGTGACCTCCTCGAGTGGGACGACCCGCAGCCGGGACCACGCGAGCCGGTACACGGCCAGCTGCGCTGAGCGCTCCTGCAGCTCCCGGCCGGACGGGACCCGTCCCGTCTTCCAGTCGACCAGCTCCCACGTGCCGTCACCGTTGCGGAAGACGGCGTCCACCCGGCCGCGGACCGTGATCCCGGCGATCGGGGTCTCGAGGGGGAACTCCACGGCGTACGGCTGGCGGTCGGCCCACGGACCCGACCGGAACGTCGCCGCGAGTTCGGGGAGGTCGTGGGCCGCGTCGACGTAGTCGTCGGCGGTCCCGGGCAGCTCCCCGACGTCGAAGATCGCGGAGCTGCCGTAGTACTGCTCGATCCAGGCGTGGAACGTGCTGCCTCGCCGTGCCGCGGTGCCGGGCCGGCGCGGCATCGGCCGGCGCAGACCCGACACGACCTCGAGCGGATCGCGCGCGAGCGCCACGAGGGTCGAGGCCGAGACGTGGGACGGCATGGGCACGGTCCGCTCGGTCCGGCCGTCCTCGTGCCGGGCCAGCAGGATCTTCGCCTCCTCGGACCACCGGCGCGGGTCGGGAGCGAGCCCGTCCCGCTCCGCGACGCCGAGCAGGTCCTCGACGTCGAGGTCCGCGGTGTCCACGAACCCGCGCTCCCGGACCGCGCGGGCGGCCCGTTCGAGCACGGCCCGGCGGCCGAGGTGCGGGGGCGGGCTCACGCGCACGGAGCTCTGCCCGCGCTCGTCCGTCACGGTCTCGGTGACCTCGGGGCCCTCCAGCGGGTCGTAGGGCCACGGTGCGCTCAGCACCGTGGCCGCGGCCGGGTTGCGCGCCCCCTCCGGCACCTGGGCCCAGGGGCCGGGGCGGACGGGCGGCTCGGGGCCCTCGGTCAGCGGCGCCAGCTCCGCGACGAACACGGAGGGCTCCTGACCCTTGGCGGCCGTGCCCCGGAACACGGTGCAGGACAGCTCCAGGACCTCCCGCGCCCGGGTCACGGCCACGTAGGCGAGGCGGCGCTCCTCGTCCTCGGCGTGCTGGGCTGCGAGCTCCAGGTACTCCGTGTGGGACTCCTCGAGGGCCTTGAGGTCGGTCGTGTCCACGGCCCACTGCGGCAGGAACCGGGCGTCACCGCGCAGCGGCCAGGCCAGGGTGCCGGTGTCGAGGGTCCAGCGGGAGGGCTTGTCGGTCGGGAAGTTCCCGGCGTTGAGGCCCGGCACGTAGACGTGATCCCACTCGAGACCCTTGGAGGCATGGACCGTGACGAGCTGCACGGCGTCGTGCCGCGTGCGGTCGGGACCGGGCTCGAGCCCGTTCTCCTCCGCCAGCGTGACGTCGAGCCACGCGAGGAAGGCCGAGACGTCGCTGGTCGCGGAGAACGCGGTGAAGGACTGCGCGGCCTCGTGGAAGGCGTCCAGGTTGCGCCGCGCCTGGTGGACGGGACGGTGGGGGTGCGCGGCGACCTCGATGTCGAGCCCGAGGACCGTCTCCACCTCGTGCAGCAGGCTCGGCAGGTCGTCGGAGAGGAAGGAGCGCAGGTGGTCCAGCTCCGCCCGCAGCCTGGTCAGGCGCTCCCGCGCGGTCTCGGACAGCGTCCGGGAGTGCGCGGAGGTCCAGCCCGGCCACGGGAGGGTCTCCAGGGCCTCGATCAGTGACGCGTGGTCGGAGAGGTCGGGCTCGACGAGGGCGTCCTCCTGGGCCTCCTCCGCGGTCACCGGGCTCTCGAGGTCCTCGGCCCGGCCGGCCTGCGCGGCCTCCGTGCGGCGACGTTCCAGGTGCGACGCCCAGTCGGCGAGGGCCATGAGGTCCCGGGTCCCGATGCGCCAGCGGGCGCCCGCCAGCAGCCGCACGAGGGCGTCCGAGCGGCCGGGGTCGTCCAGCACCCGGAGGGTCGCGACGACGTCCGATACCTCCGGCGTGCTGAGCAGCCCGCCCAGGCCCACGACCTCGTAGGGGATGCCCCGGGCGGCGAGCTCCCGGCGCACGGGCTCGATCTGGGAGCGCTTGCGGCAGAGCACCGCCATGGTGGGCATCTGCTCCTCCGGGTCGCCGCGGTGCTGCTCCCGGCGGGCCCGGACGCGCTCCGCGAGCGCGACGGCCTCCTCGACGTCGGTCGCGTACCGGCTGATCCGCACCCGGCCGGTGCCCGCGCCGGGCCGCGGGGTGAGCTCGGGGACGGCGAGGGAGGACGTGCTGCGGGCCCACGCCGGCAGGGTCCGCAGGGGGACGGCGATGGTGTTGGCGACGTCGAGGATGCTCGCGTCGTTGCGCCAGGCCGTGGTGAGGAAGCTGGGTTCCCCGTCCTGACCGGGCGCGACGGGGAAGACGTCGTAGAAGCCGAACAGCTGCCCGGACGAGGCTCCGCGGAAGCCGTAGATCGACTGCTGGGGGTCGCCCACCGCCATCACGGAGTGCCCGTGCCCGAAGAGGGCGGCGAAGAGCCGCAGCTGGGCGTGCGAGGTGTCCTGGAACTCGTCCAGCAGCACCACCCGGTGCCGTTCCCGTTCGGTCCGGCGCGCGGCCGGGTCCTGCTCCGCCAGCCGGGCGGCGGCCGAGAGCAGGTCGCCGAAGTCCATGGCCTGGGCCTCGTGCTTGCGCCGGGAGAAGTCGGCCACGAGCTCGGCGAGGACCCACGCGGTGCGCTGGTTGTCCTCGACCTTCTTCAGCTGGGCGCCCAGGGTCTTCTTCCGGCGCCCCGGCGGTGTCGTGGCCAGCGCGCCGAGCAGCCGGGCCGCGAAGCGCTCCACGTCCGCCGGGTCCACGAGGTGCTCCGCGCACGCCGACGCGAGGTCGAGGACCGCGGCGACCATGGTCGACTTCGCGGGCATGGTCTCGAGCAGCTCCCCGGTCCAGGCCTCCACGGTCTGCGCGGCGATCTGCCACGTGCGGGCCTGGCCCAGCAACGTGGTGTCCGGCTCGATCCCGATCCGCAGCCCGTAGTTGCGCACGAGCGTGTTGGCGTAGGAGTGGTAGGTGCTGACCGTGGGGTCCTGGGGGGCGGCGGGGAGGTCGTCCTCCTCGGGGCCGTCGGGCGCGACGAGCCCCTGGGCGCGCAGCCGGGCGAGCCGGGAGCGCATCCGCTCCCCCAGTTCGCCGGCGGCCTTGCGGGTGAAGGTGACGCCGAGGACCTGGTCCGGGGCGACGACGCCGTTGGCCACGAGCCACACCACCCGGTCGACCATGGTCGCGGTCTTGCCCGAGCCGGCGCCCGCGACGACCAGCCGCGGGGTGAGCGGGGCGGAGATCACCGCGGACTGCTGAGCCGTGGGGCGGTTGCCGCCGAGCAGCTCGGCGAGCTCCTCGGGGCTGTACCGGGGCTCGACGCCGCCGTAGGGGTGCTCGCCGGCGTCGAGCCGGGTGCCGTCGTCGGGGGTGCCGAGGGCGTCGGTCATGGGCGCTGTCGTCTCCTCCTGTCCGGGTGGGACGGGTCCGGGGGTCGTCCTCACGGCTCGCTCACCTGCCGCCCCTCGGCGCACAGCGGGCAGATCTGCGGCAGCTTGCACCCGTGCCCGTTGAACGCGCCCTCGGCCTGGTCGTGGCGGGCGGTGAACCGTTCCCCGGCCACGAGCTCCGCGGCCCGGGTGATCAGCTCCCGCGCCCACGTGGCGTCCGGGTCGAGGGGGTCCTGCTGCTGCACGGCGGGGGACTTGGCCCGGGTGCCGAGCTGAACGAGCAGGGCGCCGCCGGAGAGCTCCGTCACGGTGCCGCCCGGCAGCTCGAGGACGGCCTCGTCCTCGCCGGCGACCATGGCAGTGCCCGCCCCTGCCGTGAGCGCGACCTGGTAGGCCGCGAGCTGCGGGTGCTCGGCGATCTTCGCCCCGGCCGGCTGGTTCCGGCCGGTCTTGAGGTCGACGACGACGTAGCGGCCCTCCTCGTCGAGCTCCAGGCGGTCCACGCGGCCTCGGAGCAGGGCGTCTCGCGCCCGCCCCTGGACGAGCACGCTGAACGCGCCCTCCACGGAGGCCAAACGGCGGCCGTGCTTGCTGCGGGCGTCCAGGACGTACTGGGCGAACTTGCGCAGCATCTGCCGGGCGCGCTCGAGCTGGACCGCGGACTCCCAGGTGTCCGGCAGCCCCAGCGTGGGCCAGCGGCGCTCGAGCTCGGCGACGAGCTCGGAGCCCGACGCCTCCGGCAGCTCCTCGGCGATGGCGTGCACGAGCGAGCCGAGGCTGCGGCTGACGTCGGTCGCGGCCTCGGCCCGCGAGGCGGCCACGAACCAGTCGAGGGGGGAGCGGTGGATGGTCTCGATCCGGGACGGGGAGACGGGCACGGGCACCCCGTCGTCGAACACGGGCGCCGTGCTGGAGAGCTCCGCCGCGCCCCACCAGGTGTCGGGGTGGGCGCCGGGCACCGGGCGCGGGGAGGAGCAGATGCGGTGGAGCAGTCGGGCGGCGGCCTCCGAGCGCACGGGGTCCTCCTCGTGCAGCTGGACCCACTGCCGCAGCTCGGCCACGAGGGCGCGCAGCGTGATGGGACGGGGGGCGTCCACCACGGCCCGGGCGCCGTCCCCGGGTCGGGTCCCCGGGGGGTCGACGAGGTCCAGGAACTCCGAGGGCTGCTCGTCCTCGCCGGAGGCCGCGGTGACCACGAGCGTGCCGCAGCTGCGGGAGATCGCGGCGGAGAAGGAGCGCAGCTCGTCGTGGCGGACCTCCCGCATCCGGGTCACCGGGGTGACCCGCGCGGCCTGGTCGACGCCGAGGTCGAGCGCGTCCGTGAGCAGGTCGGCGCCGAGCAGCTGCCCGCGCAGGCGGGTGTTGGGCCACACGCCCTCCTGCACGCCGGCGACGAAGACCACCGGCCACTGCCGGCCCGCGGCGGTGGCGGGCGTCATGATCTCCACCGTCTCGTCGGTCGGGGCCCGGGCGGCCAGGGTGTCCATGGGCAGGTCCTGGTTCTCGATGTAGTCCTGGAACTGGGCGGGGCCTGCCCCGGGGAGGTGGTCCACGTAGCGCTCGGCCGACTCGAACAGGCCCACCACGGCGTCGAGGTCACGGTCGGCCCGCTCCCCCGCCGGGCCGCCCTCCAGCGCGCGGCGCCGCCAGGACTCGGCGACCCCTGCCGCCTCCCACAGCGCCCACAGGACGGTCTCCGCGGTGGCGCCCTCCTCCCGGAGGGCACGGGTCCCGGCGGCGAGCATCCGGGCGACCCTGCGGGCGGGCACGGAGCGCACTCCGGCGGCGTCGAGCGCCCCGGGGGCCACGAGGGCCTCCACGAGCAGGTCGTCGCTGGTGCGCAGCCCTCCCCCGGCGAGCTCCTCCGCCCGGAGCCGCTGGCGGAGCCGGCGGACGTCCATCGGGGAGGCGCCGCCGATCCGCGAGGACAGGAGGTCGACGGCCGCCTGGACGGTGAGGGCGCCGAAGTGCGCGTCCTCCTCGCGGTCCGCGGCCGCCGCGGCCGCCGCGGTCACGATGCGCAGGGCGCCCAGCAGCGGGCGCACCGCCGGCTCGTCCCGCACCGGCGTCTCCGCGGCGGAGGTGCTGACGGGCACGCCGAGGGCGGAGAGCTGGCGCTCGAGGCCCTCCAGGTAGCGGCCGTTGCGCACGACCACGGCCATGTCCGCCAGCGGGACGTCGTGCACCAGGTGGCGCTCCAGGACCTGGTGCGCGATCCAGCGGGCCTCGTGCAGCGGCGACGAGAGCACCACGGTGAGGACCTCTCCCTGCGCCGCGCCGTCTCCGGTGCTGTCCTCCGGGACGTCCTCCTGCCCGGTCGAGGGGTCCGCCGCGATCCCCGTGTCCTCAGAGTCCTCAGTGCCCTCAGTGCCCTCAGTGCCTTCGAGGTTCTCGGTGCCCTCGGCGGGCCGGAGGCCGCGGGGGTGCCGGGCCCCGGCGACGGCGGGGATCCGCTCGGCCACGCGCTGCCACACCTCGGCCACGGCCCCGGGCATCCGCCGGCTCGTGTCCAGCGGGTGCCGCCGGAGGGGGCGTGCCGGTTCGGCGAGCCGGTCCTCGAGGGTCCGCAGCAGGTCGGGCCGGGCCCCGCGGAACCCCTGGACCACCGTGTCCGTGCAGGCGGTCATCACGGTGTCCCGTCCCCGGCACAGCACGGCCAGCAGCCGGTGGATCGAGGGCGTCGCCTCGTGCAGGTCGTCCACGAGCACGAGGTCCAGACGCTCCTGCTCGGCCCGCAGGAACTGCGGCTGCTCCTCGAGGACCCGCGCGGCCTCGGTCACCAGGGCCGCCGGGTCGTAGGACTCCGGCATCCGCAGCCGGCGCACGGCCTGGTACTCGGCCCGCATCGTGGCGGCCGCCGCCCAGTCCGGACGCTCCAGGCGCCGGGCGAGGCCGCGGAGGTCGTCGGGGGCGAGGTCGTACTCGGACATGCGGTCGAAGAGCTCGCGCACCTCCTGGCGGAAGCCGCGGGTGCCGAGGGCCTCCCGGAGGTCCGCGGGCCACACGACGGGGGCCCCGAGACCCGCGGCGTGCCCGGCCATGAGCTCGCCGATGAGCACGTCCTGCTCCGGGCCGGACAGCAGCTTGGGGCCGTGCGCGACGCCCGGGAGTAGCCCCTCGTTCTGGGTCCGCCGGAGCAGGTCGAAGGCGTAGGACTGCCAGGCCCGCACGGGCGGGGAGCTCATGGTGGCCGAGACCGCGGCCGTGAGGTCGTCCCGCAGCCGGGCGGCCGAGAGCCGGGACGGCGTGAGCACGAGCAGCCGGTCCGGGTCGAGGCCGTGGCCGATCCGGCGCGCCGCCAGCTCGACGAGCACCCGGGTCCGCCCGGTCCCGGGGCCGCCCAGCACGAGCCGGGGGCCGCACCCGGGCGGGAGTCCGGCGATCTCCTCCTGCTCGGCGCTCGGCCGCCACGGGGCGCGCTCCGGGGCGGAGCCGTGCGGGGGCACCAGGTTCCAGCGCACCGGTCCCGCCACGGGCACGGCGGAGCTCGTCGCGTGGGTGCTGTCCTCGGAGTGCCGCATGGGTCTCATCACATCACGGGACACCGACGGTCTAAGCACGCCGCGTGCGGGCGTCCGTGGCGGGTCGGAGGGGGCCGGTACGGTGGGAGCCATGTCCTCGCCCTCAGGCCCCGCCGGCCCCACCGACCAGCTGCCCCTGTTCGACGCCGCCCCGCTGCGCGCGCCGAGGCCCGCTCCCCCCGCGCCGGACGACGCCGCGGAGCAGGACGTGCTCTTCGACCTCGACGGGTCCTCGGGTGCCCGGGACGCGGGCCCCGCGTGGACAGAGGGACCGCGGGCCTCCTTCGACCTGGAGACGACCGGCCGCGACCCGCACACGGCCCGCATCGTCACGGCGTCCGTGGTGTGCACCGACGCCGCGGGCGCGGTGACGGTCGAGTGGGAGTGGCTGGCCGACCCCGGGGTGGAGATCCCCGAGGAGGCGGCCGCCGTGCACGGGGTGAGCACCGAGCGGGCCCGCGCCGAGGGACGGCCCGCCGCGGAGGTGGTCGCGGAGATCGCCGGGGTCCTGGACGGACTCTTCGCCGCGGGCACGCCCGTGCTGGTGTTCAACGCCTCCTACGACTTCACGGTCCTCGCCCACGAGGGGCGGCGCCACGGGGTCGAGGTCCCGCAGCCCTTCCCGGTGCTGGACCCCTACGTCCTCAACAAGCAGGTGCACCGGTACCGGCGCGGCAAGCGCACCCTCGGGGCGCTGTGCGAGGAGTACGGGGTCGAGCTCACCGCGGCGCACACGTCGGCGGCGGACTCGCTCGCCACGGAGCGGCTCGCGGTGCTGATGGCGCGCCGCTTCCCCGAGCTGGTGCGTCCCGCGGCTGCGCTGCACGCCGACCAGGTCGGGTGGGCGGCCGAGCAGGCGGCGAGTCTGCAGGAGTACTTCCGCCGGACCCGCCCGGACGCGGTGGTCGACGGCGCGTGGCCGCTGCGCCGCCCCGAGGACGCCTGAGCGCTCCCCGGGACGGCGACCGGGTCAGGCGG
>NZ_BAAGPL010000005.1:114088-144961 GCF_054784195.1 Kocuria himachalensis
CGCGGCCGGCAGGGCGGAGACGATCCGGTCCATCGCGGCGTCGTCGTGCGCCGCCGAGAGGAACCACGCCTCGAACACCGACGGGGGCAGGTAGACGCCCTGGTCGAGCATCGCGTGGAAGAACGCCGGGTAGCGGAACGTCTCCTGCGCCTTGGCCTGCGCGTAGTCGTGCACACCGGTGGCGGAGGTGCCGAAGGCCACCGAGAACAGGCTGCCGGCCGACTGGATCGAGTGGTCCACCCCGGCCTCGGTCAGCGCCGCGCGGACCGCCTCCTGCAGCTGCGCCGAGCGCCGGTCGACGGTCTGGTAGGCGATCCGGTCCGCGGTGCGCAGGGTCGCCGCGCCCGCGGCCATCGCCACCGGGTTCCCGGACAGGGTCCCGGCCTGGTAGACGGGGCCCAGGGGCGCCAGGTGGTCCATGACCGCGGCCCGTCCGCCCACACCGGCGACCGGCAGGCCGCCGCCGATGACCTTGCCGAACATGAAGAGGTCGGGCTCCCAGCCGTCCTCGCCGGCGGCGGTGAGACCCCAGTAGCCGGCCTCGTGCACGCGGAACCCGGTCAGCACCTCGTCGAAGATCATCAGGGCCCCGTGCTCGCGGGTGATCCGGCGCAGGCCCGCGTTGAAGCCCTCGACCGGGGTGACCACGCCCATGTTGGCGGGCGCGCCCTCGGTGATGACGGCCGCGATCCGGCCCGGGTGGGCGGCGAAGGCCTCCTCCACGGCGGCGAGGTCGTTGTAGGGCAGCACCAGGGTCTCGGCCGCGGTGGCCGCGGTGACCCCGGCGGAGCCGGGCAGGGCGAGGGTCGCGACGCCGGAGCCCGCCTCGGAGAGCAGGGAGTCCACGTGCCCGTGGTAGCACCCGGCGAACTTCACGACGAGGTCCCGGCCGGTCACACCGCGCGCCAGGCGGATCGCGGTCATGGCCGCCTCGGTGCCGGTCGAGACCATGCGCAGCTCGTCGATGGCGCCGATCCGCTCGACCACGAGCTCGGCCAGCTCGGTCTCGCCGCGCGTCGTCGCCCCGAAGGACAGACCACGCTCCACGGCCTCGTGCACCGCCTCGATGACGGCCGGGTGGGAGTGCCCGACGAGGGCGGGCCCCCACGAGCTGACGAGGTCGACGTACTCGCGGCCGTCGACGTCGGTGAGGTACGGGCCCTTGGCCGCGGTGATGAAGGGCGGGGTGCCGCCCACGGACGCGAAGGCCCGCACCGGCGAGTTGACCCCGCCGGGCATGACCTTGCGCGCACGGTCGAAGAGTTCCTGGGAAACGCTCATGGGATCTGTCTGCTTCCTTTCGCCGGGGGTGCCGGCTCGGGGGACGGTGGGGGTCAGGAGAGGCCGTTCTCGTCGCGGAACCAGTCCGCGAGCTCGACGGCGAAGTAGGTGAGCACGGAGTCGGCACCTGCGCGGCGGATGGACAGCACGGACTCCTGGATCGCGGCCCGGCGGTCGATCCAGCCGTTGGCGGCGGCAGCCTCGATCATGGCGTACTCGCCGGAGATCTGGTACGCGGAGACGGGCACCGGGGAGACCTCGGCCACGTCGCGGAGGATGTCGAGGTAGCTCATGGCCGGTTTGACCATGACCATGTCGGCACCCTCGTCCAGGTCCAGCTGCAGCTCGTGCAGCGCCTCCCGGCGGTTCGCGGGATCCATCTGGTAGGTGCGGCGGTCGCCCTGGAGCTGGGAGTCCACGGCTTCGCGGAACGGGCCGTAGAACGCGGAGGAGTACTTCGCGGAGTAGGCGAGGACGGCGACGTCGGGGTGCCCGGCCTCGTCCAGGGCGGAGCGGATCACGCCGACCTGGCCGTCCATCATGCCGGACGGGCCGAGCACGTGGGCGCCCGCCTCGGCCTGGGCCACGGCCATCCGGCCGTAGATCTCCAGGGTGGCGTCGTTGTCCACGGTCCCGTCGTCGGCCAGGACGCCGCAGTGGCCGTGGTCGGTGAACTCGTCCAGGCACAGGTCGGCCATGACCACGAGGTCGTCGCCGACCTCGGCGCGGACGGCGCGCAGCGCCCGGTTCAGGATGCCCTCGGGGTCGCACCCGGCGCTGCCCTCGGGGTCCCGCTCGGCGGGCACGCCGAAGACCATGAACCCGCCGAGGCCCTTGGCCGCCGCCTCGGCGGCGGCGCGCCGGAGCGAGTCCATCGAGTGCTGGACGACCCCCGGCATGGAGCCGAGTGGGGCCGGCTCGGCGAGGCCCTCGCGGACGAACACGGGCAGGATGAGGTCGGACGGGTGGACCCTGGTCTGCGCGGCGAGACGGCGCACGGCCGGGGTGGTGCGCAGGCGGCGGGGGCGGGACACCAGGTCGTAGCGCGGGGTTCGGTGGGTCACGGAGTTCGTCTCCTCGGTCGTCGGGGTCGGTGTGGTCGGTGCGGCGGCTGTCGTCGGAGTCGCTGCCGTCGGGGTCGGTGTGGTCGGTGCGGCGGCTGTCGTGGGAGACGCTGTCGTCAGGGTCGGGGGCGCGACCAGTGTCGTCGAAGGCGGGACCGGTGTCGTCGGCGTCGGCGCGGGCACCTCCGGAGCCGGGTGAGCGGCCCGCCCCGGGTCCGAGAGGGCCCGGGCGAGGGCGTCGCGGATCCCCTCGGGGGTGGGCAGGGCGGCGGCCACGGACGGCAGGCCGCGGCCGGCGGCGGCGAGCCGCGTCGGCTCGCCGATGGCCACGAGGACGGTGCCCGCCAGGACGGCGGGGTCGTCGCCCACGAGCTCGGCGAGGTGGGACGGCGCGGTGAGCACCACGGCGTCGACCTCGCCCGCGGCCAGGACCGTCAGCAGCTCCGACCGGTGGAGCTCGTCCACGTGGTCGTCGGCGCCGTCGGCCGGGGCCGCCCGCGCGAGGGGCGCGGGGGCCGGCCAGGGCACGGTCTCGTAGGCCGTGGCCGTCAGGACCCGGTGCCCCCGGGCGCTCAGCCCGGCCTCGAGGGTGGGCCGGGCCCGGGCGGAGAGCGGCAGCAGGACCGTGCCGGGAGCGGGCTCCGGAGGCCAGTCGGCGAGCAGCCCGGCGGCCGAGTGCGCCGTGTTCGGCACGAGGTCCGGCACCAGCCCGGCCGCCGTGAGGGCCGCGGCCGTGGCGTCCCCCACCGCGGCCACGCGCAGACCGGCCCGCCGTGCCGCCGCGCACCGGTCGCCGAGCGCCGCGCCGGCCGCGTCCCCGGCGACCGCGCGCAGCGCGCGGACCGTGTTGACCGAGGTCACCACCAGCCAGGTCCGGGCGGCGGACTCCGGATCCGCCGCGCGGTCGAGCAGGGCAGCCACCGGACCGGTGTCCCGGGGCAGGGTGGCCTCGAGCAGCGGGGCGAGCCGGACCCGGGCCCCGTGCCCGCGCAGCAGCTCCACGAGCTCCCGGGCCCGGTCGGCGGAGCGGGTGACGACGACCCCGGCGCCGCGCAGGGCGGCGGCCGGGTCCGTGGAGCGGTCGGCGGGGCCGGGGTGCGGCACGGGTCTCAGAGCGTCAACCGGGCCAGCCGGCCGGCGCCGTCGGCGAGCAGCTCGTCGCCCAGCCGGATGCCGAGGGCGCGGGCGTCGTCGACGCCGCCCCCCGCGGTGCGGCCGCTGCGGCGCATGAGCCGGCTGCCGTCCGGGTCCGCCACCACGACGTCGAGCACGAGCTCGCCGTCCTCGATCCGCCCGAAGGTGCCCACGGGCGCCGCGCACCCGGCCTCGAGCCGGGTCAGCAGCGCGCGTTCCGCGGTCACGGCCAGGCGGGTCTCCAGGTGGTCCACCGCGGCGAGGCCGGCGGCGAGCGGGGTGTCGCCGGAGGCGTCCTCGGTGCGGCACTCCAGGGCCAGGGCGCCCTGCCCGGGCGCGGGGAGCATGACGGACGGGTCGATCAGCTCGGTGATCGCCGCCTCCAGCCCGAGCCGCCGCAGCCCGGAGGCGGCGAGCACCACGGCGTCGAGGTCGCCCGGGGCCACGCGCCCCAGACGGGTGCCCACGTTGCCGCGGATGTCGACGATCTCCAGGTCGGGGCGGGCCGCGCGCACCTGCGCCGCGCGGCGCGGGGAGCCGGTGCCGACCGTCGCCCCGGGGGGCAGCTCGGTGAGGGTGAGCCCGTCGCGGGCGCACAGGGCGTCCCGGGGGTCCTCCCGCTCCGGCACCGCGGCGACCTCGAGACCGGGCACGGGAGCGGTGGGCAGGTCCTTAAGGGAGTGCACGGCCAGGTCCACGGAGCCGGCCAGCAGCGCGGCCCGCAGTGCCGTCGCGAAGACCCCGGTGCCACCCATCTGGGACAGGGGCCCGGTCAGGACGTCGCCCTCGGTGCGGATCGTGACGAGCTCCGGCTCGAGCCCGCCCGCCGCCGCGACGGCGTGGGCCGCCGTGGTGGTCTGGGTGAGCGCGAGCCGGGAGCCGCGGGTCCCGACCCTGAACACCGGAAGTTCCTGCGCCGCGGCCGTCACGCCCACCGCACCTCCCCGGTCTCGTCGAGGTCCGCCGGGATGGGCTCGCCGTGGGGGCGCTGCGCGATGGTCGGGCGGGGCCCGGTGGCGCCGCGCAGCACCTTGACGCAGCAGTCCGGGGCGCAGTCGTCGAACCACGTGCCCTGGGCGCACGCGGAGACCCGCGGCGGGGCGGCGCGCCCGGCGACGCGCTGCTCCACGAGGTCGGCGAGCCCGGCCACGAACGCCGGGTGCGTGCCCGCGGTGGGGGTGCGCACGGCCGGGAGGCCGAGCCGCTCGCAGGTCTCCAGGGCCTCGGTGTCGAGGTCCCACTTGACCTCCATATGGTCGGAGACGAAGCCCAGCGGCACGAGGACCACACCGGCGACACCGCGCTCGGCGAGCTCCTCGAGGGCGTCGTTGACGTCTGGCTCGAGCCACGGCACCTGCGGTGGCCCGGAGCGGGACTGGTAGACGAGGTCCCAGGTGTGGTCCCCGAGCTCCTCCGGTCCCACGCGCTCCAGCACGGTCCGCGCCACGGCCAGGTGCTGGGCGACGTAGGCGGAGCCCTCCTCGAAGTCCATCCGGGCCGGCCCGGAGGCCTCGGCGTCGGTGGTGGGGATGGAGTGGGTGCAGAACAGGACCGCGATCCTGCCGCCGTCGGCGCCGAGCCGGCCGCGCACCTGCGCGAGGCCCTCCCGGAGGCCTTCGACGAAGGGCTGCACGAAGCCCTCGGAGTCGTAGTACTGGTGGACCTTGTCGACCTGCATCTCGTCCCCGAGGCCGAGCTCCTCGAGCGCCACCCCGTAGTCCTCGCGGTACTGGCGGCAGCCGGAGTAGCTGGAGTAGGCGCTGGTGGCGAGCACCAGGAGCCTGCGCAGGCCGCGCGCGTGGCACTCCCGCACGACGTCCGTCACGTAGGGCGCCCAGTTGCGGTTGGCCCACAGCACGGGCACGCTCAGGCCCCGGCCGAGCAGCTCGGCCTCGAGGGCGGAGCGCAGCGCACGGTTCTGGGCGTTGATGGGGCTCACGCCGCCGTTGGCCCGGTAGTGGGTGGCGACCTCCTCGAGCCGCTCGTCGGGGATGCCGCGGCCCTTCGTGACGTTGCGCAGGAACGGGAGGACGTCGTCCTGCCCCTCCGGCCCGCCGAAGGACGAGAGGACGACGGCGTCGTAGTCCTCGGGCGCGTGCGCGCGGGCCCGCGACAGGGCGTTCTCGGCGCTCACCGGAGCACCTCCGCGAGCTCCTCGGTGCGGATCCGCCGGCCCGTGTAGAACGGTGTCTCCTCGCGCACGTGCAGCCGGGCCTCCGTGTTGCGGAAGGCACGCATGACGTCGACGAGGTCCACGAGCTCGGGGGCCTCCAGCGCGAGCAGCCACTCGAAGTCGTTGAGCCCGAAGCACGCGATGGTGTTCGCGAGGACCTGCGGGTAGTCGCGCGCCGCCATGCCGTGGTTGCGCAGCATCTCGGAGCGGCGCTGGGCGTTCATGTAGTACCACTCGTAGGAGCGCACGAACGGGTAGACGCAGACCCAGTCCTCCGGGGCGACACCGCGGGCGAAGGACGGCGAGTGGTTCCGGGTGAACTCGGCGTCCCGGTGCACCCCCATCGCGTTCCAGGCCTGTGCGGTGCCGGCCAGGAGCTCCGTGCGGCGCAGCCGGCGGACCGCCGACTGGAGCGCCTGGGGGTCGTCGCCGTGCAGCCACGTGAGGACGTCGGCGTCCTCGCGCATCCCCGAGACGTCGTAGGCGCCGCGCAGCGTCACGCCCTCGGCCGCCAGCTGCTCGACGACGCCGTCGAACTCGGCCGCCGCGGAGGCGTCGTCGCCGGCCGTCCGGGACTCGGCACCGCCGGCGGGGCGGGCGAACACGGACCAGACGGCCCAGTGCAGCCGCTCCGTGCCGCCGTCCTGCGTCGGCTCGGGCGAGGCCGTGGGGTGGCCGTGCTCGTGGGGGCTGGTGTCGTGGGACAAGGATCAGTCCTTTCGTCGGGTGCTGGTCGGTGGGGTCCGTGCCGGCTCGGAGGCGGCCGGCGCGGCGTCGTCCGGGACGCCCGCCTCGGCGAGCAGGGCGCGGACCTGGGCCCGGGTGTCGGCGACGACGGAGGCGAGGCCCGTGCCCGCGAGCCACCCGCCGACCGCGACGGTGTCGGGCAGCTCCGCGAGCGCCCGCCGGAAGTCGGCGACCCGCCGGGCGTGCCCGACGCCGGCGCGGGGCAGCGCGGAGCGCCAGCGCACGATGTCCGCGCCGACGAGCTGGGCGGGCCGCAGGGGCATGCCCATGAGGGTCGAGGCGTCGGAGAGGGCCAGCCGGATGAGCTGGTCGTCGGGCAGGGCCACTTCCGGGGGCACGGCGGTGGCGTCGGGCTGGGCGCGGCCGTAGGAGAGCCGCAGCACGTGCCGGCCGGGGCCGGCGGCCTGCCGCACCCAGTCCCACTTGGCGCTCGCGTGGGTGAGGGCCTTGGCGCGCACGCCGCGGGCGTCCTCGCTCACGAGCAGTCCGGTGCCCCGGGGTGCGCCGTCGAGGCGGGGCTCGTCGACCACGAGCGTGGCCAGGGCCACCTGCGGCCCGGCCCCGGGCGCGTACCGCTGGAGGCCCTCCTCGTGGCTGGCGAGGAGCCGGACGGCGGTCGTCCCGTCGGCGGCCATCACGAGCAGCTCCCCGCGGGCCACGGCGGTCTTGTGGCCGAAGCGCGGCTGGCGCTGGATGACCATCCAGCCCTCGCGCCGGGGGTCGCGGTCGAGGGCGATGACGTCGTAGCCGGTGACGAGCTTCACGCCCGCCCGCTCGAGGTCGTGCACGAGGGTCTCGGACAGGGCGTTCATGCCGCCGCGCAGCCCGGCCACGTTCGCCCCCGCGGGCGCGGCGCGGCGCAGGGCGCCCGCCGCGGCGCCGAGGGAGCCGTGCTCGCGCAGCGCCCGGCGCAGGCCGGGTGCCACGGCGTCCACGTCGAGGTCGTCGGGGTGGGCGGAGTGCACGCCCGTGGCGAACGGCGCGACGAGCCGGTCGAGCACCCGCTCCCCCATCCGGGCCCGGACGAGGCCGCCGAGGGACCGCTCGGTCATGCCGACGAACGCCGGCAGCCTGCGGTCGAGGCCCGCGCGGAGCATGCCGGCCCGGCCGAGGGCCGCCCGCAGCCGGGGAGCGGTCGGGTCGGCGGGGATGCCCAGGATCCCGGAGTCGGGGGCGGGCACGGCGCCCTCCGGCAGGAAGAGCCACGAGCCGGAACGGTTGGGGTGCACCACCCGCTCACCGAGCCCGAGCTCGTCCAGCAGCTCGGGGACCGCCCGGGAGCGGGTCGCGAAGGACTCGGCGCCGGAGTCCAGGACGAGGCCCGCCACCTGGTGGGCGCCGACGGCGCCGCCGAGGTGGTCCTCGGCCTCGACCAGCGTGACGCGCAGCCCGCGCGCGGCCAGGTCGCGGGCGGCCACGAGGCCGGACACGCCGCCGCCCACCACGAGGGCGGAGCGGGGCGGGGTCCTGCGGGCGGGCCTGCGGTCCGGCTCTGCGCTCACGGCCGGCCACCGCCCGGGGACTGCTCCAGCGGCTGGTCGTGGACGAAGGACACGAGGTCGGTCAGCACCTGCGGGTCGGTGCCCGGCGGGACACCGTGGCCGAGGTTCACGACGTGCCCGGGGGCCGAGTCCCCGCCGCGCAGCACCTCGCGCACGTGCTCGGCGAGCACGGGCCAGGGGGCGGCGAGCAGGGCCGGGTCGATGTTGCCCTGCAGCACGGTGGACCCGCCGAGCCGCTTGTTGGCCTCCGTCAGCGGGATCCGGTAGTCCACGCCCACGGCGTCCGCGCCGGCGTCCCGCATCGCGGCGAGCAGCTCGCCCGTGCCCGTCCCGAAGTGGACGCGGGGCACGGCGAGGTCCTCGACGGCGCGCAGCGCGGCCGTCGAGTGCTCCAGGACGTGCTCGGAGTAGTCGGCCAGGGACAGGGAGCCCGCCCAGGAGTCGAAGAGCTGCACGGCCGAGGCGCCGGCCTCGACCTGGGCGCGCAGGAACGCCCCGGACGTCCGAGCCGCCCACTCGGCGAGCGCCCGCCAGGCCGCCGGGTCGGCGTGCATCATCGTGCGCGGCAGCAGGTGGTCCCGGGAGGGCCCGCCCTCGACCATGTAGGCGGCCACGGTGAAGGGCGCCCCCGCGAAGCCGATGAGCGGGGTCGTGCCGAGCTCGGCGACGGTGCGGGCGACGGCCTCGCGGATCGGGTCGAGGGCTGCCTCGTCGAGCTCGGGCAGGGCGGCGACGTCGGCGGCCGTGCGCACGGGGCGCTCCAGCACGGGCCCGCGGCCCGGGACGATCTCGACGTCGACGCCGGCCACGCGCATGGGCACGACGATGTCGGAGAAGAAGATGGCGGCGTCGACGTCGTGCCGGCGCACCGGCTGGAGCGTGATCTCGGCGGCCATCGCGGGGTCCAGGCAGGCGTCGAGCATGGCGGTGCCCTGGCGCAGGGACCGGTACTCCGGCAGCGACCGGCCCGCCTGCCGCATGAACCACACGGGGCGGCGGTCGGGCGCGCGGCCCGTGAGGGCCTGCAGCAGCGGGGCGTCCAGCGTGCCGGCGGAGCGCAGCGGATGGCCCTGCGGCAGCGCCCCGAGCGATCCGGTCAGGCGCCGGAACGCCGCCGAGGGGTGGGTGCCGCCCGTGGAGTGCCCGGGAACGGCTGCGGTCGACGTGTCCGGCGTGCTCGCCGTCTCAGGGGTGGTAGGCATAGTGCTCCCATTGTGCCAAGGAACACCGACGTCGTTTACCGACGCAGCGTCACCGGGGACCGGTGCGGGCCGGACGGTGACGGACGTGAGCGGTCTCTCGGACGTCACCGAGTCGCCGATCCGCGGTGACCGTCTAGTATGAATGCACTGTGGTCCTCTTCGCTCTCGTCGCCTCCCATCAGAACGTCGATCTGAACACCGTTGCGCGTCTCAGCACCGGTGCGCTCGGGCTGTCCGAGGAGATGGTCCGCAGCGGACCGCTCCGGGGGGCCGTGACCCTCTCGACGTGCAACCGGCTCGAGATCTACGGCGAGCTCGAGGACGCACCGGGCGTCTCGTCCGGCGCGGCACTGGACCGGGTCCTGGCCGAGCTCGCGGAGCAGATCGGCTCCCGGGCCGGGCTCGACCCCGAGTTCGTGGCCGACTCCCTGCGAGCCTTCACCGACTCCGGCGCCGCGCGCCACCTCTTCACCGTGGTCTCCGGACTGGAGTCCGCCGTGGTGGGCGAGCGCGAGATCACCGGGCAGGTCCGGCGCGCCCTCAACGACGCCCAGCAGGCCGGGACGGTCTCGGGCAAGCTCCAGCGGCTGTTCGAGGCGGCCGCCCGCACCGCCCGCAAGGTGGGCACGCAGACCGCCCTGGGCGAGCGGGGCCGCTCCATCGTCTCCGTGGCCCTGGACCTCGCCGACGACGTCACGTCCGGCACCTGGACGTCGCGCCGGGCCCTCGTGTTCGGCACGGGCGCCTACGCGGGGGCGACCATGGCCGCCCTGCGCGACCGCGGCTGCGCGGACATCGAGGTGTACTCGGCGTCGGGCCGGGCCGGACAGTTCACGGAGAACCGCGGCGGCACGCCCGTGGGGACCGAGGAGCTCGCCGCGGCCCTGGAGCGCGCCGACGTCGTGATCGGCTGCAGCGGCGGCTCCGCCCCCATGGGCGCCGCCGCGTTCCCCGCCGGGTCCCGCACCGTGGTCGACCTGGCCCTGACCCGGGACTTCGACCCCGCCGTGGCGGACCTGCCCGGCGTCGAGCTCATCACCCTGGAGTCGGTGCGCGTGGCCGCCCCCGACGAGACCCGGGAGTCCGTCGACGCCGCGAGCGGGATCGTCGAGCGCGCCGCCCAGGAGTTCGCCGCGAGCCAGGACGCCCGCGACATGGACGCCGCGATCGTCGCCCTGCGCAAGCACACCATGGCCGTCCTGGACGCCGAGCTCGAGAAGGTCACCTCCCACCACGGATGCACGGCCGCGCAGGAGCAGATCGAGCTCGCGATGCGGCGCATGGTCCGCTCCCTGCTGCACACCCCCACCGTCCGCGCGCGCGAGCTCGCCGCGCAGGGCCGACAGGACGAGTACATCACCGGTCTGGCGGCGCTGTACGGGATCGAGGTCCCCGCCCCCGCCGCAGAGGGGACCGCGCCCCCGGCGGCCGAGGCGCCGCCGGAGGCCGCCCGCCGCTCCCAGGCCGCGGGGTAGGGCAGCATTCGTTCGGCCGGCGCCGCCGGCCGGTTGAGGAGGAACGGTTCATGACTGAGACCAGGAGAGGCCGCCCCGCGCGCCTCCCGCGCGAAGCCCGCCGGCGGCAGCTGCTCGAGACGGCGCTGACCGTGTTCTCCTCGAACGGCTACCACGGGTCGTCCATGGACGACATCGCCGACGCCGCCCAGGTGAGCAAGCCCGTGCTCTACCAGCACTTCCCCGGCAAGCGCGAGCTGTACCTGGCCCTCGTGGACCACTACCTCCAGGAGCTCTCGACCGGGCTCGTCTCGGCCCTGCAGGGCAGCGACGTGAACCGCGAGCGGGTGGAGTCCATGCTGGACGTCTACTTCGGCTTCGTGGAGGCCAATCCGGAGGCCCACCGGCTGATCTTCGAGTCGGACCTGCTGGCGGACCCGGAGGTCGCGGAGCGCTTCGAGAGCTTCCACCTGGCCGTGGCGGACTCGATCGCCGGGGTCCTCGGGCCCAACGCGGGACTGAGCCACCCGCACGCGGTGCTCGTCTCGCGCTCCCTCACCGGCATGGCGCAGACCGCCGCGGTGCACTGGATCCGCAACCCGGGCACCGGCGGCCGGGCCGAGGCCCAGCGCCAGATCTTCCGTTTAGCTTGGGGCGGAATCTCCATCATCGACGAGGACTGGGAGTAGCGCCCTCCTAGACTGACCGGGACGCATCCCGCAGCCCTGTCCAGGAGGAACCATGGAAATCAAGATCGGTGTTCAGCACGTCGCCCGGGAGATCGTCGTCGACTCCGCCCTCCAGGCGCCGGAGGCCGTGGAACTGATCACCGCGGCCATGTCCTCCGGGTCCCCGCTGACCCTGACGGACACCAAGGGCAACGTGACGGTCGTCCCCGCCGGTGTCATCGGCTACGCCGCCGTCGGCGCCGAGCAGAAGCGGGCGGTCGGCTTCACCCCCTTCACCAAGGACGACTGAGACCCCGTCCGCCCGGCACGGCGGACCCGGCCCGGCGACCGCACGGAGCGTGCGCGGTCGTCGGGCTACACTGTTAAGCGCACTGGATGACCGGTCGTACCCGCGATCCCACGAACGACAGACACCTACTCGCCCCCGCTCCCCGCGAACAGGCCCCGCATGGCGGCCTCGCGCAGGACCGGATCCGGGCGCCACGCTCCCGTGGCCCGCCCGGTCGAGGCGGCGCACGCTCACGATCGGCTTCCACCCAACGCACGCCCCCGGCGTCCGCCAGCACGGCGGCCCCGAGGCCGGACCCTGAGGTCCCCTCTCTTCAGCGGGCGTGCCCGAACGAAGGAACCCGACCGTGACCGACTACATCACCGACACCGCACCGGACGCCGCGCCCGGCGACGAGACCGCCCTCGACGGCACCCCCGAGGTGGTCGTCGAGACCACCGAGCACCCCGAGCCGCTGCCCCAGGACTTCGCCGAGTTCGGGGTGCGCCAGGACATCGTGGACTCCCTCGCGGCCGAGGGCATCGTCCACCCCTTCCCCATCCAGGCCATGACCCTGCCGGTGGCGCTATCCGGGCAGGACATCATCGGCCAGGCCAAGACCGGCACGGGCAAGACCCTCGGCTTCGGCATCCCCGTGGTCCAGCGCGTCGTGGGCCGCGGCGATGCGGGGTGGGACCAGCTGAAGAAGCCCGGCGCCCCGCAGGCGCTCATCGTGGTGCCCACCCGCGAGCTCGCCGTCCAGGTCGGCCACGACCTGGCGACCGCCGCGCGGACCCGCAACGCCCGGGTGGCGACCATCTACGGCGGCCGCGCCTACGAGCCCCAGATCGAGCAGCTGCAGGCGGGCGTCGAGGTCGTCGTCGGAACCCCCGGCCGGCTCATCGACCTCAACCGGCAGCGCCACCTCGACCTCTCCGCCGTGCGGGCCGTGGTGCTCGACGAGGCCGACGAGATGCTCGACCTCGGGTTCCTGCCCGACGTCGAGAAGCTGCTCTCGGCCGTGCCCGAGGTCCGGCAGACCATGCTGTTCTCCGCGACGATGCCCGGGCCCGTGGTGGCCATGGCCCGCCGCTACATGACCAAGCCCATGCACATCCGGGCCGCCGCGCCGGACGAGGGCGCCACCAAGAAGGACATCCGCCAGGTGGTCTACCGGGCGCACCAGCTCGACAAGGACGAGGTCGTGGCCCGGATCCTGCAGGCCGAGGGCCGGGGACGCACGATCGTGTTCACCAAGACCAAGCGGGCCGCGGCCAAGCTCGCGGACGAGCTGATCACCCGCGGCTTCGCCGCCGCCCCGCTGCACGGCGACCTGGGCCAGGGCGCGCGCGAGCAGGCGCTGCGCGCGTTCCGCAACAACAAGGTCGACGTGCTCGTGGCCACGGACGTCGCCGCCCGCGGCATCGACGTCGAGGACGTCACGCACGTCATCAACTTCCAGTGCCCCGAGGACGAGAAGACCTACCTGCACCGCACCGGCCGCACGGGCCGGGCCGGCAACAAGGGCACGGCCGTGACGTTCGTGGACTGGGACGACATCCCCCGCTGGCGTCTGATCGACAAGGCCCTGGAGCTCGGCATCCCCGAGCCCCGCGAGACCTACTCGTCCTCCGAGCACCTGTACGAGGAGCTGAGCATCCCGAAGGGCACGAAGGGCCGGCTCCCCCGCTCCAAGCGCACCCACGAGGGGCTGGGCGCCGAGGTGCTCGAGGACCTCGGCGAGCCCGGCGGACGCAAGAGCGGTCCTCGCGGCGACGGCCGGGACGGGCGCTCGCGCGACCGCGGCGACTCCCGCCGCGGCGAGGGCCGTGGCGAGGGCCGCGGCGCCGGCCGTGGCGAGGGCCGTCGTGGTCGCGTGCTCCGCGACGACGCCGCGGCGCCGGCCGCTCCGCGCGAGGACGGCCGGGGCCCCCGGGGGAAGTCGCGGGAGACGGCCTCCGAGGCCTCCCGGGAGACCTCGGTGGAGCGCACCTCGGACGGCACCACCCGGCGCCGTCGGCGCCGCCGCAGCGGCGGGGCCGCGCAGGAGCAGAGCGACACCGCCGGCGAGTGAGCCCCTTCGCCTTCGACGCCGAGGGCCCCGACGCGGTGGTCGCCGCGGAGAACCTGGATCTCCTGCGGCGGCTGCCCGGCGGGGCCTTCCGCATGATCTACGTGGACCCCCCCTTCAACACGGGCCGCACCCAGCGCCGCCGGGAGTCCACCGTGACGCCGGCCGCCGCCGGCGAGGGCGACCGCACCGGCTTCGCCGGCCGCTCCTACACGACCGTGCTGGGGGCCCTGCGCAGCTACGACGACGCGTTCGCCGACTACTGGGGGTTCCTGGAGCCCCGCCTGCGGGAGGCGTGGCGGGTGCTCGCCGACGACGGGACGCTGTACCTGCACCTGGACTACCGGGAGGTGCACTACGCGAAGGTCATGCTGGACGCGATCTTCGGCCGGGAGTGCTTCCTCAACGAGATCATCTGGGCCTACGACTACGGGGGGCGCTCCCGCCGTCGCTGGCCCGCCAAGCACGACAACGTCCTGGTGTACGTCAAGGACCCGGAGCGGTACTTGTTCGACAGCGCCGAGGTGGACCGGGAGCCGTACATGGCCCCCGGTCTGGTGACCCCGGAGAAGGTCCGGCTGGGCAAGCTGCCCACGGACGTGTGGTGGCACACCATCGTCTCCCCCACCGGCCGGGAGAAGACCGGCTACCCCACGCAGAAGCCCGTGGGCCTGGTGCGGCGGATGGTCGCCGCGAGCTCCGCCCGCGGTGACTGGGTGCTGGACTTCTTCGCCGGCTCCGGGACGCTCGGCGCCGCCGCCGGGCAGCTCGACCGGCGGTTCGTGTGCGTGGACCGCAACCCGGAGGCGATCGAGGTCATGCGCGCGCGCCTGCCGGGCGCGACCGTCTGGGACTGAGCACGCGCTCCGCCCGGTGGGACAGGGGTGTCAGGGATAGCGCACGGGGACGCCGGAGCCGGCCTGCTCCTCGATCCGCACGAGCGACTGGACGGAGGTCAGGTTCTCCCCCAGCCGGTTGGGCTTGCCGGCCCCGTGGTAGTCGCTCGAGCCCGTGACCACCAGGTCGTGCTCGGAGGCCATCCGGACGAGCCGGGCCCGGGCGTCGTCGGGGTTGTCGCGGTGCGCGACCTCGAGCCCTCCGAGGCCGGCGTCGATCATGGCTTCGAAGACCTCCGGGCCGACCACCCGGCCGCGGGCCGCGGCGAGCGGGTGCGCGAAGACGGGAACGCCGCCGGCGGCCCGGACGAGGCGCACCGCGTGCACCGGGTCCGGGGCGTAGTGCGGGACGTAGTAGCGGGAGCGGCTGTGCAGCACCGAGGCGAAGGCCGCGGTGCGGTTCTTCACGACCCCCACGGTGACCAGAGCGTCGGCGATGTGCGGGCGGCCCACGGTCGCGCCCTCGCGCACGTGGTCCAGGACCACGTGCCAGTCGATGGGGTAGTCCTCGGACAGCAGCTCGACCATGCGCTCGGCGCGGGTGCGCCGGGAGCAGCGGGAGGACTCGACCTCGGCGAGCAGGCCCGGCTCCCGCGGGTCGTGCAGGTAGCTGAGCAGGTGCACCGAGATCCCGTCGTCGGTGGTGCACGAGATCTCCATGCCCGGGACGAAGGCGACCCCCAGTGCCACGGCGGCGTCCCCGGCCGCCTGCCAACCGGACGTGGTGTCGTGGTCGGTGAGGGCGAAGACGTCCAGGCCCGCCGCGTGCGCCGCGCGGGCGACGTCCGCCGGGCTCTCCGTGCCGTCGGAGTCGGACGAGTGGGTGTGCAGGTCGATCTTCACCCGCTCCACGATACCGGTCCGGGCCGGACGGCCCGCCGCCTCCCGTGGCACGATGAGACGGACGACGCGAGGAAAGGAATCATGACAGAGCACAGCACCACACCCCAGGACGCGACGCAGCCGCTCTCGGACCGGGTCGACAACCGGTCCCAGCGCCCCGACTCCGCCGCCTTCCAGCAGTTCATGGCGTCCCAGTGGGCCGAGGCGGAGCCCACCGAGGTGGACCGGGCCCCGGTCGCGGACTTCGCCGCCGAGCGGCGGCGGCGGATCTCCGAGCGCTTCCCCGGCGAGCGGCTCGTGCTCCCCGCCGGGCCGCTCAAGGTCCGCTCCAACGACACCGACTACCGCTTCCGGCCGCACTCCGCGTTCGCGCACCTCACGGGGCTGGGCGTGGACCACGAGCCCGACGCCGTGCTGGTGCTCGAGCCCGTCGAGGAGGGCGCGGGCGACGACGGGGGCCACCACGAGGCCACCTTGTACTTCCACCCCATGGCCGGCCGGGACTCGAAGGAGTTCTACGCCGACGCCAAGAACGGTGAGTTCTGGGTCGGCCCCCGCCCCACCTTGGAGGAGCTGGGGGCCGCCTACGGGCTGCGCACCCGGGACCTCGGGGGCCTCGAGGACGCGGTCACCAAGAACGCCGGGCCCACCGCGCTGGGCGGGCTGCGCCTGCGGCTCGTGCGCGAGGTGGACCTGAACGTCGACGCCCTGGTGGACACCTCCCGGATCAACACCGGGGTGGACCTCGAGGCCTCGGACGCCCTCGACGGCGAGCTCGCCGAGGCGCTCTCCGAGCTGCGGCTGGTCAAGGACGCCCACGAGGTCGGGCAGCTGCGCGAGGCCGTGGACGCGACCATCGCCGGCTTCACCGACATCGTGCACGTGCTGCCCGCCGCCGCGGGCCACCGCCACCGCGGCGAGCGCATGGTCGAGAGCGCCTTCTTCGCGCGCGCCCGCACGGACGGCAACGACCTCGGCTACGACACCATCGCGGCGTGCGGCAACAACGCCACGGTCCTGCACTGGATCCGCAACACCGGGCGGGTCATCCCCGGGGAGCTGATCCTCGTGGACGCGGGCGTGGAGGCCGACTCCCTCTACACCGCGGACATCACCCGCACCCTGCCGGTGAACGGGCGCTACACGGACGTCCAGCGGCGGATCTACCAGGCGGTCCTCGACGCCGCCGACGCCGCGTTCGACGCCGCGGTGCCCGGCAACCGGTTCCGGGACGTGCACGCCGCGGCCATGGAGGTCCTGGCGCGGCGGCTGGAGAGCTGGGGGCTGCTGCCCGTGACCGCCGAGGTCTCGCTCTCCGCGGAGGGCCAGCACCACCGGCGGTGGATGCCGCACGGCACGAGCCACCATCTGGGCCTCGACGTGCACGACTGCGCGCAGGCGAAGCGGGAGCTCTACGTGGACGGGGTGATCGAGCCCGGCATGGTGTTCACCATCGAGCCCGGCCTCTACTTCAAGGAGGAGGACCTCGCGGTGCCGGAGGAGTACCGCGGGATCGGCGTGCGGATCGAGGACGACGTCCTGATCACCGAGGACGGCAACGTCAACCTCTCCTCCGGCCTGCCCCGCACCCCGGACGAGGTCGAGGCGTGGATGACCGGGCTGTGGCACGCCCGGGAGGGCGTCGACCCCAGCTGAGCCGGCCGCCGTCAGCGGGAGGCGTCGGTGGACGTGCTCCCGCCGGCCGGCGGCTCGGCCCCTTCCGCGGCCGGGCCCTGCTCGTCGGCGTCCTGCCGGCCGGTGCCCTGGGCACCGGCGTGCTGTCCACCGGCGTCCTGACCGGCGGTGCCCTGTCCACCGGTGTCCTGGGTGGCGGCGTCCCCCGAGGCGTCCCCGGAGGGGAGCCGGATGCCGTACTGGGGCCGGCCGTCGGGCAGGTCCTGGAACATCGCGGAGCGGCCGGGCGCGGCGGCCTGCTCGCCCTGGCCCTCCGCCGGTGCGGCTCCCGCGGGGCCGCGGGGCGGCTCCGCGGGAGCACCGTGCGGGTCCGCGGGAGCGCCGTGCGGCTCCGCGGGAGCGCCGTAGGAGGGCCGCTGCCACGGGGCCCCCGCCGGGGGCCGCCCCGGGGTCCCGGTCTGCGGGGAGCCCTGCCGCGTCCCCTGCGGTCCGTGCTGCGGGGTGGGCCGCGGTGCGGAAGCCGTGCGCGGCAGGCTCTGCAGACCCCGCATCCCCTGCAGCACCTGCTGGGCGCGCTGGGCCACCTCGGGGGCGGCCACGACGTCGTAGGACGTGGCGACGATCTGGTTGGTCGAGGTGAAGTCCCGCTTCCCGCGCTGCATGGCGTAGGTGATGGTGGCGAGCAGCATCCAGAAGGCCCCGCCCATCAGCACCGACACGAGCAGCGTGGACAGCCACTGCTCCCCGCCCAGCAGCGACAGGATCATCCCGAGGAAGGCCCCGAAGACCATGCCGTTGAGCGCGCCCTGGCCCGCGACCTTCGGGTAGCTGAGCCGGCCGGTCACCTGCTCCACGGACTTCAGGTCGTTGCCGACGATCGCGATCCGGTCCACCTCGAACTGCTCGTCCGCGAGGTGGTCCACGGCCTTCTGCGCGTCGGCGTACGAGCCGTAGCGCCCGATCACCTCCCCGCGGGGCAGACCGCGGACGGCGGGACTGGCGGGGGGCAGGGACCGTGGCGAGCTCATGCCCCCATTCTCCCCCATCCGCCCGCCCCGCCGCGCCCCGCACCGGGCCCCCGGCGCGCGACCGGCCCTGCGACCGGCCCTGCGACCGCCCCTGCGACGGGCCCCGCGACGGGCGCCGGGGAGCCGGTGGGTAGTCTTGTACGGTGAGCAGCCACATCGACAAGATCTTCATCGCGCGCCTGATCGGCCTCGACGTGTTCGACCCGCTGGGGGACCGTCTGGGGCGGCTGCGCGACGTCGTCGTGCTCATGCGCGGCAGCTCCCGGTACGGCCGCTCCTCCCGCCGGCCCCTCGTGGTCGGCCTCGTGGTGGAGGTCCTCGGCAAGAAGCGGGTGTTCGTGCCCATGACCCGCGTGACCAGCATCGACGCGGAGAAGATCATCAGCACGGGGCTCGTAAACCTGCGCCGCTTCGAGCAGCGCGGAGCGGAGACCCTCGCCGTGGGCGAGGTCTTCGACCGCACCGTGGTGCTGCGCGACGGCTCCGGCTCGGCCACGGTCGAGGACATGGCGATGGAGCGCAAGCGCAACACCGGGGACTGGCTGATCACGCAGCTCTTCGTCCGCCGCACCGGTGCGGGCGGGGGCCTGATGCGCCGCCGCAACGAGACGCTCATCATCGACTGGGAGGACGCGGGCGACCCGTCCGCCGCGGGCCACCAGCCGGCCACCCAGTGGGTCGCCTCCCACGAGGAGCAGCAGCCCGCCGACCTCGCCGACGAGCTCCACGACATGTCGGCCAAGCGCATGCTCGAGATCGCCCACGAGCTCCAGGACGACCGGCTCGCCGACGTCCTCGAGGAGCTCCCGGAGGAGGACCAGGTCTACATCCTCACCAACATGGAGCCGGACCGCGCGGCCACGGTGCTCGAGGAGATGGAGCCCGACGACGCCGCCGACCTGCTCAACGAGCTGCCCGACGCCCAGGCCGAGGAGCTCCTCGCCCTCATGCAGCCCGAGGACGCCGAGGACGTCCGGCGCCTGCTGGAGTACGAGGAGGGCACGGCCGGCTCGCTCATGACCCCCGTACCGATCATCCTGCCGCCCGAGGCCACGGTGGCCGAGGCGCTCGCGCACATCCGCCAGGAGGAGCTCAGCCCCGCGGTCGCGGCGGCCGTGATCGTCTCCCGCCCGCCCCTGGAGACGCCCACCGGCAAGTACCTCGGCATGGTGCACACCCAGAAGCTCCTGCGCTACCCGCCGCCCGAGGCCGTGGGCAACCTCATCGACCGCTCGTTCGAGCCGGTCTCCGACCTCGCCTCCCTGCAGGAGGTCGCCCGCGAGCTCGCGACCTACGACCTCACCATCATCCCGGTGGTCAACGACCACGACCGGGTCGTCGGGGCGATCACGATCGACGACGTCCTCGACGCCCTGCTGCCCGAGGACTGGCGCACCGCCGACGACGGGACCCCGATCCGGAAGGTGGGCAAGCGGTATGAGTGAGCGCGAGCCCCGCCGCCCCCGCGTCAGCCCCCGCGGCAACGCCCTCGACCAGCCGCGCGAGCACCGGCCCGGGCTGCTGGACCGGTTCCGGCCGAACCCCGACGCCTTCGGGCGGATGACCGAGGGCTTCGCCCGCTTCATGGGCACCCCGCAGTTCCTGCTGTGGATGACGGTGTTCGTGGCCCTGTGGCTGGGCTGGAACACCATCGCCCCCCGGGAGCTGCAGTTCGACTCGAAGGACCTCAACTTCACGCTGCTCACGCTGATGCTCTCGCTGCAGGCCTCCTACGCGGCGCCCCTGCTGCTGCTGGCCCAGAACCGGCAGGACGACCGGGACCGGGTGACCCAGGAGGAGGACCGCCGCCGCGCGCAGCAGAATCTCGCCGACACCGAGTACCTGACCCGCGAGATCGCCTCGCTGCGGATCGCGCTGCGCGACGTCGCCACCCGCGACTTCGTGCGCTCGGAGCTGCGCTCGGTGCTCGAGGAGATCCTGGAGTCCCAGGACGAGGCCCCCGACGCCGACGAACCGGGGACCCCGCCGAGGAGGTCCGCCCGCCGCAGGAGCAGGAACCCCGACCGCCCCACCACCCCCGAGACCCGAGGGAACCCCCGTGCCTGAGCCCCGCCCCGACGACGTCCTCGCCCCCGAGGCCCTCGACCCCGCCCTGCGCGCCGCCCTCGACCGCGTGCTCGACCCGGAGCTGCGCCGGCCCGTGACCGAGCTGGGGATGATCCGCGCAGCCAGCCTCGACGACGCCGGCCACGCCGCGGTGCACGTGCTGCTGACGATCAGCGGCTGCCCCCTCCGCTCGACCATCGAGCGGGACGTCCGGGACGCCGTGGGGACCGTGGCCGAGGTGCGCTCCGTGGACGTCGAGATCGGGGTGATGACCCCCGAGCAGCGCACCGCCCTCAAGGAACGGGTGGGCCACACCCGGACCGTCCCCTTCAACGACCCGTCCTCACTGACGCGGGTGCACGCCGTGACCAGCGGCAAGGGTGGTGTCGGCAAGTCGACGGTCACCGTCAACCTCGCCGCCGCGCTCGCCGCGCGGGGCCGGTCGGTGGGCATCGTGGACGCTGACGTCCACGGCTTCTCCGTCCCCGGCCTGCTCGGCATCGACCGGGCGCCCACGCAGGTCGGGGACATGATCCTGCCCCCGGTCGTGGACGTTCCCGAGGCGGCGCGGGAGGACTCCGGGCGCGCCGGGGTGCTCAAGGTCATCTCGATCGGGATGTTCGTGGACCCGGACCAGCCGGTGGCCTGGCGCGGGCCGATGCTGCACCGCGCCGTGGAGCAGTTCCTCACGGACGTGCACTTCGGGGACCTGGACCACTTGTTCCTCGACCTCCCGCCGGGCACGGGCGACATCGCGATCTCCGTGGCGCAGCTGCTGCCCTCGGCGGAGGTGCTCGTGGTCTCCACGCCCCAGCAGGCGGCGGTCGAGGTCGCCGAGCGCTCCGGGGCCCTCGCGATGCAGACCGGTCAGAAGGTGGCCGGGGTGGTCGAGAACATGGCGGGCATGCCGATGCCGGACGGGAGCGTGCTCGAGCTGTTCGGCGCCGGCGGAGGCACCCGGATCTCGGAGTCCCTGACCCGCCGGCTGGGCTACGACGTGCCGCTGCTCGGCGCCGTGCCCCTCGACGTCGCCCTGCGCGAGGGCGGGGACGCCGGCCGGCCGGTCGTGTGGTCCGCGCCGGACTCGCCCGCCGCGGTCGCGCTGCGCTCGGTCGCCGACGCCCTGGGCGCCCGCCCGCGCGGGCTCGCCGGGCGCCCGCTGGGCCTGGGGCCGCGCTGACGCCTTGCCGGGCCCGCGGTCCGGCAAGGCGGGCGCAGGCTCAGGTGGCCTCGGTGTCGAAGGGGGCCCGCTCGCCCGGGGCCAGCCGGGTCAGCACCGGCCCGGGGCGGGGGCGCGGCGCGGCGGGCTGCGCCGGCTCGTCGTCCTCCAGCAGGGCCTGGCGCACGATGGTGCGGGGGTCGTACTGGCGGGGGTCGAGCTTGCGCCAGTCGACGTCGGCGATCTCCGGGCCGAGGGTCTCCTTGAGCTCCTCGGTGGCGCCGGTCGCGTAGCGCTTGGCGGCCTTGACCAGCTCCTTGAGCTTCTCCGCGTACTCCGGCAGCCGCTCCGGCCCGATGATGAACAGGGCCAGGAGCACCAGGATGATCGCTTCGCCGCCGTTGATGCCGAGCACAGGAGAAGATTTTACCAGTCCGAGGGCCGGGGGCCGGTCAGCCGAAGATCTCGCGCAGGCCGACCAGTGTCGTCTCGACGACTCCGGGGTCCCCCACGGACGGTTCCACGACGCGCCCCCGTTCGTCGGCCACGACCAGACCCACGGCGTGGGCCATCGCGGACGGGCCGGAGTCCCCGGAGACCGTGTAGACGACCTCGTCCCCCACGAGCACCGCGCGCCACGGCGGCCCGGCGTCCACCCACAGCGGCACGCCCTCCACGGCGACGCGCTCGAGGCCCTCGGCGCTCACGGGCAGCCCGGAGAGCCCGTCCATGGGGTTCTCCCGGTCGACCCGCCCGCGCTGCTCGACCACCACGACCTCGTCCTCGCCGCGGTGGAGCGTGACGACCACGACCGGGTGCCCGGACAGGGCGCCCCGGGTCATCGAGACCACCCGGAACCTGTCCGAGGCCAGGGTGGGCAGCGTCCAGCCCTCGGCGCGCAACCGGTCCGCGGACACCTCGTCCGCGTGCAGCACCCCGTGGGTGCCGTGCCACGCCGAGACCGGCACCCGTTCCTCGGCGCTGTGCGCGGACTGCGCCACGACCGTGCGCCCGACCGCGTAGCCGGAGCCCAGGACCAGGGTGAGCACCGCGCTCACCGTGGCCGCGGCCACGGGGAGGGCGCTGCTGCGGCGGTCCGGCGCGGTGCGGTCCGGGCGGGGCATCGGTCCTCCTCGTGCGGCGGTTCGGGCGGGACGGTCCGGGCGGACCCGTGGTCCGGCCCCGCGCCGCGGCCGGCACCATGAACGGGTCCATGAACGGGTCCGTGGAAGACGTCGTGATCGTCTCCATGATCGACCGGCAAGCTGGATGCCGACTGGACGGTGGCCGGGCGAAGGGGCCCAGCCGGTAGGATGGCGCGCATCCACTACAGCGACGAAGGGCGGACCATGGGCGCGGACAAGACGACGAGCTGGTCGTACGCCGAGGCGTTCGCCGCCGAGGACGAGCTCGCCTACCGCGCCCGGGAGCGTTCCCTGGCCCTGCGCATCCCCCCGGTGACCCCGGGGACGGCCGCCGCCCTGACCGTGCTCGCCGCGGCGGCACGGCCCGCCACGGTGGTCGAGGTGGGCACCGGGGCCGGGGTGTCCGGTCTCGCCCTGCTGCGCGGGCTGCCCGGCACGTCCGTGCTCACGACGATCGACACCGACATCCGGGCGCTGCGCGCGGCCCGCGACACGTTCCGGGAGGCCGGGATCCCGACGAGCCGGACCCGCACCATCCCCGGCCGCGCGTCCCTCGTGATGCCCCGGCTGAGCGCCGGCGCCTACGACCTCGTGTTCCTCGACGCCGACGCCGAGGGGACCCTCGACTACGCGGAGGAGGCGGTCCGGCTGCTGCGCCCGGGCGGGATGCTCGTGGTCAACGACGCCCTGTCCCAGGACAAGGTGGCGCAGCCGGCCAACCGCGAGGAGAACACCCGGACGATGCGGGCCGTGCACCGGCTGTTCCGGGAGGACGAGCGCTTCAGCACCGCCCTGCTGACGACCGGCTCGGGCCTGCTGCTGGCCGTCCGCCGCTGAGCGGCCGGCTCCCGCGGCCCGGCTCCGGCCGACGGGCCCGCGGACGGTCCCCCGCACGGACCCTCGGACGGCCGAGGGGCCCGGCACCTCGTGGTGCCGGGCCCCTCGCCGTCCGCGCCGGTGGTCACTCGGTGACGCCGGCCAGGCACTCCTTGAGCTCCGCGGCCTCGGCCGGCTTCAGCTCGACCACCAGCCGTCCGCCGCCCTCGAGCGGCACCCGCATGATGAGGCTGCGCCCCTCCTTGGTGACCTCCATCGGTCCGTCACCGGTTCTCGGCTTCATGGCCGCCATGTGGGAACTCCTCTTCCTCGATTGGTGTGAATCCCATCCTATCCGAGCCGCCGCCGTGGGCCCGGACCGTCCCGGGCCCGGGGCCGCGTCGGCGTGGCCGGCGCGGTGGCCGGACGGGGTCAGGGCGGGTAGTCCCCGCCCCCGGGCAGCTGCTTCCAGTGCCACAGCCAGCCGACCCAGACGAGCTGGAGCACCGCGCCGAAGACCACGCACGCCACCCGGTAGGCGCGCGAGTCCGAGACCGCGGCCAGCGGCAGGGCGAGCGGGAACAGCGGCAGCAGCAGCCGGAAGGTGCTGGTCTGGGGGTGGAGGAAGAGGAGCAGGTAGACGGCGTAGCTCGCCAGCCACACGCGCGTGAGCAGGTCCAGCCGGTCCCGGACCACGCGGGCACGCAGCAGCACCGTCCCGCCCGCGACCAGCAGCACGGGCGCCGCGAGGCCCAGCACGGGTCCGAACAGTCCGACGGCGGCGTCGAACCACGGCACGACCGGTTCCAGCCCTCCGCCGCCCCGCCACGCCGTCTCGGTGTCGGTGTACGCGGTCGGCTCGCCCGTGACGGCCCACGCGATCGCCGGCCAGGCGAGGGCCGCGCCGCAGGAGAGGACCGCGAGGGCGAGGAGCCCGTCGACGGCGTCGGCCGCGCGGCGCAGCTCCCCGGCCCGGTGCCGGCGCACGGAGCGCACGAACCACGTGATCCCGAGGGCCGCGGCGAAGGGGACCCCCGCCGGGCGCGTCAGGCACATGAGGAGCACCACGGGGGCGGCCGCAAGGTGACTCCCCCGCGCCACCAGCAGCAGCGCCCCCGCGAGCAGCAGCAGGTGCAGCGACTCGGCGTAGGGGACCTGCAGCACCGGGGCCACCGGGTTGAACGCGACGAGGGCGAGACCCCACAGCGCCGTGGTCGGCGGGGCGAACCGGAGGAACAGCCGGTGGACGAGCAGGACGGCGCCGAGGCTCGCCGCCAGGGACACGGCCGAGGCGGCCACGTCCCAGCCCGCGCCGGTGACCGCCGAGACCGCCCGGACGACCAGCGGGAAGACCGGGTAGAACGCCCAGGCGTTCTCCTGCACCTGCCCGTCCCCGCCCCGGGGCAGGGACGCGGGATAGCCCTCCTGGGCGATGCGCTCGTACCAGTCCGAGTCCCAGATGCCGGTGAAGGCGAGGTAGCCCAGAGCGCCGTCCCCCCACGGGCCGGGGCCCTGCTGCCGGCCCACCGTGGTGAACACGGCCCACGCCCAGAGCCGGGAGACCGCCCAGATCAGCACGGCCTGCGCCCACCAGGGGGCGTGCGCCCACCAGGGGGCGTGCGCCCACCGGAGGGCCACGGCCGGCCGGGTGCTCACGCCCCGGGCACCGTGCGGGACGGCGGGTCCTCCGGCGGCGGCGGCAGCCGGTCCGCGAGGTGGGCGAGCACGGCGTGGACCTCCGCGGGGTCGTAGCCGCGGCGCCGGACGGAGAACGTGATCCGCTCGAGGTCCTCCGCCGTCGGGTGCTCGGGCAGCACGAGCGGCGCGCCGGGGGCGCGCCCCACGGCGATCCCGTCCCGTGCGGGGGCCACCCGGTCGGCGAGCCGGTCGCGGCCGAGGACCACGACGCCCACCACCGTGAGCAGCAGCACGAGCCCGGACAGGACCACGAGGAGTTCGGTCATGCCCCCAGGCTATGCGCCCGCCCTCCGGCGGGCGGGTGCGGACGAGCGTGCCGGAACGGGCGCCGCAACATTGCTACGGGTGGGTACGCAATTAACGCGATTGCAACGTGTCCGGCATCACGCGGAACGAATCTGGGATATCTTTCCGGTATGTCACACGCCACTCCGCCGGCCGCACCGGCCTCCCCCGCCGCGGGGACGGCCGAGGCCCTGGTCCGCATGTCGCACGTCAACAAGCACTTCGGGGACCTGCACGTGCTCCGGGACATCAACCTGGAGGTGAAGCGCGGCGAGGTGGTGGTCGTGATCGGCCCCTCCGGCTCCGGCAAGTCGACGCTGTGCCGGGCCATCAACCGGCTCGAGAGCATCGACGACGGCGAGATCCTCATCGACGGAAACCGGCTGCCCGAGGAGGGCAAGGCCCTCGCGAAGCTCCGCGCCGACGTCGGCATGGTCTTCCAGTCCTTCAACCTCTTCGCCCACAAGTCGGTCCTGCAGAACGTGACCCTGGGGCCGGTCAAGGTGCGGGGGAAGTCGTCGTCCGAGGCGAAGAAGCAGGCCATGGAGCTGCTGACCCGCGTGGGCGTCGACAACCAGGCCGAGAAGCTGCCCGCGCAGCTCTCCGGCGGCCAGCAGCAGCGCGTCGCCATCGCCCGGGCCCTGGCCATGGAGCCGAAGGTGATGCTCTTCGACGAGCCGACCTCCGCCCTCGACCCCGAGATGATCAACGAGGTCCTCGACACCATGGTCGCCCTGGCCAGGCAGGGGATGACGATGATCGTGGTCACGCACGAGATGGGCTTCGCCCGCAAGGCCGCCGACCGCGTCGTGTTCATGGCCGACGGCATGATCGTCGAGGAGAACACCCCCGAGGAGTTCTTCACGAATCCGCGCTCCGAGCGCGCCAAGGACTTCCTCGGCAAGATCCTCGGCCACTGACCGTCCCCCGCCCCTCCGACACACGCCACCACCTCCACAGCAAGGAGCACACCATGCGCAGCAGCAAGCCCCTCGGACTGGCCGCGATGGCCGCGGCCGCGGCCCTGACCCTCTCCGCGTGCGGAGGTGGCGGCGACGGCGGGTCCGGCACGGAGACCGGGGGCGGCGGCTCGGGCGAGTCCGTCCGGATCGGCATCAAGTTCGACCAGCCGGGACTCGGCTACCGCGACGGCAGCGAGTACACCGGCTTCGACGTCGACGTCGCCAAGTACGTCGCGGGCGAGCTCGGCTACTCCGAGGACCAGATCGAGTGGGTCGAGTCCCCCTCCGCCAACCGCGAGAACATGCTCTCGAACGACCAAGTCGACATGATCTTCGCGACCTACTCGATCACCGAGGAGCGCGACCAGACCGTGGACTTCGCCGGCCCCTACTTCGTGGCCGGCCAGGACCTGCTGGTGCGCGCCGACGACTCCTCGATCACCGGTCCGGACGACCTCGAGGGCAAGAACCTGTGCTCGGTGACCGGCTCGACCTCCGCGCAGAAGGTCAAGGACGACCAGCCCGGCGCCAACCTCGTCGAGCAGCCCGGCTACGCCGACTGCCTCACCGCGCTCGAGTCCGGCCAGGTGGACGCAGTGACCACCGACGACATCATCCTCGCGGGCCTCGCCTCGACCGACGCCAACCAGGGCAAGTTCAAGGTGGTCGGCAACACCTTCTCCGAGGAGCGCTACGGCGTGGGCCTGCCCGACGGCTCCGACCAGTGCGAGGCGGTCAACGCGGCCATCACCAAGATGATCGACGAGGGCGCCTGGGAGGAGGCCGTCACGGCCAACACCGAGGGCGCCGACTACACCTACAACGCCGAGCTCAACCCGCCGGAGCCCGCGCCCTGCGGCGAGTGACCCCGGACGCGTGAGCACCCCGTGGCCGGCCGGCGCCCGGCCGGCCACGGGACCGCGACCGCGCAGCACGCCGACCGATCCGCGACGAAGGGGCCTTCCGTGACCCAGGACCAGCCCGACCCCCGGGAGCTCCCGTGAACGACTACCTGACCGACTTCGCCAGTCTGTTCGCCCAGTACGACGTGCCGGGCGCCTTCTGGGTGAACCTGCAGCTGACCTTCTGGGCCGCGATCGGCTCGGCGGTCCTCGGCGGGCTGGTCGCCCTGATGCGCATCTCCCCCATCGCGTCGCTGCGGCTGCTCGGCACGACGTACGTCAACCTGTTCCGCAACACGCCCCTGACCATCATCCTCGTGTTCCTGGTCCTGGGGGTGTGGAGCCAGCTCGGCATCAACCTCTCCTCGGACTTCGACCGGAACTTCTTCCTCTACGCCGTGATCGGCCTGAGCCTCTACCACGCGGCCTTCGTCTGCGAGGCCATCCGCTCCGGGGTCAACACGGTACCGGCCGGACAGGCCGAGGCCGCCCGGGCCATCGGGCTGAGCTTCCTGCCGGCGGCCCGGCTGATCGTCTTCCCGCAGGCCCTGCGCGGGGCGATCACCCCGCTCGGCAACACCCTGATCGCCCTGACCAAGAACACGACGGTGGCCGCGGCCGCGTCGGTCACCGAGATCTCCTCCCTCATGAAGACCATGATCGAGTTCCGCCCGGACGTGATCATCGCGATCTTCCTGGTGGTGGCCCTCGGCTTCGTCCTCATTGTCGTCCCGGTGGGCCTGCTCACCACCTGGGCCTCCCGGAAACTGGCGGTGAAGCGCTGATGGCCTCCTCCAAGACCCAGAACGTCCTGTTCGACGTCCAGGGGCCGCGCGCACGCCGGCTCACGCTCCTGCTCAACGTGGTGGGCGTCCTGCTGATCGCCGCGCTGGCCTGGATCGTGCTGGGCGCCCTCGCCGAGCAGGGCCAGCTCGACGCCGATCGGTGGTCCCCGCTGCTCACAGCCCGGGCCTGGGAGAACTTCCTGCTCCCGGGGCTGTGGGAGACGCTGCGGGCCGCGCTGCTGGCCGTGGCGCTCTCGATCGCCTTCGGCCTGGTCTTCGGTCTGGGCCGGCTCTCCCAGCTGGCCCCGGTGCGCTTCGTCTGTACCGTGGTGGTCGAGTTCTTCCGGGCCGTGCCCGTGCTGGTGATGATGATCTTCTTCTACCTGGGGATCGGCCGCGCCGGCCTCGTGGAACCCGCCAACGTGCCGTTCTGGGCCGTGGTGCTGGGCCTGATGTTCTACAACGGGTCGGTCATCGCCGAGCTCATCCGCTCGGGCGTGCACCAGCTGCCCAAGGGCCAGCGCGAGGCGGGCCTGGTCATCGGGCTCACGCCCTCCCGGTCCCTCCGGATGATCGAGCTCCCGCAGGCCCTGACGGCGATGCTGCCCTCGATGGTGAGCCAGTTCGTGGTGATCCTCAAGGACACGGCGCTGGGCTACATCATCACCTACCCGGAGCTGCTCGCGAGCGCCCGGCGCCTGGGCTCCGGGGACGGCAACATCCTGCAGACCCTGTTCGTGGTGGCGCTGCTCTTCGTGCTCATCAACTACCTGCTGACGTCGCTGGCCGCGTGGCTGTCGCGGTTCCTCAGCTACCGGACCGCGGGCCGGACCAAGCCGGCCGAGGGGCCCATGGCCGCCGAGGAGATGACCGTCTGACGGCCGCTCAGGCCTCGAGTGCTCAGTCCGTGAGCCACGCGGCCAGAGCCCGGTAGCACTCCCGGACCGCGTCGGCGCTCACGTGCTCGTCGTCGGTGTGGGCGAGCAGGGCGTCCCCCGGTCCGAAGTTCACGGCGGGCACGCCCATCTGCGAGAAGCGGGCCACGTCGGTCCAGCCGTACTTGGGCTTGGGCTCCTGGCCCACCGCGGCCACGAACGCGGCGGCCGCGGGACGGTCCAGACCGGGCCGCGCCGCCGGGGAGAGGTCCGTCAGCTCGAGGTCGTAGCCGGCGAACACCTCCCGCACGTGCGCCACGGCGTCCTCGGGGCTCCGGTCCGGGGCGAAGCGGTAGTTGATCTCCACGTGGGCGGTGTCCGGCACCACGTTGCCGGCCACACCGCCGCCGATCCGGATCGCGTTGAGCCCCTCCCGGTACTCGAGCCCCTCCACCGCCACGGTCCGCGGCTCGTAGGCGGCCAGGCGGGCGAGGACGTCGGCCTGCTTGTGGATCGCGTTCTCCCCGATCCAGGACCGCCCCGAGTGGGCGGCGCGGCCCGTGGTGGTGATGCGGAAGCGCATCGTGCCGTTGCACCCGCCCTCCACGGTCCCGTCGGTGGGCTCGAGCAGCACCGCGAAGTCCGCCTCGAGCAGCTCGGGGGCGTGGCGCTGGAGCCGGCCCAGCCCGCTGGCGTCGGCGTCGACCTCCTCGTGGTCGTAGAACACGTAGCTGACGTCGCGGTTCGGCGCGGTCAGGGCCGCGGCCAGGACGAGCTGGACGGCCACGCCGCCCTTCATGTCGGTGGCGCCCCGGCCGTACAGCACCCGGTCGCCGTCCACGCCCGTCCACGCGGAGGGGACGGTCCCGCGGGCGCCGGGCGTGGTCGGCAGGGGCACGGTGTCGAGGTGGCCGGCGAGCACGACCCGCTCGGCGCGGCCCAGGTCGGTGCGCGCCACCACGGCGTCCCCGTCCCGGTGCACGGTGAGGTGCGGGAGCCGGCGCAGCGCGGCCTCGACGGCGTCGGCGAGGGGGCCCTCCGAGCCCGAGACGGACGCGATGTCGATGAGGGCGGCCGTCAGGTCGGCGGGGTCCGCGGCGAGGTCGAGCTCGGGTGCGATCATGGCTGCCAGCATAACGGGGCCGCCGTCGCCGCCCCGTCGGCCCGGGACCGGCGTCCCCCGTAGGATGGAGGCCATGACTGCTTCCACCTCTCGTCCCGCCTCCGGTCTCGGCCTGGCCACCGTCGTGGCCTCGGGCCCCAAGGAGGGCACCGTCCTCGACGTCTGGTACCCCACCCCGTCCCTCTCCGACGCGGTCGACACCTCCCTCGACGCGGACCTGCGGCTCGCGGCCACCGCCGACCCCGACCGCAACGTCCGCAGCGAGATCGTCGAGACCGTGATCGACCTCGACGCCGCGCCCGCCGACGCCGCGGACGCGTACCTGCGCCTGCACCTGCTCTCCCACCGCCTCGTGCGCCCCAACACCCTGAACCTCGACGGCGTGTTCGGCCTGCTCGCGAACGTCGCCTGGACGGACCGCGGGCCCGTGCTCGCCGAGGAGCTGACCTTCGCGCTGCTCCGGATGAAGGCCTCCGGCGGGCACGTGACCGTGCACAGCGTGGACAAGTTCCCGCGGATGGTGGACTACGTGGTCCCCACCGGCGTGCGGATCGGCGACGCCAGCCGGATCCGGCTCGGCGCCCACCTCGCCGAGGGCACCACGGTGATGCACGAGGGCTTCGTCAACTTCAACGCCGGCACCCTGGGCCAGTCCATGGTCGAGGGCCGGATCAGCGCCGGAGTGGTCGTGGGCGACGCCACAGACGTCGGCGGCGGCGCCTCCATCATGGGCACCCTCTCCGGCGGCGGCAAGGAGCGGATCACCGTGGGCGAGCGCGTGCTGCTCGGCGCCAACTCGGGCGTCGGCATCTCCCTCGGCGACGACTGCGTGGTCGAGGCCGGCCTCTACGTCACCGCCGGCACCCGCGTGAGCGTGCACTCCGACGGCGATCGGTCCACGGCCAAGGCCTCGGAGCTCTCCGGCCTGTCCAACCTGCTGTTCCGCCGCAACTCCCTCACCGGCGTCGTCGAGGTGCTGCCCCGCGCCGGCGGGTCCGTGGAGCTCAACGCGGCGCTGCACGCCAACTGAGCGCCGCGGGCCCCCGCCCGGCGCCGCGCAGGTCGGGCA
>NZ_BAAGPL010000005.1:144987-211178 GCF_054784195.1 Kocuria himachalensis
CGCCGGGCGTCCCGTCCTCTCCGCTGCTGATTCCCCTCGCTCGATGACCCCCCGCCCGATGGTCCCAGCCCGTCCTTCCGCCCGCCCAGGAGCGCCCGTGTCCTCCCCCGCCCCCGGCAGACGCATCAGGTCGCTGCGGCTGCCGCTGTTCGTGCTCCTGCTCGCCGGGGCCGTGCTCGCCGCGGGGATCCTGGTGGCCGTCGAGCTGCGCGCGGGCCGCCCCTCCACCGGGGAGCCCCGGTGCGTGGTCTCGAGCACGGACGGCGACGGGCAGCGGCAGCGGCACGCCCTGTCCGCGGAGCAGTCGGCCAACGCCGCCCTGATCACCGCGGAGTCCGTGGCGCGCGGCACCGACCCGTACGCCGCGGTCGTGGCCCTGGCCACCGCGATGCAGGAGTCGCAGCTCGTCAACATCGACTACGGGGACCGGGACTCCGTGGGGCTCTTCCAGCAGCGCCCGTCCCAGGGCTGGGGAACGGCCGAGCAGATCATGGACCCGGCCTACGCCACGGCCGCCTTCTACGACGGCCTCGCCGAGCTCGACTACGCGACGATGTCCGTCACCGACGCCGCCCAGGCGGTCCAGCGCTCCGCGCACCCGGAGGCGTACGCGCGGCACGAGGGCGTCGCCCGGGCCTTCGCGGGCAGCCTGACCGGCGCCACCGAGGGCTCCCTCAACTGCGTGCTGGACGATCCGGTGGAGCCCGGGGACCCCGGCCGGGTGGCCGACGCCCTCGACGACGCGTTCGGGCCGGCGCTCCCGGCCCCGCGCACGGACGGGGACCGGGTGGTCGTGCCCGCGCCCGGAGAGCCCGCGGGCTGGGCGGCGGCGCACTGGGCGGTCGCGCGGGCCGACGCGCTGGGCGTCGCCGAGGTGTCCTTCGACGGGCGCAGCTGGGTCCGGGCGGACCAGCGCACCACCCGTTTCGCACCCGCCCCGGGCTGGGTGGACGACGCCGAGGCGCACCCGGAGGACGCTCCCCCGCCCGACGACGTCGTGGTGGTCCTCGCGAGCCGCTGACGGGCCCGCCCCGGCCCGGCCGATAGGCTGGGACCATGAAGATTCTCGTGACCGGGGGAACCGGCTACATCGGCTCGCACACCGTCCTCGCCCTGCTGGGGGCCGGGCACGACGTCGTCGTGATGGACAACCTCGCGAACTCCTCGCGGACCTCCCTGGAGCGCGTCGAGGAGCTCGCGGGCCGGTCCGTGGCGGCGTTCGCCGAGGTGGACCTCCTCGACCCCGCGGGACTCGACGCCCTGTTCGCCGAGCACCGCCCGGAGGCCGTGATCCACTTCGCCGGGCTCAAGGCCGTCGGCGAGTCGGCCGAGATGCCGCTCTGGTACTACCGCACCAACGTGGCCGGCACCCTCAACCTGCTGGACGCCATGGGGTCCCACGGCTGCCGGTCGATCGTGTTCTCCTCCTCGGCCACGGTCTACGGCGCCCCGGAGGAGATGCCGCTGACCGAGAAGCAGCCCATGGACGCGCAGAACCCGTACGGGCGGACCAAGGAGCACATCGAGGACATGCTCGTGGACCTCGCCGCCTCGGACCCGTCCTGGAACGTCGCCCTGCTGCGCTACTTCAACCCGGTGGGCGCCCACGAGTCCGGCCGGATCGGCGAGGACCCCTCGGGCGTGCCGAACAACCTGCTGCCGTTCATCGCCCAGGTGGCCGTGGGCCGGAGGGAGAGGCTGAAGGTCTACGGCGCCGACTACCCGACCGCCGACGGGACGGGCGTGCGCGACTACATCCACGTGGTGGACCTCGCCGACGGACACCTCAGGGCCCTGGACCACATCACCGAGCACGGCGGGGTGCGCACGTGGAACCTGGGCACCGGCAAGGGCTACTCGGTGCTCGAGGTCCACGCCGCCTTCGAGCGGGCCTCCGGGCGCAGCATCCCCTACGAGCTCGTGGACCGCCGGCCGGGTGACGCCGCGGTGTCCTACGCGGACCCGTCGACGGCTCTCGCGGAGCTGGGCTGGTCCGCCGACCGGGACCTCGACACGATGTGCCGGGACCACTGGAACTGGCAGCGGAGCAACCCCGAGGGCTACGCCGCGGGCGTCTGAGCTGCGGGCCCGGGCTCACCAGCCCCGCGGCCGGACCACGTTGGGCGGCGCGTCGGCGAACAGCGCGGCCACCCGCCGCTCGTCGTGACCGGCGATGCCCGTGCCCACCCGGGTGAGCCAGAACGTCAGCTCGGGGTGCTCCCGGGCGAAGGCCACGAACGCCGCCGCCTCCCGCTCGAGCTCCGGGAGCCCGCTCATGCTGTCGATCGCGTACGAGCGCCCCTGCAGACCGTGTCCCTGGCCGTGGACGGCGCCGAAGCGCTCGACGGCCGTGCGGGCCGCGCCCGCGAGGTGGGCGCCCCGGGCGTTGGAGCCGAAGACGAAGACGTCGTCCGGGCCGAGCTCGGTGATCCGGTCCGGGGTGTGCCGCTGCTCGCTCATGCCACCACGCTACCGGGACGGACGCCTCCGGGGAACGAGGAACGCCGGGCCCGCGCCCCGGAGGGAACGGGCCCGGCGCTCGTCGGTGCCGGGAGCGGGTGTGCTCAGCGCTGCGGGTAGTGCCGCTCGCCCTCGCCCACGTAGAGCTGGCGCGGACGGCCGATCTTGGTCTCCGGGTCCTCGATCATCTCGCGCCACTGCGCGATCCAGCCGGGCAGCCGGCCGATCGCGAAGAGGACGGTGAACATCTTCTCCGGGAAGCCCATCGCCTTGTAGATGAGACCCGTGTAGAAGTCGACGTTCGGGTAGAGCTTGCGCTCCACGAAGTAGTCGTCGGCGAGGGCCTTCTCCTCGAGCCGCATGGCGATCTCGAGCTGCTGGTCGTTGCCGCCCAGCTTCTCGAGGATCTCGTGGGCGTAGTCCTTCACGATGCGGGCCCGGGGGTCGTAGTTCTTGTAGACCCGGTGGCCGAAGCCCATGAGCCGAGCGCCGGACTCCTTGTTCTTGACCTGCTCCATGAAGTCCTCGGGCTTGACGCCCTCCGTCTCGATCCGGTTGAGCATGGCGAGCACGGCCTCGTTGGCGCCGCCGTGCAGCGGGCCGTAGAGGGCGTTGATGCCCGCGGAGACCGAGGCGAACATGTTGGCGTGGGAGGAGCCCACGAGCCGGACGGTGGAGGTGGAGCAGTTCTGCTCGTGGTCCGCGTGCAGCATCAGCAGCACGTCCAGGGCCTTCGCCATGGCCGGGTCGATCTCGTAGTCCTCGGCCGGCACGCCGAAGCACATGCGGAGGAAGTTCTCCGTGTAGTTGAGGTCGTTCTTCGGGTAGAGCATCGGCTCGCCCTTGGACTTCTTGAACGCGTAGGCGGCCAGCGTGGGCACCTTGGCGAGCAGCCGGATGGTGGAGATCTCCACGTGCTCCTGGTCGAACGGATCGAGGGAGTCCGCGTAGAACGTGGAGAGCGCCGAGACGGCCGAGGACAGCACGGGCATGGGGTGCGCGTTGCGCGGGAAGCCGTTGAAGAAGCTCTTGAGGTCCTCGTGGACCATGGTGTGCCGGCGGATCCGGGTGTCGAAGTCCTCGAGCTCGCCCGGCGTGGGCAGCTCGCCGTAGATGAGCAGGTAGGCGGTCTCGATGAAGCTCGAGTGCTGGGCGAGCTCCTCGATCGGGTAGCCCCGGTAGCGGAGGATGCCGTTGTTGCCGTCGATGTAGGTGATGGCGGAGCGCGCGTTCGCCGTGTTCATGAACCCGGGGTCGAAGGCGACGTTGCCGGTCTCCTTGAGCATGTTCGTGATCGCGTACCCACGGTTGCCCTCGGTGGCGTCCTGGATGGGCAGTTCGAGAGGGCTGCCGTTCCCGTAGTCGAGCCGGGCCGTCCCGGTCTTCTGTGCAGACTCAGTCATGTTCGTCCTCCGCGAGTGGATGTCGGTGTCCGGTGCCCGTGGTCGCCGTGCCGGGCGCCGCCGTCGGCGCAGCACGGCCGTGTCCCGGGACACAGCGATCGTCAGGGTCCAACCTACCTGCTCCGTCCACGCCGGGACCAATCCCGGCGCGGCCGCGGAGCGTGTCAGGCGCCGCCGAGCCGCTCCACGGCGGCGTCGATCCGCTCGTCGGTGGCGGTGAGGGCGAGGCGCACGTACCCCTCGCCGGCCGTGCCGTAGAACACCCCTGGGCCCACCACGACGCCCCGCTCGGCGAAGCGCTGCACCGTGGTCCACGTGTCCTCCCCGGCCGTGCACCACAGGTAGAGCCCGGCCTCGGAGTGCTCGACGCGCAGCCCGAAGGCCTCGGCGGCGGGGACGAGCCGCTCGCGGCGGGACCGGTAGAGCGCCTTCTGCGCGGTGACGTGGGCGTCGTCCCCGAGGGCGGCCCGCATGGCCTCCTGGATCGGGGCGGGCACGATCATCCCGGCGTGCTTGCGGGAGTTCACCAGGCTCGCCATGAGCCGGGCGTCGCCGGCGAGGAACGCGGCCCGGTAGCCGGCGGCGTTCGACTGCTTCGACATCGAGTACGCGGACAGCAGCAGGGAGTCGTCCCCTCCGCTGACCCGGGGGTCGAGCACCGACGGCACCGGGGTGCCGCCCTGCTGGACGTCCCAGGCGCCCCAGCCCAGTTCGGCGTAGCACTCGTCCGAGGCGACCACGGCCCCGAGGGCGCGGGCCTGGTCGACCACGCGCCGCAGCGACGCCGCGTCCCGGACGATGCCCGTGGGGTTGGCGGGCGAGTTCAGCCACACCATGCGCACGCGGGAGCGCTCGTCGTCGCCGAGCTCGTCGAGGTCGTCCGCCGCCACGGCCTCGGCGCCGGCCAGCCGGGCACCGATGTCGTAGGTGGGATAGGCCACCGTGGGGCGCACGACGACGTCACCGGGGCGCAGGCCGAGGAGCAGCGGCAGCCAGGCGACCAGCTCCTTGGAGCCGACCGTGGGCATGACCGCGGCGGGGTCCAGGCCGGGCACGCCGCGGCGCCGCGCGTACCACGCGACGACGGCCTCCCGCAGGGCGGGGGTGCCGTGGGTGGTCGGGTAGCCGTGGGCGTCGGCGGCGGAGGCCAGCGCGTCCTGGACGACCAGCGGCGTGGGGTCCACGGGCGTGCCGATGGACAGGTCCACGACCCCGCCGGCGTGCTCCGCGGCGACGGCGCGGTAGGGCGCCATCGTGTCCCACGGGTAGTCGGGCAGGGCGAGGCCGAAGGACCGGTCCCCCTGTGTCACAGGGCGACGTCCTGGTTCTGCGGCGGCAGCGCGGCGATCATGGGGTGGTCGGTGTGGGTGTTGCCGAGCTTCGCGGCGCCGCCGGGCGAGCCGAGGTCGTCGAAGAACTCGACGTTCGCCTTGTAGTAGTCGGCCCACTCGTCGGGGGTGTCGTCCTCGTAGTAGATGGCCTCCACGGGGCACACCGGCTCGCACGCACCGCAGTCCACGCACTCGTCGGGGTGGATGTAGAGCGAGCGCTCCCCCTCGTAGATGCAGTCGACGGGGCACTCCTCGACGCAGGCCTTGTCCTTCACGTCGACACAGGGCTGGGCGATGACGTAGGTCACGGGGGTTCGAACCTTTCTCCTGGGATTGCTCCGACCAGTCTAGCCACGGCGTCCTGGCTAGGATGACAGCCATGGAGCATCCGACATCCGGCTCAACATCGCCGTCCGGGACGTCATCTTCGGCGCTGGGTCTGCTCACCGGCCTGCCTGCTGGTACGCGCGTGAGCGTGCGCTACGCCCTGCCCGACGACGACGCCTCCGGGCTGCCGCTCACCGACGCCCTGGGCGAGCTGCTGGCCGCGGACGAGGAGGCCGTCACGGTGCGGACCCGCCGCGGGGACGTGCTGATCGGGGCCGGCAAGGTCCGGGCCGCACGGGTCGTCCCGCCCGCGCCGCCGCGGCGGCGACCGCGGCAGGACTGAGCACCACGGGAGCGGGCGCCGCCGGACCGGACGCCGTGGGTCCGGGCGCCGTGGGTCCAGGAGCCGTGGAGCCGGGAGCTCAGGCGGCGCCGGTCCTCCGCCGCCGGGCGCGCAACCAGCCGGCCGTGACGAGCACGGACAGGAGGGTCACCGCGAAGACCAGCGCGAACCAGGCGAGGCCCAGGATCCCCACGGGCGTGCCGGGATCGGTGACGACGATCACGGAGCCGTCCCCGCCGTAGGCGAACAGCCAGGAGACGAGGTAGCCGATCAGTCCCGGCACGGCGGCGGCCCACACGCGGCGGGTCGCCGTGCCGACCCACAGGGACACGCTGAGTAGCAGGGCGGTCGCGAAGAGCAGGCCCCAGGGGAACCACCACCCCGCGGGGGAGTACCAGACGGCGCCGTGCAGGACGGTGGCCACGGACGCGGCCACGGCGCCGGCCGCGAGGGACGTCACGAGCGCCGAGAGCACGGAGGCACGGGCGTGCCGGGGCGCCTCCTCCTCCGCGACGACCGCGTCGGGGTCCCCGGCGAGCAGCCTATAGGTCTCGAGGGCGCTGAAGGGCTGCCACACCCCGTTGGAGAGGGCGAAGCGCGAGCCGTCCTCGGCCAGCACGAGCTGGGTGGCGTGGGCGGCCATGGCGGTCCGCTTGCGCTCGGCGGAGCCGTGCACCGCGGCCTGCGGCCGCGGGTCCTCGGGCCGCGCCTCGCCCTCGACGGCCCACACGAGAGGGGTCCGCCAGGGGCCGGCGAGCGTGCCGCCGGCGACCTCGGCCGGGCGGGCGGCGAGCTCGGCGCCGCGCACCGCGACGGCGGAGGTGCGGACGTGGTCGGGGTGGCCGTAGCCGCCGTCGTCGTCGTAGGTGACGAGCACGTGCGGGCGGACCGCCCGGACCGCGGCGGCGACGTGGGCGGCGGCCTCGTCGGCCGTGGCCGCGGTGAGGCTGTGCGGCGAGGAGTCCTCCGCGGGGGCGGCCCGGCCGTCAGGGCCCCAGGACATGCCGGAGTCGTGGTAGTGGCCCGTGCCGCTGGCGAAGCCCACGGCGGGGTCGAGGGCGGGGGGCTCCCCCGCGAAGAAGCGCTCGGCCACGCCCAGGCGGGCCGCGGCGTCGTCGAGCTCGCCGACCCGGTACCGGCCCAGGGCCGTGCCGTCGTCGGAGCACTCCGGGCGGCCGACCTCGAGCGCGTGCAACGGCTCGGGGATCACCTCGCCGCGCTCGCCGCGGGTCATGGTGAGCAGCTCGACCCGTGCGCCGAGCTCCGCGTACCGGCCCATGGTGGCGCCGGTGGCAATGGACTCGTCGTCGGGGTGGGCGTGCACGAACAGGAGCCGGGCGTCCTCCGGGCGCAGACCCGGGGGCAGCAGCCCCGGCAGGGCGTCCTCGCGCACGAGGACGCCCTGCTCGGGGTAGTACGGGACGGGTTGCTGGGTCACGGCCGGGCCTGCTGCGCTGTGCCGGTGAGGTCCGGGGTCAGGCGCGGGCCCGGGCCCGGTGCGCCTTCATCCGCTCGTTGGCGTCGAGGATGACCTTGCGGATGCGGATGGCGTCCGGGGTGACCTCCACGCACTCGTCCTCGCGGGCGAACTCGAGGGACTCCTCGAGGGTCAGCTTGCGCGGGGGCGTGAGGTTCTCGAAGGTGTCGGAGGAGGCCGCACGCATGTTGGTGAGCTTCTTCTCCTTCGTGATGTTCACGTCCATGTCGTCGGCGCGCGAGTTCTCGCCCACGATCATGCCCTGGTAGACCTCGGAGGTCGGCTCCACGAAGAAGGACCCGCGCTCCTGGAGGTTGATCATGGCGAACGGGGTGACCACGCCGGCGCGGTCGGCGATCATCGAGCCGTTGGTGCGGTACTCGATGTCCCCGGCCCACGGCTCGTAGCCGTCGGCGTAGGAGGACGCGATGCCGGCGCCGCGGGTCTCGGTGAGGAACCTGGTGCGGAAGCCGATCAGCCCGCGGGCGGGGACCTTGAACTCCATCCGCACCCAGCCGGTGCCGTGGTTGGCCATGGCCTCCATGCGGCCCTTGCGCCCGGCCATCAGCTGGGTCACGGCGCCGAGGAACTCGTCGGGCACGTCGATGGTCATGTGCTCGTAGGGCTCGTGCACCTTGCCGTCGACGGTCTTCGTCACGACCTGGGGCTTGCCCGCGGTGAGCTCGAAGCCCTCGCGGCGCATCTGCTCCACGAGGATCGCCAGGGCCAGCTCGCCGCGGCCCTGGACCTCCCAGGCGTCGGGGCGCTGGGTGGGGAGCACCTTGAGCGAGACGTTGCCGACGAGCTCCTTGTCGAGGCGGTCCTTGACCTGGCGGGCCGTGACCTTGGTGCCCTTGGTGCGCCCGGCCAGCGGGGAGGTGTTGATGCCGATGGTCATGGAGATCGCGGGGTCGTCCACCGTGATCAGGGGTAGGGGCTGGGGATTCTCCGGGTCGGTGAGGGTCTCGCCGATGGTGATGTCCTCGATCCCGGCCACGGCCACGATCTCGCCGGGGCCGGCGGAGTCGGCCGGGACGCGGTCCAGGCCCTTGGTGGCCAGCAGCTCGGAGATCCGGACGTTCTTGAGCTCGCCGTTAGCGCGCGCCCAGGCCACGGTCTGGCCCTTCTTGAGGGTGCCGTTGAAGATGCGCAGCAGGGCGAGACGGCCCAGGAACGGGGAGGCGTCCAGGTTGGTCACGTGCGCCTGGAGCACGCCCTCGGGATCGTAGGAGGGCGCGGGGACGTGCTTGATGATCGTCGCGAACAGCGGCTCGAGGTCCTCGTTGTCCGGCAGGCCGCCGTTCTCGGGCTGCGCCAGGGAGGCCCGGCCGTCACGGCCCGCGGCGTAGACCACGGGCACGTCCAGGACGGCGTCCAGGTCGAGGTCCGGCTCGTCCTCGGAGATGTCCGAGGCCAGGCCCAGCAGCAGGTCCATGGACTCGTGCACGACCTCCTCGATCCGGGCGTCCGGGCGGTCGACCTTGTTGACCACGAGGATGACGGGGAGCTTGGCCTCGAGGGCCTTGCGCAGCACGAAGCGGGTCTGCGGCAGCGGGCCCTCGGAGGCGTCCACGAGCAGCACGACGCCGTCGACCATGGACAGGCCGCGCTCGACCTCGCCGCCGAAGTCGGCGTGGCCGGGGGTGTCGATGACGTTGATGGTGATGGTCTTCCCCTCGGCGGAGGGACCGTCGTAGAACACCGTGGTGTTCTTGGCGAGGATCGTGATCCCCTTCTCGCGCTCCAGGTCACCGGAGTCCATCACGCGCTCCTCGACCTCACCGTGGGAGGAGAACGCGTGCGTCTGCTGGAGCATCGCGTCCACGATGGTGGTCTTGCCGTGGTCGACGTGGGCCACGATGGCCACGTTGCGGAGGTCGGCGCGCTGGGCGGTGGTGGAGGTGACAGGCATACGCGTGGGTCTCTCTTCGGGTGGAGATGCGGGGGGAGGTGCAGCCCTCCCGATGGGTGCGGCCGGGGCGCCGCCGCGCACCCGGAGGGACCCGGGCGGGAGCGCCCGCTCAGCGGGCCGTAGACCATTCTACCCCGCGGGGCCGCTCGGGCGGCACCCCGGGGGCCTGTGACCCCGCCGACTCCCCCGGTCGCCCCGTCCCGGGCGGCGCCGGGGAGCCCCGCCGCGCCCGGGGCGTGCGGTCACCAGGCGGGCAGCACCGGCAGCGGGCCGTCGGCCTCGACGTTCGCGCCGTCGCCGCGGGCCAGCCACTCGAGCAGGCCCTCCCGGTCGGACTCGACACGCAGGGCGCCGTCGCCGATCACCCACTCGTCGCGCTCCTCCGTCACCAGCGTCATGCCGGGCGCGCCCTTGGCGCGCATGGTGCGCACCGCGGCCTCGAGGGCGTTGAGCAGCGAGTCGGGGTCGGCCTCCTCGATGGTCCAGGCGGTGTCGAGGTCGTGGTGGTGGACGACGACCTCGGCGATGCGCAGCGCCACGATGGAGGTCGCGGGGATCTGCTTGCCGTGCAGGTGCACCTCCTCGACCGCGAGCTCCCCGGTCAGCCGCTGGGCCTGCTCGGCGAAGTAGGACGCGGACTCGCGGGCCTTCTCGACCAGCTCCTCGCGGGGCAGGGCGGCCAGCTCGGCGATGTCCTGGTTGCGGGCCTCCATGGACGCGTAGGGGGCCTGCTCCTGCCCTGTGACGGCCCAGTCGACGAGCTTGACGAGGGCACGCCCGTTGGAGGCGATGTGGGCGACGACGTCGGCGCGGCGCCATCCGTCGCACAGCGAGGGAGCGGCCAGCTCGTCGTCGGACAGGGACGCGGTGGTGGCCAGGAACATCTCGGTCTCGCGCCCGAGGCGGGAGAGGTCCGAGTGCAGGCGGGCGGGATTGATCATGGCCTCACCCTAGCGAGCGCGGGGTGGGCCGGACCACCTCCCGGGCCCCGGGACCCATACCGGCTCCGTCTCGGCTCAGAGGGCCGGCAGCCGCGCGAAGGCCCGCTCGGCGGCGCGGCGGCGGGCGGGGGAGAGCTCCTCGAACGGGTCGAGCGCGAGCTCGGCCCCCCCGGCGCGGCGCACGCGCCCCCAGGTCCCCACGATCCGCCCGCCCGCCACGAGGGTGGGCTTGAAGACCCCGTTGCCGCCGGGGACGATCCGGGTCGCGTGGTCCGGGGCCAGCACGTGGGACCGGTCCCCGTAGCCCAGGACGTACTCGTCGAAGGGCGGCAGCAGGAAGACCCCGGCGGCCCGGCGGTCGCCGGGTGCGGGGCCCTCGAGCACCTCGGGGGCGCACCACAGCTCGCGGCCGGCGCGGTCGTGCACCGCCACGACACCGTCCGTGCCCGCCAGCGCGGCCCGCACCGCGGATCGCGGCAGCGCCGCCCACCGGGCGGCGTCCGCGACGGAGGCCGGGCCGTGGCCGCGCAGGTACCGGCGCACCCAGCGCGCGACGACGGGCGGGGTGCCGCCGGCGCCCGTCCCGGCCTCGGCGGTCCCCTCCCCCGCCGCCGGGACCCAGTCCGCGACGGGCACGACCAGCTGGTCCCGTCCGTCCGCGGTCAGCGGGCCCAGGCACAGGGTCGCGTCCAGGTGCAGGGCGAGCATCAGGTGGTAGGCCCGGCCCGGCTCCCCCAGCAGCCCGGCCTCCTCCCACGCGGCGTGCAGCCGCTCGCGGGGCTGCGGGCCGTGGCGCAGCGCGGCGAGCGCGGTCTCCCGGGCCGCGTCGAGCCGCTCGTCGATGCCCAGGGCCCGGCGCCGGGCGGCCGTCGAGGCGACGGTGCGGGGGCCCAGGACCGCCAGCCACGCGCGCAGCTCCTCGGCGGGCACCAGGTGCAGGGTGCCGCGCATGGGCCACGTGCGCACGATCCGGCCGTCCTCGAAGGCCTGCCGCAGTCCGTCGGACCCGCCGGCCCGCCGCAGGCCGACCGACACCAGGGCGCCGGGCAGGTCCTGCGCCTGGACGGCCCCGAGGCTCCGCACCACGTCCTCGGGCGTCACGTCCTCCGGGCGCACGAGTCCGTGGGCCGCGAGCCGCGCGAGGCCGATCTCGCGGTCGGTCAGGACCGTCGGGGAGGTCACCGCAGGGCCCGTCCCCGTTGCTCGGGCAGGGCGAAGGCGGAGAGCGCGGCCACGAGGAAGGCGGCGCCGAAGACGGCGAAGACGGTGACGACGTCGTAGCGCTCCCCGCCGAGCGCGAGCAGCGCCGGAACGGTGAGCGGGGCCAGGATGGAGGCGACTCGGCCGAACGCCGCCGCCGCACCGGTCCCCGTCCCGCGCAGCGCGGTGGGATAGAGCTCGGGGCCGATCGCGTACAGCGCGCCCCACGCGCCCAGGTTGAAGAAGGACAGCGCCATGCCGGAGCCGATCACCTGCCACGGGAGCACGATGCTGCCCATCGACACGATGCCGAAGAGCAGGGCGCTCACCGCGGAGCCCCCGAGGAACACGGCCAGCGTGATCCGCCGGCCCCAGACCTCGATGAGCCAGGCGGCCACGGCGTAGCCGGGCAGCTGGGCGAGCGTGATGACCAGGACGTAGCCGAAGGACGTGGTCAGGGTGAGGCCCTGCTGGAGCAGCAGCGTGGGCAGCCAGGTGAACGCCCCGTAGTAGGCGAAGTTGATGCAGAACCAGACGGTCCACAGCGCCGTCGTGCGCCGCCGCAGGGACGGCCCCCAGATCGCCGTCGCCTCCTCCGCCGGGCCCGGACCGGTCTCCTCGGCGGCCCGGGCCTGCGCGGCGGTCTCGGCCCGGGAGCGGCCCAGGGGCCGGGCCCGTTCGAACCGGCGCACCGCGGCCTCGGCCTCGTCGGTCCGGCCCCGGTGCTCGAGGAAGCGCACGGACTCGGGCAGGGCCCGGCGCACGACCACGGCGTAGAGGGCCGGCACGAGACCCACCACGAGCGCCCAGCGCCACCCGTCCGGGGAGGACGGCACGACGAAGTAGCCCACGAGCGCGGCGAGGATCCAGCCGACGGCCCAGAAGGACTCGAGGACCACCACCACGCGGCCGCGGATCCGCCGGGGGGCGTACTCGGAGACGAGGGTGGAGGCGACGGGCAGCTCGGCGCCGAGGCCGAGGCCCACCACGAAGCGCAGGATCACGAGCGCGGCGAGGGAGCCGACGAGCGCGGACGCTCCGGTGGCCGTGCCGTAGACGAGCAGGGTCAGGGCGAAGACCTGGCGCCGGCCGAGCCGGTCGGCCAGGAGCCCGCCGAGGCTGGCGCCCACGGCCATGCCCACGAAGCCGATCGACGCGAGCAGGGACAGCTGCCCGGAGCCCAGGCCCCACTCCTGGGCGAGGGCGGCCATCACGAAGGAGATCAGGCCCACGTCCATGGCGTCCAGGGCCCAGCCGACGCCGGAGCCGACCAGCAGCTTCCGGTGCTCGGTGGTGAACGGCAGCCGGTCCAGCCGCTGGGACCGCGTCGGCGCGGACGTGGCGCCGGCGGGCCCCTGGCTCTCGTGCATGCTCCGGTCCTTCCCTCGCTGCCCAGTGCTGCGACCACTGTAGGCGGTGCGGGTCGCCGGGCGCCCCGGACGGTCCCGGGAGCGGGGCCCGAACTCGTTCTAGACTGGGAGGGTCCCACCACCGGCCGGCGAGGGAGCTGCCTGTGTCCACGGTCGCCGTGTATCTCGTCGTCGCCTTCGGGGCCGGTGCCCTGGCCGTCCTCGCGCGCCTGCCGCCCCTGATCGGGTTCCTCGCGGCCGGCTTCGTGCTCAACGGCCTGGGCGTGGAGCGGCTCCCCGTGCTCGACCAGCTGGCCGACGTCGGGGTGACCCTGATGCTCTTCGGCATCGGGCTCAAGCTCGACGCCCGGTCCCTGCTGCGCAAGGAGATTTGGGGGACGGCCGGGATCCACATGGTCCTGAGCACGTCCCTCGGGGCGGGACTGCTGGGCCTGCTCATGGTGGTGGGGCTGCAGCTGCCGGGCGAGAACCTCCGCGCGCTGCTGCTGGCCGGGTTCGCCCTGTCCTTCTCGAGCACCGTGCTGGTGTTCAAGGTCCTCGAGGAGCGCAGCGAGACCACGTCCCTCTACGGGCGCGTGGCGATCGGCATCCTCATCATCCAGGACGTCGCGGCCGTCGCGTTCATCACCGCCACGAGTGAGCACCCGCCGAGCCCGTGGGCCCTGGCCCTGGTGCTCCTGTTGCCGGCGGCGTGGCTGTTCCGCCGGATCTGGGACCACATCGGCCACGGGGAGATGCAGGCCCTGTTCGGGGTGCTCATGGCCCTGGTCCCGGGCTACGTCGCCTTCTCCGCCGTGGGCATCAAGGGGGACCTCGGAGCGCTGCTCGTCGGCATGCTCCTGGCCTCCCACGCCAACGCCGGGGAGCTGTCCCGCACCCTGTTCACCCTCAAGGACCTCCTGCTGGTCGCCTTCTTCGTCTCGATCGGCTTCCACGGGATGCCGACCCTCGAGATGGTCGCCATGGGCGTGCTGCTGCTGGGCCTCCTGCCGGTGCAGGCGATGCTGTTCGTGCTGCTGCTGTGGATGTTCGGGCTGCGCCGCCGCACGTCCCTGCGCACGGGCGTGGCACTGGGCAACCACTCCGAGTTCGCCCTCATCGTGGGGGCCATCGGCGTCTCGGCGGGGATGTTCGACGAGGACTGGCTGGTGATGCTCTCCGTGGCGGTCGCCCTGAGCTTCGTGGTCTCGGCCCTGCTCAACCGGCGCGGCTCCACCCTGACCAGCACCCTCGCCCGCCGGCTGCCGGAGCACCCCGACGACCGGCTGCACCCGGAGGACCGTCCCATCGACATCAGCCACGCCGAGGTGCTCGTGCTCGGCATGGGCAGGGTGGGGCAGGCCGCCTACCGGGAGCTCGCCGAGGAGCACGGCTACTCCGTGGTGGGCATCGAGAACGCCACGGACCGTGTGGAGCGGCTGCGGGCGCAGGGGCTCGACGTCCAGGAGGCCGACGCGACCGACCAGGAGTTCTGGGAGCGGGTGATCGCGACCGGCCACGTGAAGGTCGCCGTGCTCGCCATGCCCTTCCACGGGTCCAACCTCGTGGCCCTCCAGCAGCTGAGCGCCACGGGCTTCGAGGGGGCCGTGGCCGCCGTGGCGCAGTACGACGACGAGGTGCAGGAGCTGCGCGGGCACGGGGTCCGGACGGTCTTCAACCTCTACAGCGGCGCCGGCCTCGCCCTGGCCGCCGAGACCGTCGAGGCCCTCGGCCCCCGGGCCGACTGACCGGGGCCGGGCGGGGCCCGCACCCCTGCGACGGCCCTCCCGGCGACGCGGCCCGGGCCGTTCCGGGGCTGGGCTCGCGGCATGAGGGCCCGGATCGACCGCTACCTGCTCAACGTCGCGGGACCCCGCCGCACCCCCGCCCTCAACCGGCACCTCGCCTACCTGCTCGCCCTGGTGGCCGGAGTGCTCAACTCCGTGGGCTTCGTGGCCGTGGCCGTGTACACCTCCCACATGACGGGGCTCACCGCGATGGTCGCCGACCACCTCGTGCTGGGCGACCTGCGGCTCGTGGCGGTCGGCGTGCTGGCCGTGGTCGCCTTCACGTGCGGGGCCGCGTGCTGCGCGCTGATGTTCAACCGGGCGCGGCGCCGCGGGCTGCACAGCCGCTACGCCAACGTCCTGCTGCTCGAGGGCCTGCTCATGCTCGCCTTCGGGCTCCTGGCCGAGAGCCTCACCTGGGCGCACCGGCACCTCCTGTTCGTCCCGGTGCTCGCGTTCACCATGGGACTGCAGAACGCCGTGATCACCAAGATCTCGGGCGCCCAGATCCGCACCACCCACGTGACGGGCATGGTCACGGACATCGGCATCGAGCTCGGCAAGTTCCTCTACCGCAACCGGCTCGCGGACGCCGACCCCGTGACCGGCGACGCCGGGAAGCTCCGGCTGCTGGCCGCGCTCGTGGGACTGTTCTTCGCCGGCGGGGTGCTCGGCGCCCTGGGCTACCTGGCCGTGGGCTTCCCGATCCTCGTGCCCACCGCGCTCACCCTGCTCGTGGCGGCGTGGCGCCCGCTCGCCGCGGACCTGGGCTTCCGCCGCGCTTCGCCTCCTGAGCCGGGGAGCGGGCCTGGTGCGGGTGCCGGGCCCTGACATCGGACCCGCCCCCCGGCCCCGCCCCTGGCCCCGGCGGACGATGCCTCAGGCGCCCCGCTGCAGCGCCTTGCACAGCTGGACCAGCCGGCTGACCTCGCGGTGCGGGGCCCCGGTGGGACGGGCGACCTCGTCCCGGGCCGCCACCGCGCACCGGACGAGCGCCCACGCCCGGAGGCGCTCGTCGTCGGCGCCGGCGGCCAGGGCGAGGGCCTCCATCCGGTCCGCCAGGGCCGCGGCCAGGACCCCGCCGTGCCCGGCCTCGTCCGCGCGGTGCCACAGGGCGGGGACCAGCGCGAACTCCGGGGTGCCGACCACCGCGTCGGCCCCGGTGGCCAGCCACGGGGCGCGCGCCGACGCGCGGACGGCACCGTAGTGCAGGCCCTGGTGCACGAGCGCCGCGTCCAGCTCGTCGCGCCGGAGCCGCTCGAGGCTCTTGACGGCCTGCAGCCGGAACCGGCGCGGGAACCGGGCGTCCAGGTCCGCTGCTCCCTCCAGCTCCGCCTGCCACCGCCGGGCGGTCGCGGACAGGCGCGGGAACGGGGGCCGCGCCGGGCGGGCGAGGACCCGGGTCAGCTCGCCGAGCACGCGGCAGGCCTCGAGCACCGGCAGGTCGTGCAGGTCCCGCTCGGCGGTGCGCTCGAGCAGCAGCGCCCGGTCTGCGGGCTCCGCCCGGAGCAGCCGCACGGCCCCGCGGCCGGCCCACACGCGCAGGGCCAGGTGCTCGTGCTCGGCGCCGGGCCGCGGCGGGGAGAGCCGCAGCACGGCCGGCTCCCCGGCGCGGGTGCGCACCGGCAGGACCAGGGCCCCGTCGTCGTCCCGCGCCCGCCCGTCCGGGACCAGCTCCCACGCGGTCGTGTACCGGTCGGCGAGCCCGGCCGGGACATCCACCGGGCGGCCGCCAGTTCCCGGGACGTGCCCGGAGGAAGTCGTCATCGGACCATTCTGGCGCACCGCAGAACGGCTCCCCAGGGCGCCCGTGCCGTTCGCTAGACTGCGAGCGCCCCACCCCGCCCACGAACGGAGTCGACCCGCCCGTGAACGAGCTGCTGTTCGCCTTCGGCCTGACGCTGTTCGCGGGGCTGGCCACGGGCGTGGGCGCCTTCCTGTCCCTGGTCACCAAGCGCACCGACGCCAAGTTCCTGGCGGTGAGCCTCGGCTTCTCGGCCGGGGTGATGATCTACGTGTCCATGATCGAGATCTTCGTCAAGGCCCAGGTCGCCCTGGTCGCGGAGCTCGGCGCGCGCTCCGGGGCGTGGGCCACGGCGGGCGGGTTCTTCGCGGGGATCCTCCTGATCGCGGTCATCGACCGGCTCGTGCCCGCCCGCGCCAACCCGCACGAGTACCCGCACGACGACGCCGGGCGGCAGCGCCGGCTCATGCGGATGGGGACGATGACCGCGGTGGCGATCGCGATCCACAACTTCCCCGAGGGCTTCGCGACCTTCGTGGCGGCCATGCAGGAGCCGTCCGTGGCGATCCCGGTGGTCGTGGCGATCGCGCTGCACAACATCCCCGAGGGGATCTCCGTGGCGGTGCCCATCTACCACGCCACGGGCAGCCGCCGGAAGGCCTTCCGCTGGGCGTTCCTCTCGGGCCTGGCGGAGCCCGTCGGCGGGGTGCTCGGGTACCTCGTCCTGCTCCCCTTCCTCGACGACGTCCTCTTCGGCGTCGTGTTCGCGAGCGTGGCCGGGATCATGGTGTTCATCTCCCTGGACAAGCTGCTGCCCACGGCCCAGGAGTACGGCGAGCACCACCTGTCGGTCTACGGGCTGGTGGCCGGGATGGCGGTCATGGCGGTGAGCCTGCTCCTGTTCGTCTGAGGCGCATGCGGCACCCGCCGGGACCGGGTCACGGGAGCGCCCGGGCGGCCGGGAGGCCCGCCGCCCGGCCGGCCTCGGCGAACGCGGCGGCGAGGCTCGCCCGGGACGCGTGGGCGTTGAGCCCGCTCGGGCTCGGCAGCGCCCACAGCTGCGCCCCGGCCAGCTCCCGGTCCTGGCGCCCGAGCGCGGCCCCCGGGTCCGCGAAGGCGTGCCGGTAGGCGGTGACCCCGGCGACCGCGACGACGGCGGGGCGCAGCTCGGCGACGAGCTCCGCGAGCCGCTCCCGGCCGGCCACGAACTCGGCGGGGTCCAGCTCGTCGGCCCGGGCGGTGGCCCGGCGCACCAGGTTCGTGATGCCGAGGCCCCGGCCCAGGACGTGCTCCCGGTCCGCCGCGCTCATCCCGGCCGAGCAGTCCACGAGCCGGCCGGTGAGCCCGGCGTCGTGCAGGGCCGGCCAGAACCGGTTGCCGGGCCGGGCGAAGTGGGCCTGGGTGGCCGCGGCCCACAGGCTCGGGTTGATGCCGCAGATCAGCAGGCGCAGGTCCGGGCCGAGCAGGTCGGGCAGGGTCGTGTTCCGGGCGGCCTCGAGGTCCGCCCGGCTCGGCCGGGCGCCGCCGGACGCGTTGGGGGATGCCATGGCCACATGCTAGGCCGCGCCCCGCCCGGTGGGCACCACGGGCCCCGGGTGCCCACCGGGCTACCGTGGTGGCCATGCCCCGACCCACCGAGCTCGTCGTGCCCACCGAAACCGGACCGGGACGCCTCCTGGTGTCCCCCGCCGAGACCCCCGCGGCGCTGCTGTGGCTCGGGCACGGCGCGGGCGGGGGCGCCGGTGCCCAGGACCTCGTCGCTCTCGCCGACGAGCTCCCCCGCCACGGCATCACGGTGGTGCGCCACGAGCAGCCGTGGGTGCTCGCCGGGCGGAGGATCGCACCCCGTCCGGCCGCCCTCGACGCCGGGTGGCTGGCCGCCGCCCCTGCCGTGACCGAGCTGGCGGACGGGCTGCCCGTGGTCGTCGGGGGCCGCAGCGCCGGGGCGCGCGTGGCGTGCCGGACGGCCGCCGCGGTGGGCGCGTCCGCCGTCGTCTGCCTGGCCTTCCCCCTGCACCCGCCGGGCCGGCCGGAGCGCTCGCGGGCCGAGGAGCTGCTGCGCCCCACGGTTCCCGTGCTCGTGCTGCAGGGCACGCGGGACGCCTTCGGCTCGGCGGACGAGGTCGTGGCCGCCGCGGACGGCGCGCCGGAGGTCGCCGTCGTCCCGGTGGAGGGTGCGGACCATGCCATGACGGTCCGCCGGTCAGGGCCCGTGGGCCAGGAGGACACGCTCGCGCTGGTCGCCGCCGAGGTGCACCGCTTCCTCCGGCGGGTGCGCACGACCCGCTGAGCACCGGCGGGTCTTCAGCGCCGCGCCGACCAGGACTACCGTGAGGAGCACAGGGTCACCGCGACCCGTCCGCGACCAGGGAGAGAACCGTCATGGCCCGCACCCCAGAATCCTCCGACCCGCACCGGCCTGATCCCTCCCCCGTGGAGGGCCCGCGGATCCCCACGCCGGACGCGTCCGCCGCGGACCGCCCGGCGGCCGGCCGTGAGCCGGCCGTCCGGCCGCAGGTGGGCACGGACCCCGCGCTGGACGAGCACCAGAAACAGGGCATCTCGGGGGCCATGTGGACCGCCCTGATCCTCGGCCTGCTGATCCTGATCCTGCTGCTGGTCTTCATCCTGCAGAACAACGTCCCGGCGGTCTTCAACTACATGGGCTGGGAGTTCATCCTCCCCCTCGGCGTCGCCATGCTGCTGGCGGCCGTCGCCGGTGCCCTCATCATGGGCCTCGTCGGCTCCGTGCGGCTGTTCAAGCTGGGCCACCGGGTGCGCAAGCTCGAGAAGGAGCGCGCCGACATCAAGCGTGCGCTGCGCTGATCCCCCGGGGACGCCCGCCGGTCCGGTCCGTCAGCGGCGGGCGTCGAGCTCTCGCACCAGACGGCGCGGCGCCGTGAGCCGGTAGGACGTCTCGACGAGCTCGGCGGCCTCGGCCCAGTCGGTGCCCGCCGGGGACAGGTCCATCCCGACCCAGCCCGAGGGCCACAGGTACGCGGGTTCGAAGAACCGCGCGTCGGCCAGCAGGGCGGGGCGCTCCTGCGGGTCGGCCTTGACCAGCAGCGCCGTGTCGAAGGCGGTGGAGACGTCCCCGCGCAGCGTGCCGCCGTACACCGCGAAGCCGGTCCTCGTGCAGAACCATGGGCGGCCGTGGGAGATCCTCTCCTGCGCGCCGGGCAGCGCGAGGCAGATCGAGCGCACGCGGGCCAGCGCCGGGTCCTCGCCGTCGAACAGGATCGGGTGCGCCATGACACCCATGCTAGGCCGGTCCACGGCGCGGACGGCATCAGGCAGTAGCCTGACAGCACCCCGAACGACAGGACGGATCCCATGAGCTCCCCCGCACCCCCCGACGACCGCCCGGTGCCCGAGGACGTCGAGGTGGTCGCCCCCGCGACCGTCGTCGACCTCACGAGCGGCCCCGCCCACATCACGCCCGTGCTCGTCGACGGCGAGGCCCGCTACGCCGTGGACCTGCCCGACCAGCTCCTGGACGACGACGACGTGGCGAGCCTCGCCGTCGCGCTGCAGGTGGCGCAGTCCGGCCCCGCCGTGCTGGTGGACATCGAGGACTACCTCGAGGCGGAGGCACCGCCGGAGGACGCCACGGACTCCCGGCTGTAGACGCCGCCGCGTGCGCCGTGGCACCGGCTCCGGCGCACCGGCTCCGTGCGCCCGGGGGCCGCGCAGAGCACCGACGAGCCGGAGAACGCACTCGTCCGATGGTCACCCTGGCGTCCGGCCCCTCGGCGCGCCGACGATGGTGGTGCGGGCAGGCAGGGCGGACCGTCGCGGCGTCGTGGACGGCGCGGACCCAGGGCGTGGGACCGGGCCCCTGTCGCCGCCGCACCGACGGGGGAGAGTCCATGACCGACATGACGACAGGGGCCGAGTTGCGCGCGCCCACCGCGCGAGGACGGGCACCGGGGGGTGACCGGCTCTCGGTGCTGGTCCGGATCGACCTGGACGGCCGGCACGTGACCCTGGTCGTCACGGGCCCGCTGACCGGCACCAGCCAGAAGGCGCTGGCGCCGCTCGCGGTCCGCGCCAGGGCGCTGTTCCCCGAGTCCGACCTCACCGTGGACCTGCACGAGGCCCCGGAAGCGGAGCCCGCGGCCGTGGACCTCCTGCGCTGGAGCCTCGACGAGGTGCAGCCGGTCACCGGCCCGGTGCGGATCACCGCGTCGGTCCCGTCCCGGGCTCGGCAGCCGGTGGGCTTCCCGGCCGGTGGCACCCAATGAGCACGTGGACCGCCGAGGCGACGGTCAGGACGTCCCGCAGGGTGGACGTCTCCGCGGTCGACGCCCTGAGCCGGGTCGTCACGGCGGCGCACTGCGTCGCCCGGAGCAGCGGGTCGCAGGGCGTCTGCCTCCGGATGACCGTGGAGGCCGGGACGAGGACCGGAGCGTACGGCACGGCCCTGTCCCTGCTGGCCACCCAGGTCCTGCCGCACCTCGAGGGCGCGGATCTCACCGATCTGAGGATCGTGGCCGGCGCCCCGGCCCCGGGGACGGAGACCGTCCCCCGCCGCGTCCCGACGGCTCCGTAGGAGCCTGGGCCGAGGCCTCCCCCGCGCTGCTCGTGCACGCCGTCGTCCCTGGAGGACGTGATCAGGCTCTGGCTGGTGCCGGCGGCGGCAAGCACGCTGCCGGTGCGACACAATCATCCTGTGGACGATCTGCACGTGCCCCCGGGCCCCGGCGCTCCCCGCGGCCTCAGGGTGCCGGCGGGAGAGCTGGCCGAGCAGTTCTCCCACGCCTCCGGACCGGGCGGTCAGGGCGTCAACACCACCGACTCACGGGTGCAGCTCTCTCTGGACCTGGCCACGACGACAGCGCTGAGCGACGTGCAGCGCGCACGCGCCCTCGACCAGCTCGCCGGCAGACTCTCGGGCACCGTGCTGACCGTGAGCGCCGCCGAGCATCGCTCCCAGCGACAGAACAGGACCGCGGCACGACAGCGTCTCGCCGCACTCCTGCGCGAGGCAGTGGTTCCTCCGGTCGTCCGGCGATCCACCCGGCCCACGAGCGGCTCGCGGCGCCGACGGATCGAAGGAAAACGCCGGCGCTCCGAGACCAAGCGGAACCGCAGGCGGCCCGGGCCCGAATGACCCGCGCGCCGGCGCGGGTCGCCCGGCCGGCTCAGACGTTGAAGCGGAACTCCACCACGTCGCCGTCGCGCATGACGTAGTCCTTGCCCTCGATCCGGACCTTGCCTGCGGCCTTGGCGTCGGCCATGGACCCGGCGGCGTCGAGGTCCTCGAAGGAGACGATCTCGGCCTTGATGAAGCCGCGCTCGAAGTCGGTGTGGATGACCCCGGCGGCCTGCGGGGCGGTGGCGCCCACGGGGATGGTCCAGGCGCGCGACTCCTTGGGCCCGGCGGTGAGGTAGGTCTGCAGACCGAGGGTGTGGAAGCCCGTGCGGGCGAGCTTGTCGAGACCGGCCTCGTCCTGCCCGGACATCTCCAGCATCTCCTTCGCCTCCTCCTCGTCCAGCTCCACGAGCTCGGACTCGAGCTTCGCGTCGAGGAACACGGCGTCGGCGGGCGCCACGAGCTCGCGCAGCTCCTGCTGCTTCGCCTCGTCGCCGAGCACGCCGTCGTCGGCGTTGAAGACGTAGATGAACGGCTTGGCGGTGAGCAGGCTGAGGTCGCGCAGCTGGTCGACGTCGAGCTTCTCCTTCTCGGCCGCCCCGAAGATCGTGTCCCCGCGCTCGAGGATGGTCTGCGCCTGCTGCATGGCGGCGAGCTTGGCGGGGTCGGCCTTCTTGATCTTGACCTGCTTCTCGAGGCGCGGGATCGCGTTCTCGAGGGTCTGCAGGTCGGCGAGGATCAACTCGGTGTTGATGGTCTCCATGTCGGAGGCCGGGTTGATCTCGCCGTCGACGTGGATGACGTCCGGGTCGTCGAACGCGCGGACCACCTGGGCGATCGCGTGGGCCTCGCGGATGTTGGCGAGGAACTGGTTGCCCAGGCCCTCGCCCTCGGACGCGCCCTTGACGATGCCGGCGATGTCCACGAAGGACACGGTAGCGGGCAGGATCCGGTCCGAGCCGTGGATCTCCGCGAGCCGGTCCAGCCGGGGGTCCGGCAGGTTGACCACGCCGATGTTCGGCTCGATGGTCGCGAACGGGTAGTTCGCCGCCAGGACGGTGTTGCGGGTCAGCGCATTGAACAGGGTGGACTTGCCGACGTTGGGCAGTCCGACGATTCCGATAGTAAGAGCCACGGGAGACCATCCTACCGGCCGGGCGGACCGGCACGCCTCCGGCCGGCTCCCGGGCCCGCGACCGATGTCATGGGCGTGTCGTGGTCACCGGGGCTTCCGGCAGGGCGCGCGGTGGAGCAGAGTCGGACCATGAGATCCTCCCCGGCATCCCGCACCGCCCCGCACGCGAGCCCTGGGGGCTCGCCGGCCGGCTCCCCGGCCGTCGACGTCGCCGGGGCCCGGAAGGGCTTCGGGCACGGCGAGCGGCGCGTCCGGGCCGTGGACGGCGTGAGCCTGCGCGTCGAGCGCGGCGAGGTCGTCGCGCTGCTCGGGCCCAACGGTGCCGGGAAGACCACTCTCCTCGACATGGTGCTGGGCTTCACCGATCCCGACGACGGCACCGTGCGCACCCTGGGTGGCGCACCGCGCGAGAGCGTGCGGGCCGGACGGATCGGCGCGGTCCTGCAGACCGGGGGGCTGCTCGACGACCTGACCGTGCGGGAGACGGTCGCCATGGTCGCGACCCTGCACCGGAATCCCCTCCCCGTGGACGAGGCACTGGGCCGGGCCGGTGCCGCCGGGTTCGCGCGGCGCAAGGTCTCCAAGTGCTCGGGCGGCGAGCAGCAGCGGCTGCGCTTCGCGCTGGCCCTGCTGCCCGAGCCGGACCTGCTGGTGCTGGACGAGCCGACCGCGGGGATGGACGTCAGCGCCCGGCGGGAGTTCTGGGCGGCGATGCACGCCGAGGCGGAGCGCGGCCGGACGGTCGTGTTCGCCACCCACTACCTCGACGAGGCCGAGGAGTTCGCCGCGCGCACCGTGGTGCTCAAGGGCGGGCGGGTGGTCGCCGACGCCGCCACCGCCGAGGTCCAGGCCATGGCCGGCCACCGGGTGGTGAGCTTCCGCTGGGAGGGGCCCGAGCCGGTCGTCGTCCCGGGGGCGACCCCGCTGGACTCCGTCGGCGGGCGCCGGCGCCTCACGGGCCCCGACACGGACGCCATCGCCCGGCACCTGCTCACGACCACGGGCGCGCGCGAGCTCGAGATCACCCACGCCGGGCTCGAGGAGGCCTTCCTGGGCCTCACCGCCGACTGACCGCGCCCACCAGACACGCCCCGCCCCCTGGAGGATCAGCACCATGAGCATCGCCTACGCCGCCCACGACCTGCGCCGCAACGTGCGCATGGTCGAGAACACCTTCTTCGTGGTGGTCCTGCCCGCCGTGCTGTACGTGATGTTCACGGCGCTGGGGGACTTCTCCGACCGGCCGGCGGGCCACGGCAACGCCGGCGGCTACAACATGATCTCCATGGCGGTCTACGGGGCGGTCACCGCGACCACCTCGATCGCCGGCTCCGCCGCCGTGGAGCAGGCCCGCGGCTGGGGCCGGCAGATCGGGCTCACCCCGGCGCCGCGGCACGGGTACGTGCTGGCCAAGGTGGCCGTGGCCCTGGCCATGGCCGTCCTGCCGGTCCTCGCGGTCTACGCGGTGGGCGCCCTGACCGGCGCCGAACTGGGCGGCTGGCGCTGGCCCGCCACCGCGGCCATCGTCGTGGCCGGCTCCTCCGTGTTCGCCCTCTACGGCCTGGCGGCCGGGCTGCTGTTCCGCTCGGAGTCCGCGGTCAGCGCCGCCTCGGGACTGCTGGTGGTGCTCAGCTTCTTCGGCAACCTCTTCGTCCCGCTCACCGGTGTCATGCTCGACATCGCACGGTTCACCCCGCTCTACGGCCTGGCCGGACTGGCCCGGTACCCGCTCGTGGAGGGCGACGTCGTGGCCACCAGCGGACCGCCCGTGGAGTCCGACCCCCTGTGGGCGCTGCTGCTCAACACCGGGCTCTGGGCGGTGGTCTTCGCGGCCGTGGTGCTGCTAGCCGTGCGCCGCACCACGGTCCGGCGCTGACCGGGCGGCCGGCGGCGCTCCGGAACGGGTGGCTGTGGGCGCCCTGCCGTGCGGTGTCCGGTCGGCGTGCCACACTGCTGGGCATGACCGTCAGCCTCGTCGTCGTCCTCGTCCTCCTCGCCCTGCTCGTGGGCGCCCTGCTGGGCGCCGCCGTCGCGCGCACCCGTTCCGCCCGGGACGCCCGGGCGGCCGACGAGGAGCGGGCCGGGCTCCAGGCCGAGCTCGCCGCCGTCCAGGACCGGCTCGTGGACCTGGCCTCCGAGCGGGCGGCGGCCGTGGAGGCGCGCGCCCAGCTCGAGGACCGGCTGCAGGACGCCGACGCCCGCTCCGTGCAGGACAACAACGTCCTGCGGGCCCTGGCCCCGGTGGCCCACCAGCTGCGCTCGGTGGAGGAGCACGTGACGGCGCTCGAGCGGGACCGGGCCGAGCAGTACGGCGGGATCACCCAGGCCCTGGCCCACACCCGCGAGGTGGGCGACCACCTGCGCACCGCGACCACGTCCCTGTCCTCCGCCCTGCGCTCGGGCTCTGCGCGGGGCACGTGGGGCGAGGTGCAGCTGCGCCGGGTGGTCGAGGCCGCGGGGATGACCGCGCACGTCGACTTCCGGGAGCAGGTCGCCTCCAACGGCACCACCGCGGACGGCGAGCGCAGCGCGATCCGCCCGGACATGGTCGTGCACCTCCCCGGGGGCCGCGACATCGTCCTGGACGCCAAGGCGCCCATGACCGCCTACCTGCGCGCCCAGGACGCAGAGGACGACGCCGGGCGCAGGGCGCAGCTGGCCGGTCACGCGAAGGCCGTGCGCGGGCACGTGGACGCGCTGGCCGGCAAGAAGTACTGGGAGGCGCGGGACGCCTCCCCCGAGCTGGTGCTGTGCTTCCTGCCCGCCGAGTCGGCGCTGTCCGCGGCCCTGGACGCGGACCCGACCCTGCTGGACCACGCCGCGAGCCGCAACGTGGCGCTCGTGTCGCCGGTCTCGCTGCTCGCCTCGCTCAAGGCCGTCGCGTTCACGTGGCGGCAGAACGGGCTGACGGAGAACGCCAAGGAGCTCTTCGACCTCTCCCGCCAGCTCTACGAGCGGCTGGGCACGGTCGGCAAGCACCTCGACGACATGGGCCGGTCGCTGCAGAAGTCGGTCGAGACCTACAACCGGCTCACGGGCTCCGTGGAGACCCGGGTGTTCCCCACGGCCCGGCGGATCAACGACCTGGACCCCACGCTCGCGGAGGACGAGCGGCTCACCACCCGTCCGCTCGTGGTGGCGCCGCGCCCGCTCACGGCCCCGGAGTTCACCGCGGCGGCGCCGCTGCCGGAGTCGGTGGACCGCCCGGGCCGCACCGGGTCGGGCGGCGCGCTGGCCGGACCGCTCGACGAGCGCGCGGCCGGCTGAGCGGGAGGGACCGCCCGCGGCTCAGCGGGCAGGGCGGGCCCTGCGGCTCAGCGGGTGGGCCGGGCCCCCCGGCCGCCGAGCCGGTGGGAGGTGTCCCCGGCCGCGGTGAGCCGGGCGCGCAGCTCCTTGGGCAGGGAGAACAGGACGTCCTCCTCGGCGGTGACGACCTCCTCGACCTCGCCGTAGCCGTAGTCCGCGAGCAGGCGCAGCACGTCCTTGACGAGGACCTCCGGCACGGAGGCCCCGGACGTGACGCCCACGGTGGCGGCGCCCTCGAACCAGGACTCGTCCACCTGGTTGGCGAAGTCCACGCGCTCGGCGCGGCGGGCGCCGTACTCGAGGGCGACCTCCTTGAGCCGCACGGAGTTCGAGGAGTTCGCCGAGCCCACGACGATCACGAGGTCCGCGTCCGGGGCGATCTTCTTGATGGCGGTCTGCCGGTTGGAGGTCGCGTAGCAGATGTCGTCGCTGGGCGGGTCCTGCAGGGAGGGGAAGCGCTCGCGCAGCTTCTGCACGGTCTCCAGGGTCTCGTCCACGCTGAGGGTGGTCTGGGACAGCCACACGACCTTGTCGGGGTCGCGGACCACGACCTGGTCGACCTCGTCGGGGCTGTTCACCACCTGGATGTGCTCGGGAGCCTCGCCGGCGGTGCCCTCGACCTCCTCGTGGCCGTCGTGGCCGATCAGCAGGATGTCGTAGTCGCTCTTCGCGAAGCGCACGGCCTCGCGGTGCACCTTGGTCACCAGGGGGCACGTGGCGTCGATGGTGTGCAGGTCCCGGGACTTCGCGGACTCCACCACGGCCGGGGAGACGCCGTGGGCGGAGAAGATGAGCAGGGATCCCTCCGGGACCTCGTCGGTCTCCTCGACGAACACGGCGCCCTGCTCCTCGAGGGTGCTCACCACGAACTTGTTGTGCACGATCTCCTTGCGCACGTACACCGGGGCGCCGTAGTGCTCGAGCGCCTTCTCCACGGCGATGACCGCGCGGTCCACGCCGGCGCAGTAGCCGCGGGGGGACGCGAGCAGGACCTTCTTCGGTCCGGCCACGGGAGCGGCGGCGGCCACGTCCTCGGGGGTGCGCCGGGAACGGGGGACGGTGGGCATGGAGAGCGCAACGGTGGTCGGCATGGCCTCCATGCTACGCGGTGGGGCGGGGACGGCGCCGTGATCCGCCCGACACCAGGATGGCCCCGACGAGGCCCACGACGCCCGTGATCCCGGCCGCCCAGGCGGCCGTGACCATCTGCTCGCCGAGGGAGCCGGTGAGCAGCACGACGGCCCGGTCGGCGGCGAGCCGGACCACCGGGTCGCCGCCGAGCATGCCGGAGGCCCGCTGCACGCCCTGCTCCACGAGCAGCCACACGACGCCCAGTCCGGCCAGTGTCCCCAGGCCCAGCACGGCGAGCACGGCGAAGCGGTGCCGGGCCACCAGCAGTGCGAGCACCGCGAGCACCGCGGCGGTCCAGGTGAGCGGGACGGCCAGGTCGGTGAGCCGGGTCCCCGCCTCGATCAGGCGCCCGGTGTTCGACCCCGGGACGGTGATCCGGCTCTCCCGCTCCGTCAGGCCGACGTCCACGCCCACGGCCCGCTGCACGGCCGCGTCGACCTCCCGGAGGACCGGGCCGATCTCCAGCACGAGGTGCTTCGGCGGCTCCTCCACCGCCCCGTCCACGGGGACGTTGGCCTCGTGGGTGCGGGTGAGCGCCTCCGTCCACGCGCGCTGGTAGGCGGGGTCGGAGGTGAGGTCCGCGGCGACGTCGGCGGCCCGGCGGACGGCGTCCTCGAGCATCCGGTCGAGGAACCCGACGCCCGTGGCCCGCTCCCCCACGATCCGGTCGGCCAGCTGCCCCACGGCGGTGCGGGCCAGCTCCTCCTGGAAGGGCCGGTCGTCGGCGAGGGTGCCGACCACCCGGGTGAAGCCGTCGCGGGAGACCAGGGTGTCCTGGGCCCAGTGCAGGGGCACGAGCAGCGCCACGAGGGACGCGGCGGCCAGGCCGAGGACGGTGCCGAGACCGGTGCGCAGGACGGTCGTGGCGCGTCGTCGGGAGCGGTGTCTGGAGGCGGGGGGTGCTGAGGAGCTCACGGAACCACTGTACGCACGGGACGGAGCGTGCACGGCTGTCCCCGTCGGGTGGTAAGCATGAGGCATGACGTATCTGGAGCCGCAGCAGGACGCGCCGGCGGGCGGCGAGCGCGAGCTGCCGTCGCGGGCGGACCGGACCACCCCGGAGAACCCGTGGCCGCTGCGGATGCTCTCCGAGAACCTGCACGCCTACATCGCCCGCTGCGCGCCCACGTGGGTCGAGGGGCAGATCATCGAGCTCAACCGGCGCGCCCGCGTCACCTACGTGACCCTCCGGGACGTCGACGCCGAGATCTCCGTGCCCGTGACCCTCTTCGCCAACGAGACCGCCCACCTGGACCGCCCCTTGGAGAAGGGGATGCGGGTGGTCGCCCAGCTCAAACCGGACTTCTGGGCCAAGACCGGCCGCCTGTCCATGCTGGGCCGCGGCATCCGGCCGGTGGGGCTGGGGGACCTGCTGGAGCGGCTCGAGCGGCTGCGGCGGGCGCTCGCCGAGGAGGGGCTCTTCGACGCCGGCCGGAAGAAGCCGCTGCCGCTGCTGCCCCGCCGGGTCGGCCTCGTCACGGGGCGCAACTCCGACGCCGAGAAGGACGTCATCCGCAACGCGTCCCTGCGCTGGCCGGCCGTGGACTTCGAGGTGCGGGAGGTCGCGGTGCAGGGCTCCGGCGCGGTGCGCGCCGTCATCCAGGCGCTGCGCGAGCTCGACGGCATGGCCGAGGTGGACGTCATCGTGATCGCCCGCGGCGGCGGCTCGTTCGAGGACCTCCTGGCCTTCAGCGACGAGTCCCTCGTCCGCGCCGTGGCGGCCGCCGTGACCCCGGTGGTCAGTGCCATCGGGCACGAGAACGACCAGCCGCTGCTCGACTGGGTGGCCGACCTGCGGGCCTCGACCCCCACGGACGCCGGCAAGCGGATCGTCCCCGACGTCGTCGAGGAGCGCGCCGGGGTGGCCCGGGCGCGCGCGGGCCTGGACCGCGCCGTCCGGGGCTTCCTGGACCGGGAGACCGCCGGTCTCGCCGCCGTGCGCTCTCGGCCCGCCCTGGCCCAGCCGGAGGACATGATCCTGCTCCGGGAGGAGGACGTGGACCGGTGGCGCACCCGGGCGCTGTCCGCCGTGGACTCCCGCACGCTGCGGGAGCTCGACGCCGTGCGCTCCCTGCGCGCCCGCGTGCGGGCGCTGTCCCCTCAGGAGACCCTGCAGCGCGGCTACTCCGTGGTCCTGGACGCCTCCGGTGCCGTGGTCACCGACGCCTCCGCCGTGCGCGCCGGGGACCTGCTGGGGGTGCGCCTGGCCGCGGGCGAGCTCGGTGTGCGCACCGAGACGGTCTCCGCCCGGCGCCCGGGCGAGGACCCCGGCTCCCCCTGACCCTCCGCGGCACCGACGTCCCGACCGTCCCCCAACCTTCCGAACGAGAGGCGCCACCCATGGCGAGCACCGACCACCCCGCAGCACCCGACCTGTCCGACATCGCCGGCCTGGGCTACGAGCAGGCCCGCGAGGAGCTCGTCCAGGTCGTCTCCCGGCTCGAGGCCGGGGGCACGTCCCTCGAGGAGTCCCTCGCGCTCTGGGAGCGCGGCGAGGCCCTGGCCACCCGGTGCGAGCAGTGGCTCGACGGCGCCCGCGAGCGGCTCGACGCGGCCCGCACCCGGCGCGCGGACGCGGACGGCGACAGCGACGACGACGGCCCCGGGCGCGGCTGAGCCCTCCCCGGTGCCGCGGGGTCAGAGCGCGGCGAGGCGCCGGCGCGCGTCCTCGACGTCGTAGCCGGGGTCGGGCCAGTCGAGCCGCAGGCCCGTGAGCGCGGAGATCAGCAGGTCCTGGACCACGGCCCGGGCGTACCACTTCCGGTCGGTGGGCACCACGTACCAGGGCGCGTGGTCGGCGTCGGTCGCGTCGATGGCACGCTCGTAGGCGGCCATGTAGGTGTCCCACCGGCTGCGGGCGTCGAGGTCCGAGGGGTCGAACTTCCACTGCTTCGTCCGGTCGCCGATGCGGGCGAGCAGGTTCTGGCGCTGCTCGTCCAGGCCCAGGTGCAGGAACACCTTGACGACGACCACCCCGTCGTCGGCGAGCTCCTGCTCGAAGTGCCGGATCTCGGTGTAGCGCCGCTCGAGCTGCCGGTCGTCGAGCACGTCGTGCACCACGGGCACGAGCACGTCCTCGTAGTGGGACCGGTCGAACGCGCCGATCACCCCGGGGCGGGGCAGCTGGCGCCGCACCCGCTGGAGGAAGTGCTGGGCGGCCTCCTCCTCGGTGGGCCGGCCGAAGCCGTGGGTGTGCACGCCGTGCGGGCTGAGCCCGCCCAGGACGTGCTGGATGACGCCGCCCTTGCCGGAGGTGTCCATGCCCTGCAGCACGAGCAGCACCCGGTGCCGGGCGCCCACCGTGGCGTTGGCGTAGATCTGGCGCTGCAGCTCGGACAGCTCGGCGTCCCGGGAGACGCGCAGCGCGGTGCCGAGCTTCTTGTTCCCCGTGAACCCCGGGGTGGAGCCGGTGTCCACGGCGTCCAGGGACAGCCCCGGCCGGGCGCGCAGCAGGGGCCGCACGTCCTGCTCGAACCCGGTGGCCGGGCTCTGGTCGGCTGCGCTCATGCGGGACCTCCTGGTGGTGCGGGGCGGGCCGCGGCGCGCGGCCCGCCGGTCACTGGCGGTAGTTGCCGAGGAACTCCTCGATCCGGTCCAGGGCCGTGGCGAGCATCTCCACGGAGGGCAGGGTGACGAGCCGGAAGTGGTCGGGCTCCGGCCAGTTGAACGCCCGGCCGTGGCTGACTAGGATCTTCTGCTCCTTGAGGAGGTCGAGGGCGAACCTCTCGTCGTCGACGATGTTGAACTTCTCCACGTCGAGCTTGGGGAACAGGTACAGGGCGCCGTCGGCCTGCCGGCAGGACACGCCGTCGATCTCGTTGAGCCGCCGGTGGGCGAGGTCGCGCTGGGCCTTGAGCCGCCCGCCCGGGAGGATGAGGTCGTTGATCGACTGGTAGCCGCCCAGCGCGGTCTGGATGGCGTGCTGGGCCGGGACGTTGGCGCACATCCGCATGTTGGCGAGCAGCTTGATGCCCTCGATGAAGCTCTCGGCCTTCCAGTTGGGCCCGGTGATCGCGAGCCACCCGGCGCGGTACCCGGCCACCCGGTAGGCCTTGGACAGCCCGGAGAAGGTCAGGCACAGCACGTCCTCGCCGGTGAGGGTCGCGGCGTTGATCATCTCGGCGGCGTCGTAGGTGATCTTCTCGTAGATCTCGTCGGAGAACAGGATCAGCTCGTGCTCCGCGGCGAGGTCCACGACGGACTGCAGCACCTCGCGGGAGTACACCGCGCCGGTGGGGTTGTTCGGGTTGATGATCACGATCCCCTTGGTGTTGGGGGTGATCTTCGCCGCGAGGTCCTCGAGGTCCGGGTTCCAGTCGTTGTCCTCGTCGCACCGGTAGTGCACGGGGGTGCCGCCGGACAGGGCCACGGAGGCGGTCCACAGCGGGTAGTCGGGGGACGGGATGAGGATCTCGTCGCCGGGGTTGCACAGCGCCTGCAGCGTCATGGTGATGAGCTCGGAGACGCCGTTGCCCAGGTAGACGTCGTCGGTGTCGAGGTTCATGATCCCGCGCGTCTGGTAGTACTGCACCACGGCGGTGCGCGCCGAGTAGATGCCGCGGGAGTCCGAGTAGCCCTGCGCGTGGGGCAGGTTCTTGATCATGTCCACGAGGATCGCGTCGGGTGCCTCGAAGCCGAACGGTGCGGGGTTGCCGATGTTGAGCTTGAGGATCCGATGGCCCTCCGCCTCCATGTGCTCCGCCTGCTCCAGCACGGGGCCGCGGATGTCGTAGAGGACGTTCTTGAGCTTGTCGGACTGCTTCACCACTGACATGCGGTACACCTTACCCCCGGGCCGTCCGCCGTCCGGGGCGCCGATCGGTGCGCCGCTCAGGTGTCGTCGCCGCCCTCGAGCCAGTACCGCGCGGCCTCCTCGGGTGTGTACGGGTCGCGGGCGGAGGTCATCCGGGTCATCAGCACCAGGTCGTCGGTGCCGATCTGCGCGGAGACCGCGTCGACGACGTCCACGGCCGCGTCCGGCAGGTCCTCGGCGGCCACGGGGACCACCCGCTGCGGGACGAAGTTGTTGAGGGGGTCGGCCAGGACCACGAGGGCGTTGTCCTCGATCGCGGGCGAGGCCGTGAACAGGGCCGCGGCCTGCACCCGGTCCTCGAGCAGCGCGTCCACGAGATCGTCCTGGTCCCCGAACGGCACGAACCTGCCGGGCTCGCACTCGTAGGCGTCCTCCAGTCCCTCCGGGCCGTAGGAGCGGCCCGCGAAGTCGAGGTCGGTGCCCAGGGCCAGCTCGTCGCACACCGGGCCCAGGTCCTCCAGGTCGGTGAGCCCGTGCTCGACGGCCGTCGGACGGGTCACGACGACCGCCACCGTGTTCTCCGCCGGCGCCGGCTCGAGGGTCTGCAGCCCCTCGGGCAGCACGTCCTGCACCCCGGTCAGCACGTCGTCGTCGTCCGCGCGCTCCTCCCCCAGCCCGAGCAGCTCGGAGAGGTCCTCGGCGAGCCCGCCGTCCCCGGCGTCCGGGGACGGCGTGGGGGTGGGCGTCGCGCCGTCCGTGGGCGCCGTGGCGGCCGGTCCCACCGGGGCCCGCCCGCGCAGGTGCAGATAGAGGTTGCCGGAGTAGTCCGCGGCGACCTCCACATCCCCCCGCTCGAGGGCCCCCAGGTAGTCGGCGCGGTCGGTCCCGGCGTCGACCACGGTCGCGTCGAAGCCCGCCTCCCGGAGCCGCCCGGCGTAGACGTGGGCGAGCACGGCCGTCTGCCCGGTGGGCCCCGCGGCGATCCGGACCGGTTCCGCGGCGGGGGACGTCGCGGTGGCCGGGGGCGGCTCCGGGGCCTCGCCGCCGCACCCGGTGAGCGCGGCGACGGCGAGCAGGCCCGCGGTGGTGCGACGGCGGCTCACCGGCCCTCCCCCGTCCCCGCGGGGCCCGCGGCGACGAGCCCGGCCAGTTCGAGGCCCACGGGCACGAGGCCGACCAGGGGCAGCTGCGGCAGGACCGCCAGGGGGAACCAGCGGGCCTCGTCGGAGGACCCGTCCAGCTCCGACGTGAGCGTCCCGCCGGTGATGTGGGCGCGGTAGATCACGCGCAGGGCGTGGAAGGGCCGGTCGCGGCCGTCCAGCCGCTCGTCGGCGCCCATGTGCCGGCTGTGCACGCCGAGCAGCTCGTCGAGCTCCACCGTGAAACCGGTCTCCTCGTGGACCTCCCGGAGCGCGGTCTGCGCGGGCTGCTCCCCGATCTCCATGCCGCCGCCGGGCAGGCTCCATGCCCCGCGCAGCCTAGGGTGGCGGGGGTTCCAGTGGCTGAGCAGCACCGCCCCGTCCTGGACGATCACGGCGTAGGCACCCACCCGGGTGTCCATGGGGAAACTCATGCCCCCCATTCTAGGAACGCCCGGGGCGGGGCGCCGACAGCGCGCGGCCGGCAGCCGGGCGGATCAGCACCCCGTGGGACGGCCGCGGCGTCGCACGGGGGTGTCCGCCGCGCCGCCACGACCGGCGCCGGGGCCCGCGGTCCGGCCTCCGGGCCGCTCCCGGCGGCCCGGGGATAATGGGGCCGTGAGCATCGTCGACAACGCCGTCTACCGGGGCGGGCAGCGCATCGCGTCCCCCGCCACGCTCGAGGAGACCTACCGGCTGCTCGCCCGGTTGCGGGCCGAGGACCCCCGCTGCACCGAAGCGGGGGAGCACTGCGTCCTCGTCTGGATCGGCCTGGACCGCCCCTCCGAGGACGAGCTCGGCTCCCTGGCCCAGCAGTTCGGCCTGCACGAGCTCGCCGTGGAGGACATCCTGCAGGCCGAGCAGCGGCCCAAGCTCGACCGCTACGGGGCCACCCTGTTCACGGTGCTGCGCCCCGCCGTCTACCAGGACGCCACCGAGACGGTCGACTTCGGGGAGATCCACATCGTCACGGGACCCGGCTTCGTGATCACCGTCCGGCAGTCCGAGCACGGGCGGGTCGGGCGGGTCCGGTCCCGGGTGGAGGCGCAGCCGGCACTGCTGGGGACCGGCGCGGAAGGCGTGCTCTACGCGGTGCTCGACCAGACCGTGGACGACTACTACCCCGTGGTGGAGGGACTCGAGAACGACATCGACGAGATCTCGGACGCCCTGTTCTCCGGCTCCGGGGACGGCGTCGTCTCGCGGCGCATCTACCAGCTCACCCGGGAGGTCAGCGCGTTCCACCGGGCGGTCGCCCCGCTGGAGATGGAGCTGCGGCAGTTCCTCGAGGAGCTCGCCGAGGCCGGGGCGGCCCGGGAGCTGCAGCACAGCCTGCGCGACGTCCTGGACCACCTGATCTTCGTGAACAACAAGGTCGAGGCGTTCCAGTCGTCCCTCACCAACGCCCTCATGCTGGACGCCACCCAGCTCGCCGCGCGGCAGAACGAGGCCGCGATCGAGCAGAACGATCAGATGAAGCGGATCTCGTCCTGGGCGGCGATCCTGTTCGCCCCCTCGATCATCGGCTCCGTGTACGGGATGAACTTCCGTTTCATGCCGGAGCTGTCGTGGGTGTGGGGCTATCCCATGGCGCTGGGGCTGATGCTTCTGACGGGCGTGGCGCTCTACATCGTGTTCCGGCTCAAACGGTGGTTGTGACCGCCGCGGTCACAGCTGCCCGCGCTCGCGGCGGGCGGCGTCGGACAGGCCCCGGCGGTCGCGCAGCACCCGCTTGAGCACCCACCATGCGAGGAGGACGGCCACGGTGACGACCACGATCCGGGAGAAGATCCCGGCGTACTGCTCGGCGACGTGCCAGTTCTCGCCGAGGTAGTACCCGGCGAGCACGAAGATGGTGTTCCAGATGAGGGAGCCCGCCGTGGTGAGCAACACGAACGCGCCGAAGGACATCCGCTCGATCCCGGCGGGGACCGAGATCAGCGACCGGAAGACCGGGATCATGCGCCCGAAGAAGACCGCGGCCTTCCCGTGCCGCTCGAACCACGCCTCGGTGCGGTCGAGGTCGTGCAGGTCGACGAGCGGCATCCGGTCCACGATCGCCCGCAGCCGGCGGCGGCCGAGCGCGGCGCCGATCCAGTAGAGGGCCACGGCGCCGACCACCGAGCCCAGCGTCGTCCAGAAGACCGCCCCGCCCAGTGAGAAGCTGCCCTGGCTCGCGGTGAACCCCGCCAGCGGGAGGATCACCTCGGACGGCAGCGGGGGGAAGAGGTTCTCGAGCGCGACGAGCAGACCCGCGCCCGGAGCGCCGATGGCCTCCATGACGTCGACGGCCCAGCCGGCGATCCCGCCCAGCGTCTCGGCGTCGGAGTCCTGGGCGGCGAGGACGGCCGCGCCCGGGACGGTGGTCAGGTCGGGGGCGGCGGTCAGGACAGGGCTGGGTGCAGTCATGGTTCCTCGGTGGTGGACGGGGGCGTCTGCCCGGCGGGTGCGACCACCATTGTGCCCGACGCACCTCCGGAGCGGCTGGACGGCTGCCGGGCCGCGGACGTCGTTCGCTACGCTTCCCCCATGCACCTCCCCGTCACCCTCCCCCTGTCCTCCCCCGTGCCGGCCCTGGACCCGGTGTGGGAGTTCTGGCTCGACAAACCGCTGCGGATCCTGCTGGTGCTGCTGGGCGCCTCGATCCTGGCCGCCGTGGTCCGGCTGCTGATCCGCCGGGTCACCGGGGGGATCGCGAAGGGCACCCGGTCGCGGATCGTGCGCCGGATGGAGCGGGGCAGGCCGCGCTGGGTCGAGGACGCGGGCCTGGCCGGTGCGCGGCAGTCCCAGCGGGCCCACACGATCGGGTCGGTGCTCTCGTCCGTGGCGACCGTGCTGATCTGGGCCGTCGCCCTGGTGATGATCATCTCGGAGCTCGACTACGACATCGGTCCCGTCCTGGCGTCGGCGGGCATCGCCGGCGTGGCCCTGAGCTTCGGGGCGCAGTCCCTCGTGAAGGACTACCTGTCCGGGATCTTCATGGTCGCGGAGGACCAGCTCGGCATCGGGGACGTCGTCGACCTCGGGGAGGCGAGCGGGACCGTGGAGTCCGTGGGGCTGCGCGTGACCCAGGTCCGGGACGTCAACGGCACCCTGTGGCACGTGCGCAACGGGGAGATCCTGCGCGTGGGCAACCAGTCCCAGGGCTGGGCGCGCTGCGTGCTGGACCTGCCGGTGCCCTACGACACGAACATCGAGCTGGTGACGGAGCTGATCCTGCACGAGGCGGCCCTGCTTCGGGACGACCCGAAGGTCGGCGAGTACATCACCGAGGACCCGGAGGTGTGGGGCGTCGAGGCCGTCACCGGCGAGTCCGTCACCGTGCGCGTGGCCGTGCGCACCGTGCCCCTCAAGCAGTGGGACGTGGCCCGGGCCCTGCGGCTGCGGATCAAGAAGATGCTCGACCGCGAGGGCCTGCACGTGCCCCTGCTGAACCAGACCGTGGTCCGGCAGGCCGACACCGCTGCCGCCGCTCCCGGTCCGCCCGAGACGGGCCAGGTCCGGGCCGTCCGGCGCGATGTGCCAGGATCGGACGCATGAGCATCGTCAAGATCAACGCCATCACCGTCCCCGCCGACTCCGGCGACGAGCTGGGCCGGCGCTTCGCCGCCCACAGCGGCTCCATGGCCGGGGTCGCGGGCTTCGAGGGCTTCGAGCTGCTGCAGCCCACGGACGGGCGCTCGCAGTGGCTCGTGCTCACGCGGTGGGCCGACGAGGAGTCCTACGACGCCTGGCGGGCCTCACAGGACTTCGCCCGGGCCCACGGCGGTGGGTCCGCCGCCGGGGAGGGCAAGCGCCCGCGCCCCGTGGGCACCGCCTCGGAGCTGTGGTCCTACACGGTGGCCGTCGAGCAGCAGCGGACCGCCGAGCAGCAGTAGGCCGCCGGCGCCCTCAGCGCCGGCCGCGTCCGCCGGACCGGCGGCCGCCCTTGGGTCCTCCGCGACCGCCCCGCGCCGCGCCACGGGGGGCGCCCGTCCGCCGTGCGCCCTGCGGGGACTGCCCACCACGGCGCGACGACGGCGCCCGCACCGGTTTCGCCCCGGACGCCGGCCGCTCCTCCGCGGCAGGGGACGCCGGTGCGGCCCCGCCGCGGGAGCTGTTGAGCCCCCGCCCGCGCACGACGCCCACGAAGTCCTGCACGAGCTCCTCCTGCTCCTCCGGCAGGTCCTGCGGCCACACGAGCGCCACGGGGACCGTGGCGGCATCGGGCACCACCCGGTGGACGAGGTCCTTGCGGTGGTGCAGGCGCGCGAGCGACATGGGCACGACCACCAGTCCCAGACCCGCGGCGACGAGCTCGACGGCGTCCTGGGCATGGCGCATCGGGGGCAGCGGGGCGTCCGCGGCGACGGTCTCCGGGGATCGCAGCCGGTGCCGCTCGGGCAGGGTCTCGGGGTCCTGCAGCAGCACCTCGTCCACGAGCTCCGCGACCGGCACCTCGTCGAGCAGGGTCAGCTCGTGGTCCCGGGGCAGCACCACGACCTGCTGCTCCGCGTAGAGCTCCACCGCCCGGTACCTCTCGCGCAGCGTGGCGAGGTCGTCGACCCCGGGGCGCGGGTGGGCGGGCAGCCGCACGAAGCACGCGTGGGCGCGCCCCTCTCCCAGCTCCTCCTGCCACGCGTCCGTCTCGAGCGGGCGCTCGGCGAGGACGCGGCCCGGGTTCCGGTCCCGCCACCGGAAGAACCACTTGCCGGGCATGATGCCCGGGACGAAGGCGACCGCCAGGTCTGCCGTACCGTCGGCCTCGTCGGCTGCGGGGTCCTGGGGTCCGGGCGTGTCGTCCATGGCGGCCGATTCTACCCACTGCCGGCCCCGCTCCCCGACCACCGGAGGGAGCCGCCCCGGACGCGCCGGGGGCCCGAGATGCGAAACCCGCGCCGGGTGTATAGGATGGAACGGTTGCTCCGGGGCTATAGCTCAGTTGGTAGAGCGTTTCGTTCGCAATGAAAAGGTCAGGGGTTCGATTCCCCTTAGCTCCACCGGAGAGGAAGGCCCCCACCCGGCACGACGCCGAGTGGGGGCCTTCCTCATGCGCAGATGGTGCGGACAGCCCGTCGATCCGCCCGGACGTTCTTGTCCTCCGGCGCCCCCGCGCGCCCGGCACGGAGGCGTTCGAGGTGCTGCGCCCGCTAGTTCCCGTAGAAGACGTGCTCGAAGTCCCACCCGTTGCCGACCTTGCGCCCGCTGCCCCTGTTGGCCCAGCGCGCCGTGCCGTCGCTGCGCCCCTCGTGGCGGTACCACAGCAGGTCACCGTCGGCCTCGATCGCGTAGATGATCCCGCCTCCGCCGCCGAAGACGTGCTCGAAGTTCCACCCGTTGCCGACCTTGCGCCCGCGGCCCCTGTTGGCCCAGCGCGCCGTGCCGTCGCTGCGCCCCTCGTGGCGGTACCACAGCAGGTCACCGTCGTGCTCGATCGCGTAGATGATCCCGTCGCCGCCGTAGAACACGTGGGCGAAGTCCCACCCGCTGCCGACCTTGCGGCCGCGGCCCCTATTGGCCCAGCGCGCTGTGCCGTCCCTGCGCCCCTCGTGGCGGTACCACAGCAGGTCCTTGGTGTCCGGGGCGACGGCATAGATGACCCCGCCGCCGCCCGAGAAGACGTGGTCGAAGTGCCAGCCGTTGCCGACCTTGCGCCCGCTGCCGCCGTTGGCCCAGCGCGCCGTGCCGTCGGTCACTCCCTCGTGGCGGTACCACAGCAGGTCCCCGTCGTCCTCGATCGCGTAGATGACCCCGTCACCGCCCTGGAAGACGTGGTCGAAGTGCCACCCGTTGCCCACTTGGCGCCCGCTGCCGCCGTTGGCCCAGCGCGCCGTGCCGTCGCCGCGCCCCTCGTGGCGGTACCACAGCTGGTCCCCGTCGGTCTCGATCCCGTAGATGACACCGTTGGCGTTGGGAGCGGCAGCAGCCGTCGTCGGCACGGCACCGACCGCGACGGCGGAGGCCACCGCGGTGCCGGCCGTCAACAGACCGCGGCGGGACATCACGAAGGAGCTCCCGGACGAGGCCGACCTGTCCGGGTGGTTGTGCTCGGTCATCACGCACTCCTCAGGTGCTCGAAGCCTTCCCGGCGGCCGTCCTCTCGGGCCGATCGGGCAGTCGACTCCGGGCCGGGAACCGGGCAGGAGCACGGAACGGGCCCTCGACTGCGTCCATCGTCGTCCCGTGTCCGTTACCCGGGCATGACTACTCCGCCGGAACCGAGCCGGTCCGCAGCCCTGCCCGCCGCACCCGCAGCGGATGGGCCTGCGCTCCTCGGCGGGTCGCGGCGAGCCCCGCCGGAGCGCCCTCCGGACGCGTCCGCGCGGTGCCCCCGGCAGCCCCGCTCAGGCGAGGTCCTCGCGCAGCTGGGACAGCAGCACACCGACCACGTCCGCCCCGCTGTCGGTCCCGGCGCGCAGCCGGACGACCTCGGCGCCGTGCAGCGCCCCCACGGCGTAGCGGTCCTCGCCCGAGCGCCCGAGGGCGGCAGCTGTGCCCGCGAGCCACCGCTCCACCACCGCGGCGTCCATGATCCGGCCCAGCTCGTCCTGGTAGTCCTCCGCGTCCCGGGCCGCGCGCCGCAGCCGCTTGCCCGGCCGGAGCCCGGTCCGGCCCAGGACGGCGTCGACGTAGCGCACGCGCTTGACGGCCTTGCGGACGTCGTGCAGGTGCTCCAGCCGCTGCTCCGCGCCTGTTCCGCCGGCCTGCTCCGTCCCGGCGCCGCGCTCGGCCACGCGCACCACCTTCCGCAGGGCCCGGTCCACCAGTGCGTCGGAGACCTCGCGCCCCGAGAGCCCGGCGCTCTCCTCCGTCAGGGGCGGAGCGGCCGCGAAGTCCTGGACGTCCGCCAGGAGCCGCAGGTGCTCCTGACCCGTGACGTGCCGGCGCACCCTCGTGGCCGCCGTCCGCGCCTGCTCTTCGGCCCGCTGCCGCAGGCTCTCCGCCGCGGCTGGCCCCACCCGGCCGTCGAGGGCCTCGACGCGACCGGTCAGCAGCTCCGCGGTGACCTCCGCGTCCCGCGCCGCGGACAGCGTCCGGGCGAGCTCGCGCAGCCTGGCGTCCAGCTCCTCCGCCGCGTCGCCGTCGAAGAACGGTCTGGCCGCCCGGAGCACGCTGCGCAGGGAGCGGGACGTCACCCGCATCTGGTGCACCGCGTCCGGCACGTCGAGGCGGACCTTGAAGTCCCAGAGCACCAGCTGCTCCGCGAGCTCCCCCAGCACCGTGCGCAGTACGTCCGGCCCGGCCATCTTGCCCGCCTTCTCCCCCTCCTTGTTCTTCTTCTTCCCGCTCTTGTCCTTCTTCTGCCCGCTCTTGTCCTTCTTCTTCCCGCTCTTGCCCTGCTGCTGTTCGTCGTCCTGCTGCTTCCGGCCGGGCTCCGCCGGGGCGTCGTCGTCCTCCTCGCCGAGCGCACGGGCGATCTTCGCCCGGGAGGTCGACGGCTTCCCGCCGGCCGCGAAGACCACGGCCTCGACCGCGGCGAAGATCTGCTCCTGGCGCTCCACCGGCGCCGTGCCGTCGAGGAGCTCGACCTCCCACTCCGACCAGGACCGTGCCGTCCCGGTCCGCTCGTCGACGGCCTCGACGACGTCCACGGCGAGCTCGGCGACCTCCACGCCCGTACTGTCGCTGATCAGGTGCACCTTCCGGACGGTGCGGAGGGTCGCGACCGGGAGCAGCTCCTGCCCCCCGGTCAGCCCGGCGAGGAGATTCCGCACGGACGCGGGCATCCGGTCGGGCGTGCGCAGCAGCGGCACCTGCAGCTCATGGCGACCGTCCGGGCCGTGGAACTTCACGTGCCACCCGTCGTCGGCCCCGCCCCGGCGCCGGCGCAGTGCGACGAGCCGCCGGCCCAGGGCCATGTCCGGGGTGTCGTGGTAGACGGCCTCCATGCGGTGCTCCACGGGCTCCGCCGAGACGGTGCACCCTTCCAGCGCGCTCCAGTCCACTCGGGCCTCGGCGCCCTCCGGGAACTCGTACTTGCGCTCGACCTCGCGGTGGGCGACGGCGGTCATGGGTGTCCTCCTGGTCGGGGCCACCGGCCGCCGGAACCGGCGGCCGGCCGTTGCGGTGATGATACCGGGACGGCGCGCGGCCCCCTGGAACGCGATCCGCCGCACGCCCCGGCGGGGTGTGCGGCGGATCGTGCGGCCCGGTCGACCGGGCCGGGCGGAGCATGCGCTCAGGCGCGGCGGCGCTTGAGGACGTCGTCGAGGTCGAGGGCGGCGCGGCCCTGCTCCTCGCCCGTGCGCACGGCGTCCTTCAGGCTCGCGGAGCGGGCGGCGGGCTGTTCCGGCACCGGCAGCGGCTCCGGCTCCGGGCGCTGGACCACGGGCGCCTCGGCGTACGTCGGCCGCGGCACGGGCACCGGCTCCCACGTGCGGGCCGGGGCGGCGGGGGCGGACTCGCGGGCCACGCGGAGCGCCTCGGCCCGCAGCTCCTCGACCGTGAATGCTGCCGGGGCGGGCATGCGGGGCTGCTCCTCGGGTGTGGGCAGGTCGAGGTCCTCGGCGGCCTGGCGCGACTGCTCGCGGACCTCCTCCGCCACGGCGTGCTCGTTGTCGAACAGGGCGACGTCCTCCCGGGGCGCGTGCGGCTCCGCCTCCGGCGTCCGGACCGCCGGGCGCGACGCGCGACGGGCGGCCCGCTCCTGGACGGCCAGATAGCGCAGGGCCAGGACGGAGCCGGTGCCGAGGAGCAGCAGGAACACGGGCCACGGCCAGCTCACCGCGGCGGAGAACGGGGCGACGACGGCGGTGACGAGTGCGGCCAGGAGGGCGGTGCACCCGACGAGGAGGATCCCGGCGCGGTCCCGCCTGATGCGGAGTGACCCTCTGCCGGAGCGTCCGGGGTCGCCGTCGGCGGGCCGGGGGACGGTGTCGGTGGTCGCCATGATGTTCCTTCGTCGGCGGGACGCGGATGAGGGCTGCTCGATCGGGTCGGTGGGACGGTCCGGGGCAGGACCGGTGCCGGCGACCTCGACCTGCGCCTCGACGGGGTCCTCCCGGCGGCGCTGCAGCCGTGGCACGACCCAGACCAGCGACAGCGCGCACACCACGACCAGCACGGCCGAGCTGCTCACCCAAATCATGGTCGCGGTCCTGCCTTCGTGGTCGCTGGATTGAGCGGACGGAAGCCGCCTGCGCACTGCGCCGACGTGTCCGGGGCCCGGGCTCGGGCCGTGAGGGACAGCCTACTACCGCGGTGGCGCGCCTGTGGGTATCCCTGTGGACACGCCCGGTCCGCTCACTGCCACACGGCGGGGCGGTCCGATCCCGTGAACCGGCGGACGAGCCCCTCGGGCGCCTCCGGCGCGGTGAGCGCGAAGCTGCGGTGGTCCGTCCAGCGCCCGTCGATGTGCAGGAAGTCCTTGCGCAGCCCTTCGTCCCGGAACCCGAGCTTCTCCACCACGCGCAGGGACTTGGAGTTCTCCGGCCGGATGTTGATCTCCATCCGGTGCAGCCCGAGGCCCTGGAAGCAGTAGTCGGTGGCCATGGCCACCGCCATGGGAGCCACGCCGCGCCCCGCCTGGTCCCGGTCCACCCAGTAGCCCAGGGTCGCGGACAGGAACGATCCCCACGAGATCCCGGAGACGGTCAGCTGACCGACGAGACCGAACCGCTCCGTCCCCGGGACCCGCTCCGTGATCACGAAGGGCAGGGCTGTGCCCTGCCGGGCCTGCTGGTCGAGGGTGCGCACGAACTGCCCGAACGTGGGCGGCGCCCCACCCGCTGCGGGATTCGTGGCCTCCCAGGGGTCGAGCCAGTCCCGGTTGCGGGCGCGGACGACGTCCCACTCGCGGCGGTCCCCCCGAGCCAGCGGGCGCAGCCGGAGGTCCCCCCAGGAGACGGTGACGGGCCACCGGAACTGTCCGGCCACGGGAACGCGGCCTCTCAGCCGACCGGCAGGGTCCGGGTGTACTCCCTGAGCCACTCGCACAGCTCGGGCCCGAGGTCCTCGCGCTCCGAGGCCAGGATGATGTTGGCCTTGAGGTAGCTGAGCTTGTCACCGGTGTCGTAGCGACGGCCCTTGAACACCACGCCGTAGACCCCGCCGCCCTCGCCCTCGCGCTGGGCGAGGGTCTGCAGCGCATCGGTGAGCTGGATCTCGTTCCCCCGCCCCGGGGCAGTGTTCTCGAGCACCTCGAAGACCTCCGGCACCAGCACGTAGCGGCCGATGATCGCCAGGTTGGAGGGCGCCTCCTCCGGGGACGGCTTCTCGACGAGCCCGTTGATCCGCACGAATTCCTCGCCCGCCACGGCGGTGACGTCGGCGCAGCCGTAGGCGCTGATCTGCTCCTGCGGGACCTCCATGAGCGCCACGACGGAGCCGCCGGTGCGCTCCTGCACCGCGATCATCTCGGTGAGCAGGTCGTCGCGGGCGTCGATCAGGTCGTCGCCCAGCAGCACCGCGAAGGGCTCGTCACCGATGTGGATCTTCGCCCGCAGCACCGCATGGCCCAAGCCCTTGGGGTCCGCCTGGCGCAGGTAGTGGATCTCGCCGAGCTCGGAGGCGTGCTCGACCTCCCGGAGCAGCTCGGTCTTGCCGGACTCCTCGAGCTGGTGCTCCAGGGCCGGCACGCGGTCGAAGTGGTCCTCCAGGGCCCGCTTCGAGCGCCCGGTGATCATCAGGACGTCCTGGAGGCCGGCGTCGACCGCCTCCTGGACCACGTACTGGATGGCCGGGCGGTCCACGACCGGCAGCATCTCCTTGGGCATGGCCTTCGTCGCGGGCAGGAACCGGGTGCCGAGCCCGGCGGCGGGGATGACGGCCTTCCGGACCGTCCGGGGGTTGCTGTTTCCACTCATGGGCACAGGCTAACGGATCGGGGGCGCGGGCCAGCGGATTCCCGGCCGGGCACGGTTGCCCGCCGCGGTAGTCCGCGGCTAGCCTCGCACCACCGGCCCGGGAGGGCCGGCGCGTCCGGGGCGCCTCCCCCGCACCCGATCGCCGGACAGGAGCGGACACGACGATGACCGACCCCCGTGGCCCCGCCGAGGCGAAGGCCCGGTTGCGCCGGGAGCTGATGGCGGCCCGTGCACGGCGTTCCCGGGCCGCCCGGGAGCACGCCGCCGTCGCGTTCGACCGGCACCTCGCGGAACTGCTGGCCGACCGCCCGCACCTCGACGTCGCCGCGTACCTCCCGCTGGCCACGGAACCGCCCCTCGAGCCCGCCCTCGTCACTGCCCACCACCGCGGCCACCGGATCTGGGTGCCCGTGTGCGAGCCCGGGCGCCGGCTCTCGTGGGCGCGGTGGACGCCGGGCACGGCCGTGCGGACCGGCGGCGCCGGCGGGCTGCGCGAGCCCGTCGGCGCCCGGCACGGCCCCGAGGTGATGCACGCGGTGGGTCTGCTGCTGGTGCCCGCCCTCGCCGTGGCGCCCGACGGCGCGCGGCTGGGCTTCGGCGGCGGCTACTACGACCGCTTCCTCGCCACGCTGCCGCGCACGGCGCACCCGGAGCTGCGCACCGCGGTGTGCGTCTTCGCCGACGAGGTCCTCCCGGCCGGGACCGTGCCGGTCGAGGAGCTCGACGCACCCGTGCCGCTGGCTCTCACGGAGAACGGGACCGTGCGCCTGGACGGGTCCGCCGGCCCGGCGCCGGGAACGCGGTAGAATCGGCAGTCGACCCCTTCGAGTGCCAGCGAGCGCACTCGTCGACCCTTCCCAGGAGGACCCATGCCCGTCTACGCCTACGCCTGCAAGGACTGCGGTCACGCGTTCGACATCCGCCAGTCGTTCAGCGAGGACGCCCTGACCGTCTGCCCGGAGTGCGACGGGGGCCTGCGCAAGAAGTTCAACACGGTGGGCGTGGTGTTCAAGGGCTCCGGCTTCTACCGCAACGACTCGCGTTCCGCCGGCGCGGACTCGGGCGCGTCCACGGCCGCCGCCGCCGGGACCGCGCCGGCGGCGACGGCCACGAAGACCGCGGCCCCGGCGACCGCGGGCGCGGGCGCCTCCTCCTCGTCGTCCGCCTCCACGACCGCGGGTGGGTCCTCCGACTGAGCCGGTCCCCGGACGCCGCCCCGGCGTCCGGACTGCACAGGAGGGTCGTCCCGGGCGCCGGCTCCCGCCCCTCCCCCAGCGGCCCCGGCGCACTCGGGTCAGGGACGTCCGGCCCGTAGCGTGCGGCGCATGAGCCGACGCCCCCGGACCGTCCGACGCCGCTACCCGCTGTCCCTGCACCTGCGCTCGGTGCTGTCCCGGCGCCGCCGGCTGGTGGCCGTGCTGCTCCTCGGCCTCGCCGTGGGCCTGGTGGTCCTGCGGCTCGGACCGCCCCAGACCCGGACGGTGCCGGTGGTGACCGCCGCCGGAGCGCTGCCCGCGGGCACCGTGGTCTCCCCGGAGCAGCTCGCGGTGGCGGCCTATCCGCACGGGCTGGCGCCGGAGGGCGCCGTCGCCGATCCCGCGGAGCTGGCCGGGCGCGTCCTCGCGGGCGCCGCGGGCCCCGGGCAGCCGCTGACGGAGACGGCGCTCGTGGGACCGGGCCTGCTGACGGGGCAGGCCGAGGGCGTCACGGCGGTGACGCTGCGCATCGACGATCCCGGCGTGCTGCGGCACGTGCGCGCGGGCGACCACGTGGACGTCGTCCACCTGCCCGACGGCGCGGCGCCGGGCGACCGCCAGGTCCTGGGGCGGGGCCTGCCCGTGCTGTGGGTCTCCTCCGGCGGGCCCGGCGGGGACGGCGGGCTGCTCGCGGGACCCGCGGCGTCCGAGGAGGAGGGACTGATGGTGGTGGGGGCCCCGCACGAGGGCGCCGCGCAGCTCGCGGGCACCGGCGGCACCGGGCGCACCACCGTGGTCCTCGTCCCGGCGCCCGTCAGTCCCAGTGCGGAGGCCGCTGCGCCCTGAGCCACTCCTCGTGCGCCCGTTCCCCGGCCCCGTCCACGGCGTCCTCGTCCGTCCCGGGCGCCGGTCCGTCCAGGCCCGGCAGGCGCGGCTCCGCCCCGGTGAACGTGCCCCCGGTGGCCCGCCGCGGCCCCCGCCTGCGGGAGCGCGGGGCCGCGGGCACATCCGGCCCGGGTGTGCCATCCTGCTCAGCGGGCACGGGTGCCCCGGCGGGCGCACGGCCCGGCTCGGCCGGCACGGGTGCCCCCGCGGACGGGCGGCCCGGCTCAGCCGGCACCGGTGCCGCCCGCGCCGCCGCCGCCGGGCAGGCCGAGATAGCGCCGGATCAGCTCGGCGACGGTGTCCGGGTCGGTGAAGACCTCGATGGTCCACAGCGTGAGGTAGTTCCAGCCGGTGCGCTCGAGCTGCTGGGGCCGCAGCCGCGAGCGCTCCCGCACGGACAGGGCGGCGTTCTCCGCCGACCCGTCGGACTGCCCGGCCACGGGGATCCGCAGCGGCCGGTCCTCGTCGCGGGCGCGGCCCGGCACCACGGCCCCCGCGGACAGCGACTCCGTGCCGGCCCACGCGACCAGGTCGAGGACGCCCGCGTAGTCCAGCCGCACCGAGGCCCCGCGCTCCACGAGCCGGCGGGCGAGGTCGACCACCAGGGCGTCGTCGTGGGTGTCCCGGGCGCCCGCCTCCTCCGGGGGCGGACCGCCGAGGTGCGCGGCGAGCACGCGGGCGAAGTCCCGGGCGCCGTGCTGAAGGCCCTTGCCCTCCATCTCCCCCGGGTGCAGGGAGGTCACGATGCGGGTGGTGTGGCGGGCCCGGGTCATGCCGAGCACGAAGTGCTGGCGGCCGTGCCGCTCGGACAGCGCGCCGAGGTACGGCACGGTCCGCCCGTTGGCCGTCTTGCCGAAGCCCAGCGAGAAGATGACGGTGTCCCGCACGATGCCCGCCGCCCGGTGCAGATCGACCACCCGGAAGGACTCGGGGCCCGGGGCGAAGAAGGCCGCGGCAGCGGGCTCCTCGCGCATCCGCTGCCGGACGGCCTGCGCGATCCGGGCGGCGTGCACGGCGCTGGCCGTGACCACGGCCAGGGACCGGCGAGGGTGGCGTGCCGCGTGCTCGAAGACGATCTCCACGACGCGCCGCACCTCGGCGGCGGGCGCCTGGATGCCCTCGATCCCGGCGGTCAGGGCGCCCACGCCGTCCGGGACGTACTCGACGTCGAGGACGGGGGTGGCCCCGGCGACGGACTCGCCGTGCGGGAGCCTGCTCAGCCGTCCGCCGTAGAACTGCTCGTTGAGGTGGCGGAAGACCTGCTCGTCCATGGACCGGTACACGGTCCGCAGCGTCCGTTCCGGCACCACGCGGGAGAGGGCGTCGAAGGCGCTGTCCACCTCGACCACCGGCTGGGCACCCGGGGCGGGGACCGCGGTCGGCGCCACCGTGAACGGCTGCGGCCGGCCCAGGTGCGGGTCCCCGAACGCGATGACCTGCCGGCACCGGGTCAGCGCCGGCAGCACCGCCGCGAGCGGGGAGCTCTCGGCGTCCAGCACCACCACGGCGTCGAAGTCGTGGTCCTCGGGCAGCGCCGCGGAGAGCACCAGCGGACTGGCCGTCCAGACGGGCACCAGCGAGCCGATCAGCTCGCCCGCGGAGGCGCTGACCTCCTCGAGCGGGGCGGCGCCGGCCCGGAGCATCCGGCGCAGGGCGGCCGCCGCGCGCGGGGAGCGCCGCACGGTGCGCTGCCAGCGGTCGGCGAGCTCCCACAGGAGGCGGCCGGCGCCGGAGGCCACGTGCGCGGCGTCGGCGCGGCGGAACACGGACTCCACCTTGCGCAGGGTGTGGCCCTCGGGCATCGCCAGGAAGTCGTCCCCGGTGATCATGGCCTCGAGCGTGGACTGCCACCAGGCGAGGTCGAACTCCCCGGGGACCTCCGCGCGGGGCACGGTCCGCCGGACGAGGTCGTCCACGAGCTCGCCGAGGCCCTGGCCGCGCAGCTCGTCGAGCAGGACGGTGCGCTCCGGCAGCACGGCGAGGTTCTCCTCGTCGTTGATGAGCTCGTCCAGGGTCTCGCGCAGCCGGTCGATCGGCTGTCCCAGGAGGTCGTCACCGGTGGGCGTGCCCTCGAGGGCGATGGCCAGGCCCTCGAGGTCCTCCACGAAGCGGGCCTGCACCGCCGCGAGCTCCTCGACCCGCTCGGAGACGACCGGGTGCTTGGACGAGGTGGCCCACTCCCGCCACCGCTCCCGCTCCGACTGCACGCGCAGCAGGGCGCTGTGCAGGTCCGAGAGGTGCACCCCGTGCCGGATGTACTCCTTCGCCGCCTTGCGCAGCCGGGAGCGCTGCAGCCCGGTCATCTCGATCCCGTGCTCCCGCCGCCAGCCGGACCCGGCGGTCGCGGCGACCAGGTCCGTCACGGGCCGGTCGAAGATGTCGGGGGTGAAGCGGGTGAGGGAGTCCTGGACCTCCTGCAGCAGCCGCAGCTGCCGGCCCCACTCGGGCACGGTCGTGCCGGCGCGCAGCCCGCTGGTGGCCAGGACGTGCCGCATCCCGGTCTCGAGGGTGGTCAGCTCCAGCAGCAGGGACTGGGCGAGCCGGTGCGCCTGCCGGGCCTCGTCCTCGTTGACCAGGCGCGCCCCGGTCCAGGGCCCCTCCAGGGTCCCGGCGTCGAAGGCCCCGAGCTCGGCGGCGCGCTCGAGCCGGGCGACGACGTCGCCCCGTGCCGTGACGGCGTCGAGCACCGAGCGCGGGAAGCGCACGGCCGTGGCGGGCGCCGGCCGGCGGGAGGTCAGCTCGGCGAGCGCCTGCACGGCCCGGTACGGGGAGACGGACCACCGCGGCCGGACGGTGTGCAGGGACCGCACGTGCTCGGCGAGCTGGTCCCGGCTGGTGCGCAGCGTCTCGTGCAGCTCGGCGAGGTCGGGGCGCTCGGCGCGCTCGTTGCGGGCCACCGCCCGGACGACCTGCTGGGCCACGTCGGCGTCGCTGAGCTGGGAGGACAGCGGCAGGACGGCGGTGCCCAGGCCCAGCCCGTCCATCCGCCGCCCGAACGCGGCGAGCGTGGTGCGCCGCTCGCCCAGGACCAGGACGGTCCGGCCGGCCGCCACGAGGGTGCCCACCGTGTTCACGGCGGTGTCCAGCTGACCGGTGCCGGGGGCTGCGGTCACCACGAAGGAGTGTCCTCGCGCGGCGAGGTCGAGGACCTCCTGCTGGGGGCCGTCGGCGTCGAGCAGCAGCAGCTCGTCGGCGGGGTCGCGCTGGTCCAGCGGGGGTGCGTCGTCCGTGATCTCCTCGACCTGGGGGATCCGGCCGACCGCGGAGTCCTTGAGCCGGGCGAGGTCCCGCACCACCGCGGTGCGGGCCACGACCGACAGGTCGGCGGGGCGGTCGTGCAGATCGGCGAACGTGGAGACGAGCAGCTTGTGCTCGACGTGCATCCCGGGCACCGCCCCGGCGAGGGTGCGCAGCGTCTCGAGGGCGGGGGCCGGGTCGAGCCGCCGGGTGCCGTAGGCGAGCCGGGCGAGCTCGCCGGAGGTCAGGTCCACGCCGTGGTCCGCGGCCAGCCGGCGGACCATGGCGGGGTTGAGCCGGGCGGGGCCGACGAGCTGGAGCTCGAAGTCGTCGAGGTCCGGGCGCGGCTTCAGGGCGAGGGGCGCGAGCAGGACGGGGGCGATCCAGCGGCGCTGGCCGGCGCCGGTCGGGTCCGAGCCCCTGGGCCGGGCGAGCCAGGACGCGGTGCCGGCGGCGAGGTACGCGGCGTCCAGCCCGTGGTTGACCGACAGCTCGTGGATCTTGGTGCGCAGGGACCGGGCGGCGCGGGCGGCGTGCCCGTAGGCCTCGGGGTCGTGCACGATCGTGGACAGGCGGGTGGGGCGGCCCATGAGCAGCTGCGCCTGGCCCGAGGAGTTCGTGTCCGTGAGGTCGATGCACACGTTGTCGACCTGGTTGAAGTCCAGCAGCGTGTCCGGGCCGGTGTAGGCGTCCATCTGGCGGGTCCAGGGCTGCAGCGAGACGCGCGGGGGCTGCGCCCGGGAGGTGTCCGACTCCTGGGGGGTGCGGTCGGCTCCGATCGACATGGTTCTCCTCCTGCGCCTCGGCCCGGGGGCCGGGCAGCGCTCACGCACGGGTCGAGCGGTCCGTGCGGACCGCTCGACCCCGGCTGCTCGTGTTCCGCCCGTGCGGGGCGGGCTCTGGGCCCGCCCCCGGGCCTACTCCCACTCGATGGTGCCCGGGGGCTTGGACGTGACGTCCAGGACCACCCGGTTGACCTCTTCGACCTCGTTGGTGATGCGGTTGGAGACGCGGGCCAGCAGATCGTAGGGCAGGCGGGACCAGTCCGCGGTCATCGCGTCCTCGCTCGAGACGGGTCTCAGCACGATGGGGTGCCCGTACGTGCGGCCGTCGCCCTGCACGCCGACCGAGCGCACGTCCGCCAGGAGCACGACCGGCATCTGCCAGACCTCGTCGTCGAGCCCGGCGCGGGTCAGCTCCTCGCGGGCGATGGCGTCGGCCCGGCGCAGGACCGCGAGGTTCGCCTCGGTGACCTCCCCGATGATGCGGATGCCGAGCCCGGGGCCGGGGAACGGCTGGCGGCCGACGATCTCGTGCGGCAGGCCGAGCTCGCGGCCCACCGCGCGGACCTCGTCCTTGAACAGGGTGCGCAGCGGCTCGACCAGCTCGAACTGCAGGTCCTCGGGCAGCCCGCCGACGTTGTGGTGGCTCTTGATGTTGGCGGCGCCCTCCCCGCCGCCGGACTCCACGACGTCGGGGTAGAGGGTGCCCTGGACGAGGAAGCGCACGGGCTCGCCCTCCTGGGCGGCGTTCTTGGCGACCTCCTCCGCGGCGGCCTCGAAGGAGCGGATGAACTCCCGGCCGATGATCTTGCGCTTCTGCTCGGGGTCGGTGACGCCGGCGAGCGCGGTGAGGAAGCGCTCCTTCTCCTCGGCCACGTAGAGGTTGACGCCGGTCGCGGCGACGAAGTCCTGCTCGACCTGCTCGGCCTCGCCCTCGCGCAGCAGCCCGTGGTCCACGAACACGCACGTGAGCTGGTCGCCCACGGCGCGCTGGACCAGGGCCGCGGCCACGGCGGAGTCCACGCCGCCGGAGAGCCCGCAGATCACGGACGCGGAGCCGACCTGCTCGCGGATCCGCTGGACGTGCTCCTCGATGATGTTGCCGGTCGACCAGGTGGGCTCGACCTGCGCGCCGTCGAACAGGAAGTGCTCGAGCACCTGCTGCCCGTGCACGGAGTGCTTGACCTCCGGGTGCCACTGCACGCCGTAGAGCCGGCGGGTGTCGTCGGCGAACGCGGCCACCGGGGTGGTCTCCGTGGAGGCGAGGACCTCGAAGCCGGCGGGGGCCTCGACGACGGAGTCGCCGTGGCTCATCCACACGGTCTGGGTGCCCGGGGAGCCCTCCAGGATGGAGGCCGAGGGGCCGCCGACGGCGGTGGCGGTGGTCGCCCCGTACTCGCGGGCGCCGGTGTGCGCGACGGTCCCGCCGAGGGCCTGCGCCATGGCCTGGAAGCCGTAGCAGATGCCCAGGACGGGCACCCCGGCCTCGAACAGCGCCGCGTCCTGCTGCGGCGCGTCCTCGGCGTAGACGGAGGAGGGGCCGCCCGAGAGGATGATCGCCGCCGGGTTCTTGGCGAGGATCTGCTCGGTCGACCAGGTGTGGGGAACGATCTCGGAATAGACACTGGCCTCGCGGACCCGGCGGGCGATCAGCTGCGCGTACTGCGCGCCGTAGTCGACCACCAGGACCGGGCGCTGCTCCAGATCGGTGCGGGTCTCAGCTGTTTCGGTCACGCCCTCCATCCTAGGCCAGGCGCGGGACGGGCTCAGTACCGCTTCGCGGCCTTCGGGTGGGCGCGCAGCTCGGCGGTGGTGGAGGCGTGGATCTTGCGCTCCACCACGAAGGACAGGAACGGCACCACGCCGCCCAGGGCCATGACCACGAGCTGGGGGAAGGGCCAGCGCATGAGCGTCCAGATCCGGAAGCAGGAGATGAGGTACACCACGTAGAACCAGCCGTGCACGATGAGGATCCACGTGGAGATGTTGACCCCGCCCGCGAGGTTCTCGAGCTCGAGGTCCTGCCAGCCGAGTGCCACGGTCTGCCCCGTGGCCCGGTCGGTGCCGCCCGCGATCAGGTCGTAGCCCAGGCCGTAGCGGGTGATCATCTCGGCCACGAGCAGCAGCAGGAAGGTCCCGGAGATCCAGGCGCAGACCATGTAGAAGCCCAGGGCGCCGCGGATCTGGGCCTCGGTGCCCCCGAAGCGGCGGCGCGGTTGCAGGGCGGCCGTCCGGCGGGGGGCGCGGCCCGGGGATGCCGCCTCCGCGGGGCGGGCCTCCGGCGGGAGGGAGACCCGCACCCCGTCGGTGCGCTCCTTCGGCGAGGGCGCCGGGGAGGGGGTGGGGTGGGTGGGTTCAGTCATGGTGGGCTCCGGTCCTGTCCTGGGTCCTGTCGTGGGTGCTGGTCTCGCCCGCCCGGGCTCCGGGCTGGTCGTCGAACCAGTAGTACTCCCCCGCCTCGGGGTCGTAGTAGTAGTAGCGTCCGCCGGCCTCGTCGTAGTAGTACTCCCCCTCGAAGTAGAAGTACTCCTCGGGGTTCTGCTCGCGCTGCCACTCGTCGCGCACGAACCGCCACCAGATGTAGAGGGCGAACCCGGCGAAGACGACCCACTCGACCGCGTAGAAGAGGTTGAGCAGGTTCACGGACTCGTCCGTGGGCTGCTGGTCGATGTCGAGCCGGGACAGCTCCGGGCCCAGCAGCGCGGCGTCCGGGGCGAGGGTCCCGTCCTCGGCGAGCGGGAACGGCGCGGCGGCGGGGTTCTCGGCGAAGGCGGCCAGGTACCCGGACCACAGCGGGGCGTCCCAGAGGTTGGTGAGCTGCGCCGGGGACACGGTGCCCACCTGGCCCGCGGGCAGCTCCTCGCCGGGCACCGGGCCCTCGGCGGGCAGGTACCGGCCGACGACGTCGACGGCGCCCGCCGGCTCCTCGGGCACGGACGCGGGGTCGGCGGTCCAGCCGCGGGCCACCGCGAGGGTGAGCTCGCCGCCGCCGTCCGGCCACAGCTCCTGGCTGCCCGGGACGGTGAGGGCGGTGACGGCCCACCAGCCCTCCGCCCCGTCCTGCAGCCGGCCGGGCACCAGCACGGTGGACCCGTCCCGGTAGTCGCCGGTGACGGTGACGAGCTGGTCGGCCTGCGCGGCGGTCACGGGGGCACCGGCCTCGACGGCCTCGGTGAGCGGGACGGCCACGTCCTTCGCCGGGTCCGCGACGGTGCGGGACTGCTCGCTCGACTCGAGCTGCCACTGGCTCAGCAGCACGAAACCGACGGCCAGCCCGAGACTCACGATCAGGGCGAGGATCGAGCGGGGGCGCAGGGCGGTCGTGAGCACCCGACAAGGCTAGTGCGCCTTCCTGGGCGTTCGCCAGTTCCGCGCGGGGCCCGTGCCGCGCCGGCGCGGCGGCACGGGCCCCGCGCGGACCGGTCGCGGGTCAGCCGCGGATGACCACCTCGGCGCGCTGGAACTCCTTGAGCTCCAGGTACCCGGTGGTGGCCATCGAGCGGCGCAGCGCGCCCACGAGGTTGGACGTGCCGTCCACGTGGCGGGAGGGCCCGAAGAGGACCTCCTCCAGGGGGCCCACGGTGCCCACGCGGGTGCGGAGCCCGCGCGGCAGCTGCCCGTGGTGCGCCTCCGCGCCCCAGTGCCAGCCCTGTCCGGGCGCCTCCTCGGTGCGGGCCAGCGCGGTGCCGAGCATCACGGCGTCCGCGCCCATGGCGAGCGCCTTGACGACGTCCCCGGAGACCCCCACGCCGCCGTCGGCGATGACGTGGACGTAGCGCCCGCCGGACTCGTCGAGGTAGTCCCGGCGGGCGGCCGCGACGTCGGAGATCGCCGTGGCCATGGCCGCGTGGATCCCCAGCGTGTTCTGGATCCGCATGGACGCGCCGCCGCCGAAGCCGACGAGCACGCCGGCCGCGCCCGTGCGCATGAGGTGCAGCGCGGGCGTGTAGCCCGCGGCGCCGCCCACGATGACCGGGACGTCGAGGTCGTAGATGAACTTCTTGAGGTCCAGCGGCTCCTGGTTGCGGGAGACGTGCTCGGCGGAGACCGTGGTCCCGCGGATCACGAAGACGTCCACGCCGGCGTCCAGGACGGTGCGGTAGTGCTCCACCGTGCGCTGCGGCGTCAGGGACCCCGCGACGATGACGCCCGCCTCCCGGATCTGCGCCAGCCGGGCCGTGATCAGCTCCGGCTGGACGGGCGCCTCGTAGAGCTCCTGCATCCGGCGCGTGGAGGCCGGGGCGTCCTCGCCGGAGAGCGCCGCGATCTCGTCGAGCACCGGCTGCGGGTCCTCGTAGCGGGTCCACAGCCCCTCGAGGTCCAGCACGCCCAGTCCTCCGGCCCGGCCGAGGGCGATGGCCGTCTCCGGGGACGTCGCCGAGTCCATCGGGGCGCCCAGGAAGGGGATGGAGAACCGGTAGGCGTCGATCTGCCAGTCCGTGGACACGTCCCGGGGATCGCGCGTGCGGCGCGACGGGACGAGGGCGATCTCGTCCAGGGAGAAGGTGCGGCGGGCGCGTTTGGAGCGGCCGATCTCGATGTCGTAGCTCATGGTGTCCTTTCCGAACGGTGCTGCGGACGGTCGCTCAGCGCTGGTAGTTGGGTGCCTCGACGGTCATCGTGATGTCGTGCGGGTGGGACTCCTTGAGCCCGGCCGGCGTGATGCGCACGAACCGGCCCTGGTGCTTGAGCTCCTCGACGCTGTGGGCGCCCACGTAGAACATCGTCTGGCGCAGGCCGCCGTCGAGCTGGTGGACCACGGCCGAGAGCGGGCCGCGGTACGGGACCTGGCCCTCGATGCCCTCGGGGATGAGCTTCTCGTCGCTGGCGACGTCCGCCTGGAAGTAGCGGTCCTTGGAGTAGGAGGTGTTCTTGCCGCGGGACTGCATGGCCCCCAGGGAGCCCATTCCTCGGTAGGTCTTGAACTGCTTGCCGTTGACGAAGATCAGCTCGCCCGGCGACTCGTCGCAGCCGGCGAGCAGGGACCCGACCATCACGGAGTCCGCGCCGGCCACGAGTGCCTTGCCGATGTCGCCGGAGTACTGCAGGCCGCCGTCGGCGATCAGGGGCACGCCCGCCGGGATCGCCGCCTTCGCCGCCTCGTTGACGGCGGTGATCTGGGGGACGCCCACGCCGGCGATGATGCGGGTGGTGCAGATCGAGCCGGGGCCCACGCCCACCTTCACGGCGTCCGCGCCGGCGTCGACGATGGCCTGTGCGCCGTGGCGGGTGGCCGCCTGCCCGCCGATGACGTCGACGTGCGCGGCGGCGGTCTCCGCCTTGAGCCGGGCGATCATGTCCAGCACGCCCTGGGAGTGCCCGTTGGCGGTGTCGATGAACAGGGCGTCCACGCCGGCCTCGACGAGGGTCATGGCCCGCTCGAAGCCGTCGCCGAAGAAGCCGACGGCGGCGCCGACGCGCAGCCGGCCCTCGTCGTCCTTGGTGGCGTGGGGGTACTGCTCGGCCTTGGTGAAGTCCTTGATCGTGATCAGGCCCGTGAGCCGGCCGTCGTCGTCGACGAGCGGCAGCTTCTCGATCTTGTTGGTCGCCAGCAGCTGGTGGGCGTCGTCCTTCGCCATCCCGACCTTGCCGGTGATCAGCGGCATCGGCGTCATGATCTCGTGCACCCGTCGCCGCGGGAACTCGCTCTCCGGCAGGTACCGGGTGTCGCGGTTGGTGATGATGCCCAGCAGCTTCTGCTCGGCGTCCACGACGGGCAGGCCGGACACCCGGTAGTAGCCGCAGAGCCGGTCCAGCTCCTCGAGGGTCGCCTCCGGGGAGATGGTCACGGGGTCGGTGATCATCCCGGACTCGCTGCGCTTCACCCGGTCCACGTGCTCGGCCTGGTCCTGGATCGAGAGGTTGCGGTGGATCACCCCGATGCCGCCCTGGCGGGCCATCGCGATCGCCATCGAGGACTCGGTGACGGTGTCCATGGCGGCGGACAGCAACGGAACCTCCAGGCTGATGCGCCGGGACAGGCGGGTGCGCGTCGACGCCTCGGACGGGATGACGTCCGTGTTGCCGGGCAGCAGCAGGACGTCGTCGTAGGTCAGGCCGGTGAACCCGAAGGGGTCCTCGGACAGGGCGGTGGGGACGGCGGTATCCGACACGGTGGGGCCTTTCAGCTTCGAGGGAGTCGCACCCATTCTACGGGCCGGGCCCCGGCCGGCGGACGGCTGTGGCCGCTCTCACGACCCGACGGGGAACCCGGCCCCGTCCGCGAGCAGGGCCTCCTCGACCCGTTCCGCGAACAGGGGCGCCAGGGTCCGGACGTACTCGACGGTGAGGTGGTTGTTGTCCCAGTACGTGAACACGTTGCCGACGACCGGGGCGCAGGTGCCGTCCGGGCAGATGAGGTCTCCCATGTCGACCATCGTGACCCGCGGCAGCTCGGCCACCGGGGCCAGCGGGCTGTCCGGGCCCAGGATCACGTGGGAGGCGGTGCACTCGGCGGCGTCGGCCCCGTGGTCCGCGGCGCAGCGTGCGGGGACGAAGTCGAACCGGGCGTTGTCACGCAGCCCGACCACCTGGATGCCGCGCTCCGCCAGCCCGCGGATGCGCTGCTCCATCCCGGGGGTGAACTGCTCCTGGTCCTCGTCCGTGCTGCGGGTGCCCTGCACCAGCACCAGGTCCGGGCCCACGGCCTCCACCACGGGGTCGGTGCCCTCGAGCCAGCGGGCGCACGCCTCGTGGTCGGCCACCTGCTCCTCCGGCAGGGCGTACAGGCAGTTGCCGCGGATGTAGGTGACCACGCGCCAGTCGTTGCGCTCGGCCAGGAGCTCGACGGCCGGGATCCACTGGTGCACGTGGCTGTTGCCGATGACCAGCATCGTGGCGGAGGGCTCGGGGTTCGGGACGGTGTCGAAGCACCACTGCTGGAAGCGCTCGTCGATCCCCGTGCCGGGCGGGCAGGGCTCGCCGAGCGACGGCTTGGCGTACGGCTCCCCGGTGATCACGGGGATGGTCTCGGCGTCCGGGTCGCCCTGGTACCGGAAGCCCGGCAGCAGGGCGGCCGCCCCGGGGTTGTTGCGGTCGGCGGCGGCGGAGATCTCGAGGGCCCGCCGCTCCTCGGCCACCCGGGCCGCGGTCACGGGGACCGCGACCGCCGCGAGGCACACGACGATCACGGCGGCCAGCCGCAGCCGGCTCCGCTCGGGCCAGGCCCAGCGCTTGAGCGGGTCCTCGACCAGCCGGGTGACGAGCACCGCGAGCACCAGGCAGACCAGGACGATGGCCGCTCCGGAGCGGGGACCGGCCATGGGCCGGTCGCGCAGCACGAGGTAGGTGATCAGCACCGGCCAGTGGATGAGGTAGAGGGCGTAGGCGGAGTCCCCCAGCCGCACCAGGGGCGCCGAGGCGAGGATCCGGTCCAGGCCGAAGCGCGACCCGGACTGCCCGGCCACGATGATCGCCGCCGCCGAGAGCAGCGGCCACAGCGCGATCCACCCGGGGAACGCCCCCTGCACGTCGACGAGCACGCCCACCGAGACCATGCTCAGCAGCCCGGCCCAGCCGAGTGCCACGCGCCCCCTGCGGCCGGGCCGGATCCAGGGCACGGCCAGGGCCAGCAGCGATCCGAGGGCGAACTCCCACAGCCGGGTGCGGGTGTCGAAGTAGGCGAACTCCTGCTGCGCCGCCGTGCTGTGCACCGACCACGCCAAGGAGGCCGCGAAGACCAGCCCGAAGATCACCGCCAGCACCGGCACGGGGCTCCACCGGGTCCTCCGCGCGATCAGCCACGCCGCCCCGAACACCAGCGGCCACAGCAGGAACACCTGTCCCTGCACGGACAGGGACCAGAAGTGCTGGAACGGCGACGCGGTCGAGTGGTCGGCGGCGTAGTAGTCGACGGCGCTCAGCGCCAGCGCCCAGTTCTCCGCGTAGAACACCGAGGCCAGCGCCTCGGAGCGCCACTGCCCGGCGTCGTAGCCCGGGTAGAACAGCTCCACCAGCACCAGGGTGGCCAGGATGGTGAGCACCGCCAGGGGCAGCAGCCGCTTGAACACGTGCAGCCAGTACCGTCCCAGCGCCAGGGGCCGTCCCGCCTCGAGCTTGCGCACGAAGGACAGGGTCAGGAAGAACGCCGAGATCAGCAGGAAGACGTCCACGCCGCCGGAGACCCGGCCGAGGAAGACGTGGTAGACCACCACGAGCAGCACCGCCACCGCCCGCAGCCCCTGCACCTCGGGGCGGAACCCGGAGTACCGGCCTCCCCGCCGCTGCGCCGCGTCCTCGCCTGCGGAGGTCCCGGTGGACGGTTGCGGAGCGGTGGCGTGCACGGTGGCCACGGGGCACCTCCAGGGGGGAGCGTCCCCGGCGCGGCCGCGGGGCGGCGCCGGGAGGGGGGAACGGGGGGAGGACGAACGGAGGGGGAAGAACGAGGGGGACAACGAGGGGGAAGAACGAGGGGCGGGGCCGGGGGAAGGCCCGTCGTGACCTTATCGCACGACCGGCGCGGCGCGGGGCACCCGCCCACGGGGCGCCGTGCTGCGGCGCCGAGGCACGGGGCGCCGTGCTGCGGCGCCGAGGCAGGGGGCGTCCCGGCGCGGACGGCGCCGCACGGCACGGCTGCACGGCGGCGCGGGGCGGTGCCCACGGCGGGTCCCGGCGCCGCGGCCGGGTGCTGGTCAGGGCCGGAGGCCGTCCGTGCTGAGGGCCTCCCGGAACCGCTCGCCGAAGACCGGGGCGGCGCTCTGCGAGTACACCCGGCTGAGGTGGTCGTCGTCCCAGTACACGTAGACGTTGCCGACGACCGGCGGGCACTGCCCCGCCGGGCAGATCAGGTCGGTGAGGTCCAGGGTCGAGTAGAGCGGCAGCTCGCGGGCGAGCGGCAGCGCGGGATCGGGCGTGCCCACCATGGGGTGCGTGAAGGTGCACCGGGGGTCGTCCTCCCCGTTCAGCACTGCGCACTCGGCCGGCGCCTCCGGGAAGCGGGGGGTGTCGCGGATCCCGACGACGGGGATCCCGCGGTCGGTGAGCTCGCGGATCCGCTGCTCCAGGCCGGGCCGGAGGAACTCCCTCTCCTGGTCCGTGAACGTCGACTGGACCACGACGAGGTCGGGGTCGGCCGTGCCGATCATCTGCTCGGCGCCCTCGAACCAGGCCCGGCAGCTCTCCGAGCCCGGCTGGTCCTCGGCGGCGGCGTAGAAGCAGCCCGGCTGGATCCAGGTCAGCACCCGCCACCGCTCGGCCTCCGCGAGGGGCCGCAGCGCGGGGAGCCAGTGCTGCAGGTGGCTGTTGCCGAGCACGAGCACCGTCCGCTCGGGGGCCGCCTGCGCGACGCTCTCGTGGCAGAAGCGGCGGAGCTCCTCCGGCAGGGCGAGGTCCTCGGGGCAGGCCTCGCCGAGGGAGGCGGGCTGTCTCGGCAGGTCCTCCGGCAGGGGCAGGGTCGGGGCGTCCGGGTCGCCGCGGAACTCGAAGCCGGGCTCGAGGACGGCGGCCCCGGGGTTGTTGCGGACGGCCTCGGACTGGATCCGGTCGGCACGCCGGTCCTCCACGTGCTGCCAGGCGAGCACGGGAGCGGCGACCAGGGCGAGGCAGAGCACCACGACCCCGGCGAGGCGCCGCTTGTTCCGCTCCGGCCACGCCCAGGCCTTGAACCGGTCCTCGACCAGCCGGGTGGCCAGCACCGCGAGCACCAGGGACACGAGGATGATCACCACCCCGGAGCGGGGCCCGGCCATGGGCCGGTCGCGCAGCACGAGGTAGGTGATCAGCACCGGCCAGTGGATGAGGTAGAGGGCGTAGGCGGAGTCCCCCAGCCGCACCAGGGGCGCCGAGGCGAGGATCCGGTCCAGCCCGAACGGGGACCCGGTCCGGCCGGCCACGATGATCGCGGCCGCCGAGAGCAGCGGCCACAGCGCGATCCACCCGGGGAACGCCCCCTGCACGTCGACGAGCACGCCCACCGAGACCATGCTGGCCAGCCCCAGCCAGCCCAGGGCCACTCGGGCGGTCCGCGGCGGCCTCAGGTACGGCAGGGCGAGGGCGAGCAGCGATCCGAGGGCGAACTCCCACAGCCGGGTGCGGGTGTCGAAGTAGGCGAACTCCTGCTGCGCCGCCGTGCTGTGCACCGACCACGCCAGGGAGGCCAGGAACACGGCGCCGAACATCGCGACCAGGACGGGGACGGGCCGGAGGGTCCCCCGCCGCGTGAGGAGCCAGGTGGCGGCGAAGATCAGCGGCCACAGCAGGAACACCTGTCCCTGCACGGACAGGGACCAGAAGTGCTGGAACGGCGACGCGGTCGAGTGGTCGGCGGCGTAGTAGTCGACGGCGCTCAGCGCCAGCGCCCAGTTCTCCGCGTAGAACACCGAGGCCAGCGCCTCGGACCGCCACTGCCCGGCGTCGGAGCCGGGGTAGACGGCGGCCACCAGGACGAGGGTGCCGAGGATGGTGAGCACCGCCAGGGGCAGCAGCCGCTTGAACACGTGCAGCCAGTACCGTCCCAGCGCCAGCGGGCGCCCCGCCTCGAGCTTGCGCACGAAGGACAGAGTCAGGAAGAACGCCGAGATCAGCAGGAAGACGTCCACGCCGCCGGAGACCCGGCCGAGGAAGACGTGGTAGACCACCACGAGCAGCACCGCGACGAACCGCAGCCCCTGCACCTCGGGGCGGAACCCGGAGTACCGGGCCACCCGCCGGGCCGTGGCCGCATCGACGCCTCCGGGGCCGTCCGCGGACGGGGCCCCCGGCCCCGGACGCGGGGCACCGGCCTGCACCGTGCTCACGAGGGCACCTCCTGGAGCAGCGTGCCGGGGAGCCGCGTCTCGAGGGCCGGCGCCATCGTCCGCGCGTAGGTCCACGTGAGGTGGTGCGGGTCGAAGAAGACGTGCACGTTGCCCACCACGGGGCGGCACAGTCCCTCCGGGCAGATGAGGTCGGTGAGGTCGAGCGAGGCGAAGCCGTTCCGGTCCTGGAGGGCGTCGGCCGGGTTGACGGGGGCCAGGACCTGCTCGACGGGGACGCGGCACTGCTCGGCGTCCTGGCCGTGGCGCTCGGCGCACTCGTAGGGGTTGAAGTCGAACCGGGGGTTGTCCCGGAAGCCGACGACGTCGATGCCCTGGCCCGTGAGGCGGTCGACCAGTTCCGGGAACCCGCCGACCAGGGCCTCGGCGGGGCCGTCCATCCGGGCCGCGTAGGTCGAGGTCGTCATGACCGCGTCCGGCGCGAGCCGCTCCACGTACTCGATCGCCGCGTCGTTGCCCGCGTGGCACGCGTCCCCCTCCGGGCGCACCGCGAAGGCGCAGCCCGGCTGCAGCACGGCGACGAGCTGCCAGTTGCGCTCCTCCGCGAGGGGGATCACCGCGCCCATGAACTGCTCCATGTGGGAGTTGCCGACCACCGCGATCGTGCGCTCGGGATCCGGCAGGGCCGGGCTCTGGCGGCAGTACTGCTCGAGGACCTCCTGCTCGGGGGCGAACGCCCCGGAGCAGGGCTCGGGCAGTCCCACCCACTCGTCGCCCAGCGCGGAGGCCAGGGGCAGGGTCGGGGCGTCCGGGTCGCCCCGGAACTCGAAGCCCGGCTCCAGCACCGCGGCCCCCGGATTGTTGCGGGCGGCCTGCTCCGCCAGCACCGCCGCCCGCCGCGCGTCGGCCTGCTGCCACACCAGCACCGGCACCGCGACCAGCGCCAGGCTCACCGCCACGGACACCGCCAGCCGCCGCTTGTCCCGCTCGGGCCACGCCCACCGCTGGAACGGGCGCTCCACCAGCTTCGTGGCGGCCACCGCCAGCACCAGGGAGACCAGGATGATCACGACCCCCGACCGCGGACCGGCCACCGGCCGGTCCCGCAGCACCAGGTAGGTGATCAGCAGCGGCCAGTGCACCAGGTACAGCGCGTACGAGGCGTCCCCCAGCCGCACCAGCGGCCGGGAGGCCAGGAGCCGGTCCAGGCCGAACGGGGAGCCGGACTGTCCGGCGACGATGACCGCCGCCGCCGAGAGCAGCGGCCACAGCGCGATCCATCCCGGGAAGGCGCCCTGCACGTCGATCAGCACCCCGACCGAGACCATGCTGGCCATCCCGGCCCAGCCCAGCGCCACGCGCATCGCCCGCGGCGGGTGCAGGTACGGCACCGCCAGAGCCAGCAGCGAGCCCAGGGCGAACTCCCACAGCCGGGCCCGGGTGTCGAAGTAGGCGAACGCCTGGTCCGTGGCGGTCGTGTGCACCGACCACGCGAGGGAGACCGCGAAGATCAGCCCGAAGCACACGGCCAGCACCGGCACCGGCCGCCACCGCCCGCTCCGGCACACCAGCCACGCCGCCCCGAACACCAGCGGCCACAGCAGGAACACCTGTCCCTGCACCGACAGGGACCAGAAGTGCTGGAACGGGGAGGCCGTGGAGTCGTCGGCCGCGTAGTAGTCCACCTGGGCCAGCGCCAGCGCCCAGTTCTCCACGTAGAACACCGAGGCCAGGGCCTCCGTGCGGACCCGGTCGATCCGCGCCTCCGGGAAGAACCACCACGCCAGCACCAGGGTGGCCAGGACGGTGAGCACCGCCAGGGGCAGCAGCCGCTTGAACACGTGCAGCCAGTACCGTCCCAGCGCCAGCGGGCGCCCCGCCTCGAGCTTGCGCACGAAGGACAGGGTCAGGAAGAACGCCGAGATCAGCAGGAAGACGTCCACGCCCCCGGACACCCGGTCCAGGAAGACGTGGTAGACCACCACGAGCAGCACCGCGACGAACCGCAGCCCCTGCACCTCGGGGCGGAACCCGGCGTACCGGGCCACCCGCCGGGCCGTGGCCGGCTCGACACCGGCGGGCGTGCTCTGCTCACCGAGGGTCGTCATGGGCATCTCCTGGGAACACCGTGCCGCTGGGGGCGCGGCAGTGGTCGGGCGGACCCCCGCACTCTACCGGAGGTCACGGTGCGCACCCCGGGACGGCGACGGACCCGCCCCACCGGTGGTGGGACGGGTCCGAGGGCGAGCCGGGTCGGTGCTGTCGGTCAGTGCTGGTGGCTGTGCCCGTCGTCGTCGGCGGGCTTGTCCGTCACGAGCGTCTCGGTGGTCAGCACGAGCGCCGCGATGGACGCGGCGTTCTGCAGCGCCGAGCGGGTGACCTTGACCGGGTCGATGATGCCCGCGCCGACCATCTCGACGTACTCGCCGGTGGCGGCGTCGTAGCCGTGGCCGGCCTCGAGCTCGGCCACGCGGGAGGCCACCACGGCCCCGTCCTGGCCGGCGTTCTGGGCGATCCAGTACAGCGGCTGCCGGAGGGCGCGGCGGACGATGCCGAGGGCGGTCGCGGCGTCGCCGGTGAGCCCGAGGTCGGACTCGTCGAGGACCTTCGCGGCCTGCACGAGGGCGGTGCCGCCGCCGGAGACGATGCCCTGCTCGAGGGCCGCGCGCGTCGAGGACACGGCGTCCTCGATGCGGTGCTTGCGCTCCTTCGCCTCCACCTCGGTGGCCGCGCCGACCTTGATCACGGAGACGCCGCCGGCCAGGCGGGCGAGGCGCTCCTGCAGCTTCTCGCGGTCCCACTCGGAGTCGCTGCGCTCGGCCTCGGCGCGGATCGTGGCGACCCGGTCCTCGATCTCGGCCTGGGTGCCGCCGCCGTCGACCAGGGTGGTCGTGTTCTTGGTGACCGTGACGCGGCGGGCGGTGCCCAGCTGCTCCAGCGTGACCTGGTCGAGGCTGATGCCCAGTTCGCTGGTGATGAGCTGGCCACCGGTGAGGACGGCGAGGTCCTGCAGGATCGCCTTGCGGCGGTCGCCGAAGCCGGGGGCCTTGAGGGCCACGACGTCGAGGGTGCCGCGCAATTTGTTGACCACCAGGGTGGACAGGGCCTCGCCCTCGACGTCCTCGGCGATGATGGTCAGCGGCTTCTTGGCCTGGAGGACCTTCTCCAGCACGGGCATGAGCTCCGGGACGGAGGAGATCTTGCCCTGGTACAGCAGCACCAGGGAGTTCTCCATGACCGCTTCCTGGCGCTCGGCGTCGGTCACGAAGGACGGGGACAGGTAGCCCTTGTCGAACTGCATGCCCTCGGTGACGTCGAGCTCGACCTCGGTGCTCGAGCCGTCCTCGATCGTGATGACGCCGTCCTTGCCGACGGTCTCGAAGGCCCGGGCGATGAGCTCGCCGATCGCCGGGTCCTGCGCCGAGATGGTCGCCACGTGGGCGACGTTGGCGCCCTCCACGGGGCGGGCGTTCTCGAGCAGGCGCTCGGAGACGGCCTCGACGGCCTTCTCGATGCCGCGCTTGAGGCTCAGCGGGTCGGCCCCGGCGGCCACGTTGCGCAGGCCCTCCTTGACCAGGGCCTGGGCGAGCACGGTGGCGGTGGTGGTGCCGTCGCCGGCGACGTCGTTGGTCTTGGTCGCCACCTCCTTGGCGAGCTGGGCCCCGAGGTTCTCGTACGGGTCGTCGAGCTCGACCTCGCGGGCGATGGTCACGCCGTCGTTGGTGATGGTGGGGGCGCCCCACTTCTTGTCGAGCACCACGTTGCGCCCGCGCGGGCCGAGGGTGACCTTGACGGTGTCGGCGAGCTTGTTGACGCCGTTCTCGAGGGACTTGCGGGCGGCGTCGTCGAACGCCAGCTGCTTGGCCATGGGCGAAGAGCTCCTTCTGGGGTGGCTGGGGTCGCCAGCGGATGTCGGGGATCTGGATCGGCGAAGGGTGCCCGCCGCGGGCCCGCCGGAACAGCGGGGCGTGCGGCGGGCACCCTTCGTCAGGACTGCGCGGTCTGCGCCGGGTCGGTGCGGCCCGGTCTACTTCTCGACGACGGCGAGCACGTCGCGGGCCGGGAGCACCAGGTACTCCTCGCCGTTGTACTTGACCTCGGTCCCGCCGTACTTGGAGAAGATCACGACGTCGCCCTCCTTGACGTCGACCGGGATGCGGTTGCCGGAGTCGTCGACACGACCGGGACCGACGGCCAGAACCTTGCCCTCCTGGGGCTTCTCCTTGGCGGTGTCCGGGATGACGAGACCGGACGCGGTGGTCTGCTCAGCGGCGAGCGGCTGGACGACGATGCGATCCTCGAGAGGCTTGATGGAGACCGACACGATCTCTCCTTGTCTGTAGGGGTGGAAAACGGTGGGCGACCGCGGGCGGAGCCCGCCGTCGGGCTTCGGGCCGGTCGGCGCACCGACCGCCGTCGCGGTGCCGGTCGATCGCCTGGCCCTTAGCACCCTCACCCGGAGAGTGCCAAGGCCAACTGTAGGAGGGGGCTGGCAGTCGGTCAAGGCGAGTGCCAATGGGCGGGGCGGCCGGGAACGGCGCTGAACGAATTACGTCACGCCGGTGTTCGCCAATGATTTGCCTCACGCCCGCACGACCCTCTAGGTTGAGCGGTAAGGCAACCCTTACCTCGGCCGAGCAGCGGTGCCCTCCCCGTCGTCCCCGCACACCGGTGTGCGGGTTCGTCGCGCCCACCGGACCCCGCCGGTGTCCTCCGCCCCGGAGCACGCCGGCGCCCCCTGCACGAAGGAAGACCATGAACCGCACTCTCCGACACCGCTCCACCGCCCTGCTGGCCGCCGTCTCGGCCCTGGCCCTCGCGGGCTGCTCGACCTCCGGCGCGGCGACCACCGAGGAGGGCTCGCCGAGCGCCGCCTCGGCGGAGACCGTCAGCGTGGAGCACGCGCAGGGCACCACGGACGTCCCCGTGGACCCGCAGAACGTGATCACGTTCGACCTCGGGGTCCTCGACTCGATGCAGGCGCTGGACGAGGACGTCCAGGGCCTGCCGAAGGGCGGCAGCCTGCCGGAGCAGTTCTCCGAGTACGGGTCGGACGAGTACGTCAACGCGGGGTCCATGAAGGAGCCGGACCTGGAGGCCGTCGCCGAGGCCGCCCCGGACCTGATCATCATCTCGGGGCGCACCGCCGACTTCTACGACGAGCTCGCCGAGATCGCCCCCACCGTGGACCTCTCGCTCGACCAGACCGACGCGCTGAACTCCTTCACCGACCAGTCCCGGACGCTCGGCGAGATCTTCGGCAAGGAGACCGAGGTCGAGGAGCGGCTGGCCGCCATCGAGGAGCAGGTCGAGGAGACGAAGGCCCGCACCGCCGAGGCCGGCACCGCGATGTTCGTGCTGACCAGCGCCGGCGAGGTCAACGCCTACGGCCCGAACTCGCGCTTCGGCAACATCGTCTTCGACCTGCTGGGCTTCGAGTCCGCCGCCGACGTCCAGGCCGAGGGCACCCACGGCGAGGCCGTCTCCTTCGAGGCGATCGCCGCCGCGGACCCCGACCACCTCTTCGTCCTGGACCGCGACACCGCCATCGGCCAGTCCGGCGGCGAGGCCGCCCAGCAGGTGCTCGACAACGAGCTCGTCAACGGCACCTCCGCGGCGCAGCAGGACCGGATCACCTACGTGGACAGCGCGAGCTGGTACCTGGTCGGCTTCGGCCTGGACAACTTCCCGGCCATGATCGGCGAGATCCAGGACTCCCTCTCCTGATCCGCCGGCCCGGTCGAGCGCGACCCCCGGCTGCTCCGCACGGCGACCACCCGGCG